>CAIPDT010000001.1 GCA_903863905.1 uncultured Methylococcaceae bacterium
AATAAGTAAACTCTGTAGAGATAAAAGCCGTTTATCTCTACAGAATCCTGTCCTAAAACCTGTCTGTGGGGGATTACCCACGACAAACTAGGAGAATATCATGGCTGCTCTAACGAAAGAAGAAACAGAAGCGCTCATTCAAGAAGTGCTTGAAATTTATCCAGAACAAGCTAAAAAAGATCGCGCTAAACATTTAGCGGTCAACGATCAATCTTTAGAAAAATCAAACAAATGTATTACCTCTAACCGTAAATCATTGCCAGGTGTAATGACCATTCGTGGTTGTGCTTATGCGGGTTCTAAAGGGGTGGTATGGGGTCCTATTAAAGATATGATCCATATTTCTCATGGCCCAGTTGGCTGTGGACAGTATTCTCGTGCAGGTCGTCGTAACTATTACGTAGGGACTACAGGTATTAACACCTTCGGTACTATGAACTTTACCTCTGACTTCCAAGAAAAAGACATCGTATTTGGCGGCGATAAGAAGCTTGCCAAAATCATGAACGAAATTGAAGAATTATTCCCTTTAAACAAAGGCATCAGTATTCAATCAGAATGTCCAATCGGTTTGATTGGTGATGACATAGAAGCGGTCGCTAAAAAAGCCAACAAAGAAATCGGAAAACCCGTTGTTCCTGTGCGTTGTGAAGGCTTCCGTGGCGTGTCTCAATCATTAGGTCACCATATTGCTAATGACGCGATCCGTGACTGGGTATTAGAAAACCGTGATGGTGATGATAGCTTCCCTACTACACCTTATGACGTTGCTGTCATCGGTGACTATAACATTGGTGGTGACGCTTGGGCATCTCGTACCCTTTTAGAGGAAATGGGCTTACGTGTTGTCGCTCAGTGGTCTGGTGACGGTACTATTGCTGAGATGGAAAAAACACCTAAAGTTAAACTCAACTTAATCCATTGCTATCGTTCAATGAACTACATTGCACGTCACATGGAAGAAAAGTACAAGATCCCCTGGATTGAATATAACTTCTTTGGGCCTACTAAAATTGCTGAATCATTACGCAAAATTGCGGCGTTATTTGATGAAACTATTCAAGCCGGCGCAGAAAGAGTTATCGCTAAATATGAAGCGGAGTATGAAGCCGTTATCGCAAAATACAAACCGCGTTTACAAGGTAAACGCGTTATGTTGTATATCGGTGGTTTACGTCCTCGTCACGTCATTGGTGCTTATGAAGATTTAGGCATGGAAGTCGTCGGGACTGGTTATGAATTTGGTCATAACGACGATTACGATCGTACTATTAAGGAAATGGGTAATGCAACCTTGATTTATGACGACGTCACCGGTTATGAATTTGAAGAATTTGTAAAACGCGTCCAACCTGACTTGATTGGTTCTGGTGTTAAAGAAAAGTATATCTTCCAAAAAATGGGTGTGCCATTTAGACAAATGCACTCATGGGATTATTCAGGCCCATACCATGGTTACGATGGCTTTGCTATCTTTGCCAGAGATATGGACATGACCTTGAATAACCCTTGCTGGAAACAAGTGAAAGTGCCTTGGAAAACTGACGATACGTCTAAAGTAGCTGTTGCAGCAGGCGCATAAATATTTGTATGACTGACTTTAGCGACACCGAGTGTAGCTAAAGTCTACCTTTCCTTCAACTGTCGTCCACAGATTGGTGGCGCGTAGGAGCTTATCATGAGTCAAGATGTAGAAAATATCCAACCAAGTTATCCATTATTTCGTAATGACGAATACAAAGAAAGTTTAGCGAACAAACGCGAGCTTTATGAAGAACGCCATGAACAAGCGAAAATAGATGAAGTTTTTCAATGGTCTACCACTAAAGAATACCAAGAACTTAACTTTAATCGTGAAGCGTTAACCGTTAACCCAGCAAAAGCCTGTCAACCCTTAGGTGCTGTGTTATGTGCTTTAGGCTTTGAAAAAACGATGCCCTATGTGCATGGCTCTCAAGGTTGTGTAGCTTACTTCCGTACTTACTTTAATCGTCACTTTAAAGAACCTGTCTCCTGTGTATCAGATTCTATGACAGAAGACGCAGCGGTATTTGGTGGTCAAAAGAATATGATGGCCGGTTTAGAAAATGCAAAAGCGCTTTATAAACCAGACATTATTGCAGTTTCTACTACGTGTATGGCTGAAGTTATCGGTGACGACTTAAACGCTTTCATCAATAACACTAAAAAAGCGGGTCATATAGAACAAGATTATCCAACGCCTTATGCGCATACTCCAAGCTTTGTGGGTAGCCATACAACAGGTTGGGATAACATGTTTGAAGGGATGATTAAGTACTTTACCTTAAACCACATGGACGACAAAAAAGTCGGCTCTAACGGTAAAATCAACTTAGTGCCTGGCTTTGAAACATACTTGGGTAACTACCGAGTGATGCATAGAATGATGAAAGAAATGGGTGTTGACTATACACTCATGAGTGATCCATCAGAAGTGTTAGACACCCCAGCAGATGGTACTTTCCGTATGTATGCGGGCGGCACAACTCAAGCTGAATTAAAAGACTCGCCTAATGCCATTGATACCTTATTGTTACAACCTTGGCAATTAGAAAAAACCAAAAAGTTCGTACAATCAATATGGCATCAACCTGCGACTGCCATCAACATTCCAATGGGCTTAGAATGGACTGATGAATTCTTGATGAAAATCTCTGAATTAACCGGTAAACCCATCCCAGCTTCATTAGAATTAGAACGTGGCCGTTTAGTAGACATGATTACAGACTCTCATACTTGGATGCACGGTAAAAAGTTCTCTTTGTATGGTGATGCAGACTTCGTCATGGGTATGACTAAATTCTTATTAGAATTAGGTGCAGAACCCACTGATGTATTATGTAATCATGCTAGCAAACGTTGGGCAAAAGCCATGGACAAAATGTTGAAAGACTCTCCATACGGCCAAAATACTGTTGTACATACTGGAAGAGACTTATGGCATTTCCGTTCTTTAGTCTTTACTAACAAACCTGACTTCATGATTGGTAACTCTTATGGCAAGTTCATTCAACGTGATACTTTCTATAAGGGTGAAGAGTTTGAAGTGCCGTTAATCCGTATTGGCTTCCCCATCTTTGACAGACACCATTTACATAGAATGACGACTTTGGGCTACGAAGGTGCCATTTATATGTTGACCACTTTGGTTAATGCCGTCCTAGAACAACTGGATAAAGAAACCAAAGGTATGGGTACCACTGACTATAACTACGATTTAATTCGTTAATTAAATCATCGATCTTGAGGTGTCTTTATTCATAAAGACACCTCAAAACTTATAGTTTGTTTTTAGTCGTTATGCGTGTAAATGGAGAATGCTATGCCGAGTGTCATGTTAAAGAAAAACGCTGAAGGGAAATTAGTCTTCTACGTACCCAAAAAAGATTTGGAAGAAGTGGCTGAATCCGTTGAGTTTGATACTCCAGAGAAATGGGGCGGTGAAGTGCTACTCAGTGATGGTTCAAAATATTACTTTGAGCCTATTGATGGACAACCGGACTTTCCCGTCACCTTACGCGCAAAACGTGTAGATTCAGGAGAATAATCATGTCGTTATATATCGTTGCAGCTGATTGTATTTCATGCGGAGACTGTGAACCCGTATGCCCCACTCAATCAATTACTGAAGGTAAAATTGTTTTTGAAATAGACAAAAAAACCTGTACTGAATGTGAAGGAGATTTTGATGTCCCTCAATGCGTTAAGGTATGCCCTATTGATAATTGCATTTTGCCATTAGAGGCATAAACTTATGAGCAGCCAGGACACTATGACAAGAGAACTGGCTTTACGTATCGGGTTAGCAGCTCGCGCTCTACCCGATACTGATGCCAAAGGATTATTTAATATTCTTACCGAAAGTTTAGGCTTTCCGTTAACAGAAGAAAAAATCGCTGGTATAACGTTACCCTTCTTAAAAGCAGCTCATGCAGGCGTGCTTTATTTCATTGATGAAAGTATATTACTGCAGACTATTGCAATTCTTAAAACCGATATTGAAACTGGAAAACCTGTTAAACCCAGCATTCACAGTTATCAAGACGGTGATTTACCTAATTCAATTCGTATTGCCTTTGCAAGTAATGACTACTACACCGTAGATGGTCATTTTGGCAGTTGTCAGCAATTTTTAATCTATCAAATCTCCGCTAATGCAGCTTACTTGATTGATATCCGTGTCCCTGATCTCGAAAACAATCCTCAGATAGAAGATAAAAATACGTACCGAGCCGAACTTATTAGCGATTGTAAAGTGGCTTATATGGCTTCAGTCGGTGGACCTGCGGCTGCAAAAATTGTGCGCATTGGCATACACCCCTTAAAACTCTCCGGTACCGAGAAAATTTCTGACGTCATTTCAGAATTACAGTCTGTTATTTCCTTATCACCTCCGCCTTGGCTCGCTAAAGCCATGGGCGTTGATGCTGCTGAGCGTTTTAAATTTGAACGGGAGAACGTGGGATGATTGAAGTCAGCCAACTTAATGAAATTGCACAAATACTGAAAACATCGGGTGTTAATGAGACCACGGTTTCGATACTTAGACCTCAATTTCAACCTCTACATTTCACCTACTGTATGGATGATGACTTACCCAACAACAATCCTGTACTTGAACATCCAGAATTTAATTTGTATTTGATTGATGGTCGGGATCACTGTTTGTGTCTAACGAATGATTTTTCGGTTGCCACAGGCGTTGTTATTGCAGAAGTTTACCCTGAATAAACGGAACACGAATATGTTTGGTAATGACACGTCTGTTAGCGTACCTATTGCTGATTGTAGTTTCTGTCCCTTTCGTGGCAAAACGTTATTGATGGGCCGTTGTATGCCTGGAGATACCTGCGTTATGGCTGAAAGCGGCCGCCAAATAGATCGTTTTTTTAGAATCAATCCCGCCTACGCCCCTCATTATCTTAAAGATGCGTTTTGGGAAAGGCGGGCCATTGCCGTCCGTTATGCACCGCAAAAAGACTTAACGGCACTCATCAATGATGAAGATGAAGTGGTTAGACGGGCCGTCGCTTATCGCTTGCCGCCCAGTCAATTATCCGCTTTGTTAAATGATTCTGATCGTGAAGTACGCATGACAGTAGCTGATCGCATTGGCCTAGAATCATTAGAGTTATTGGCTAATGACCCTGATTATATTGTTAGATTAACCGTTGCCCGAAGACTCCCCGCGGGGCGTTTATTTCGCTTAATTCGGGACGGTGATTCAGAAGTACGGAAAGTCGTGGCTGAACGTTTACCAGAAGTCAGCTTAGGACTCATGGCGCATGATGAAGCCCCAGAAGTTAGACGAATTATTGCCGAAAGAATGAGCCCAGAAAATGCTGTCACCTTATTAAACGATCAAGATTGGGTAGTTCGTTATATAGCGGCACAGCGTGCACCACTTGAAACTTTACCGTGTTTACTAGAAGACCCAGAACCCGATGTTCGGGCAGTCGTCATGGAACGCTTAAACAGCGATGTCCCTATCAATGACGCTGATCAATAGGAACTCATAATGGCTAATCAAATTTTCCCTATTAATGGGCAAGAACTGGCTAAGATTTGCAAACAAACCTTAGCCAATACAGACAACGAAGCTTTATTAAGAACCATACAAGACTTAAGTCCTAAGACCCCCATTCTTTTGGCAAAAACTGATAATGAATGGTACCGCTTAGGTGGCATTGTTGATAAAACAGGCCATCGAATTGCTGACGACTTGGTTGAATGGACAGAACGTACTTATATTGAGTGTGGCAGAAACTTACAAACCTTGATTGAGCATGCCTTAGATGAAAAACTCATTGCTACGCAACAAATAGGGAATACCCTGCATTTGATAGTTCAAACAGGCACCGAAGCCGCTGAATTCATTCAAATCGATATTGATAAAACACAAGAAGCGGCGGATCGTTTTCTCGTTAATCACAACAGCCATCCTGAAGATTTAGAGGAGTTTATAGACCCCTTAAATCCAGAATTCATTGAAGCCTTTAACATTGATACCGCACGCTATTCTTATCGCCGCAAAACGGATGTCGCGGTTTTTATGAATGAAATCAATCAATATCATCTGGAAGAACACCCAGTACAACGCTTTATGAATGATTGGAACAGAAGTAGTGCGAATCAAAATACGCGCTTATCCAATGATTGGATTATTCGCCCTTTCCGCAACACAGGGCGATTTGGCGAGCAAATTATCAACGTTGAACTCATCAATACACAACAAAAAAACATACCGCAATTTGAAAATATTATTGGTAAAAAAGGCTTAGCGTTAAACAACTTGCTGACTCGCTTTGATCGACACGTTGGCTATCCTTTTGCCTGGTTCTTTTACATGGTTAAGGGCGATTTAGTCTCGCTACAAACGGGTTTAGCGGTTTATAAAGACATCACCGGCGACTTTTCATATTTACCTGAACGTGATGCCACAATTCTGAAGGATTGGGTTACAAATCCATATCGAGTCTGACACAACCTTCTTTCATCAACGACTGCGCAAGCGCTCAGTCTATTTTAATCAACAGGAGTAACTATTATGTCATTAGCCCAAATTAAAGCTTTTTCTGAAGCCTCTAAAGCAGACCCTGAATTACAGGCAAAACTATTAGAAGTACAAAAAATCAGAGAACTGATTGCGCTCGGTAAAGACTACGGCTTTGAATTAGATGAAGTAGAACTTTACCCACCCAATGAACCACAATTTGTTGAAGCACAACTTTCTGAAAGAATGCAAAAAGCGTTATTAAGAGTATAAAACAAGATTCCTCATTAAATCCTCACCCTGTAGGAGTCATATTTTAGCCCGTCTCCATGGTAATGACTCCTACAAAACGCCGGAACAAAGCATCCTCAAGTCCATCATTATCCTAAGAAAGCTGAATGATAAAAGTAGCTATCTAAACTGCACGTATATCTAAAACATTCAATGTGGTTATTGATTAGCATTTTTGGGTAGTCCCTACAAATCAATGCAGGTTGGTTTTTATCAATGAGTTACCTGAATAGGTATCACGAATAAAAACCTCTAGGTTAATGCTGTTTGAGTCAATCCCATCGCCATAGCAGGTGTTCGATGCGTCCATTTTTTTGGAATCGTGACGTCCCTGGATATGTAAGTGGCAACCTTAAGCTGTTATGATGGCACCGATAGTTGTAGTCATAGAGAGTAATCCAAAGAGAATCCGTGAAATTGGCTTTTTTCTTACAATAACCCAATATTTTTTTGTAAATAAGAAACCCGTTGTCTTAAAGTCAGATTAAAACGTTCAGTAAAAGATGTATTTTGGGGGTTTCCTTTAAATTCGTCCCTACACTATGTCAAACATCCGAAAATATTTCCACCTACATTGATTTGTAGGGACTACCCATTTATAAAACCTTTGGTGGGTGATGGGGTGCGAGCCAACCACCACGCTAAAGGGGTGCCGATTAAGAGTAATAAAAAAGTCGCTAAACTGGCCACTTTAAAGGTAAGCCATAGCGCATCAAAATCGGCAGTGGTGAGCATGCTTTAACAAGTCATTAGGTTATTTTGGTAAATCGTAACCGTATTTTTGGATAATCGCTAGCGCGGGT
>CAIPDT010000002.1 GCA_903863905.1 uncultured Methylococcaceae bacterium
CTACACTTATGCCAAAAATAGACATTTATTTACCAACAGCTTTTGGAGATACCCCAAAATGCTTGACAAACGCGAGTGTAAAATTACTGGCATGAGCAAAACCTACCTTATCTGCCACCACATTAACCGGATATTGCTTAGTTTCTAGTAATTGGTACGCCAACCGCATCCTGAATTCTGCTAACAATCCATAAGGTGTATTGGAATAAAAATGATGAAATAATTTTTTTAATTTAAATTGATTAGTACCCACCCGCATAGCCAACTCTGCTACAGAGGGTGGATATTGATATTCGGAATACAAAATATCTCTAGCCGTCTGCGCAATCACTTTATCTTTTTTGGTAAATCGGTCTAAACACTGTGAGTCCACTTGAAGCAAAGCCGCTAATTCTGCAGCTAACAACGTCATGGCATGTCCCTGAATAAACAGATGCTGTAAAGTCTGTTTTTGATCAGCCTCAACCAATTGTCTTGCTGCAATCAAACCCTGCATGGTGATAGGTCGATGACTTAGCAAGTGCATGCCGTCATTAGAAAATATTTCAGCCGACCTTTTTGCGCCTAATTGCTTATCAATCCATGACTTCTTAACAGAAAACCTTAACTGTCTAATCTGCTTATTCGCTTGATATTGCCGTTCACCATAACTGGAGTTAAAAATTGTAATGGTCGTGTAACCTTCTTTAAAAAAAATAGTTTGATTTTGATAGCCCATAAAAGACGACTGACCTTTTAACGCAATCGTGACCACTAAACGAGGTTCTTGATCATCAATTTTACTGATAATCGCCAAATTTTTATTTAAGAGATAGTTGGTATCTATAAAACTAAAGTCTTCATGTAAAGGCACTATTAGGGTATATCCCTCACCGACTTCATCTGGTAAGTATTGAATAAAATTATTAGTTTCGGACCGCTTTTGTAGAGGTAACTCAGCATTGTTAAGCTGATGGAAAGCATTTATCGGAGGTGAAACTGAAGCCACTAAAAATCGCCTGCTGATTAGGTAGATAATTTTATCTTAAGCAAAAATTACGCCGCTAATATTTTGGGGCGTAAATCACCAACATTATGAGAAATCTTAGCTAATGATTATTCAAAACTATGGCATATGACACAGTTTTATTTAAAAAGTGTGTCATATGCCACACTAATACCTATGGCATAAAAAATAATACTTTTAGCATACTAATCAATGAAATTCCGGCTGTTATTTGTCGTTATTATTTGCTCCGAATTAGTTAAGAAGAATTTACGATTAGCTTTTTACGATTCACTACTTAAAAAATTAATAACACTACAAGGAGCTTAATTTATGAAAAAATTATTATTTATTGCATCAACTCTTTTACTTTCTAGCTCAGCCTTTGCAGCAATTACACCTTGTACCCAAGCTAATTTAGTGGGCAATTATGTTATGTATCAAGCAGCTATCAACCACCACAATCATGAAGGCCGTTGCGTCATCAACATCGCTACTGGCGGTGCATTAACAGGTACTTGTGAATTTGGTCACGACGCAACCAACACTGCTGGCTTTAGCGGGCCGGTATACGGCACAGCATCTATGAACACTAACTGCTCCGCAACTGCAACGATTAGTTTTGATCCAGTACCCAGTGTTGTACATATTGATTCTTACTTTAATTTACAGTTTTCTCCTAACAAAGAATCTTTCGTAGGAAACTTTACTAATACTTTTGGCGTTGAAGGTATTACCAACGGCACCCGCTTTTCTACTGCTTTACCTGCTACAACTGCGCCATAAGGATAATCATGATGAATTTTAAATCCTTAATTGCCGCAATTATTATCGGCTTTATGATGGCCTCAACAGCGCAAGCCTCTCTTTATAACTTTAGCCAAACGGGTTTTGAAGAAGGTGCGAGTATTTCGGGTTCTTTTGAAGGTACTGACCTAAATAGCAGTGGTTTAATTCAACAAGATGAGCTGAGTAGTTTTAGCTTTTCATGGTCAGGTAATTCATTGGTTTCAGCATTTAGCCAAAGCCTTTCTGACCTTAATTTCTTCTCTTATAATCCTAGTCGATCTGTATTGGGTGACGCTAATCCAGAGATTATTGCTTCTAACTGGTTTACAACTACTGGCTTCGCTTATGTCAGTGGGGTTGGTGCGGGTTCTCAAGGGGGTTCAGTTTTAGATATGACCTTAGGTACTGAATCAGCCACTACCAGCCTAGTTCAAATCACACCATCCGCTGTTCCACTACCTGGGGCTATTTGGTTATTTGGCAGTGCTTTACTAGGATTTTTTGGTGTTAAGCGCCGAAAAATCTAATCTGTTTCCTGAGGACTTATAAACGCCCTTCGGGGCGTTTTTTTTTGGTGCTTGGGTTGAGTGTGTTACATGTCACACTTTTTTGTAAAACTGCGTCATTTAACCTATTCCACTCGATGTGCC
>CAIPDT010000003.1 GCA_903863905.1 uncultured Methylococcaceae bacterium
AGTTCTTGGCTACTGGCTTGAATACTCACTTGAATATGATCTAGCCCCGCTTCTTTTAGGGCGATGATTTTCTCTTCCGTTAAACCATAGCCAGAAGTGATTAAATTGGAATAATAACCCAGGTCTCGGGCGTGTTTAACCAATTCAGGCAGATCTTGTCGGGTTAGCGGTTCTCCACCCGAAAAGCCTAGTTGTACTGCGCCCATTTTGCGGGCTTGGCTAAGCACACGTTTCCAGCCGTCCGTGTCTAATTCATCTTGATATTTGCTGTAATCAAGTGGATTAGAACAATACGGACATTGCAGTGGGCAAGCATACGTGAGTTCTGCTAACAACCAACGCGGAGGCGTGGGTTTAGTTTTGGTTAATCCAGCCATTTTGTAATGCAACCTCTAAAAAAGCGGTAATGTCGTTAGTGAGTCCTGAGGTACTGAAAGCAGTTTCTAAATCGCTGACGATTTGAGCGAGGGTGCGCGTGCCATCACAGAGTTTTAATATTTCAGCAGAGCTTTGATTAAGTTCCACCATGCCTTCTGGATAAAGAATCACATTTTTTTGTTGTGCTTCTTCCCATTGCAAACGATGGGTGCGAGAAAAGTGAATAGGGCGTTCAGAGTTAATCGTCATTTGGATATTTAAGTTTTGAGTCGATTTAAGGGAGGAACCGTGCGCTTATTGCTCAGTGTTAAAGTACGGAGGCATATCATTGATATAAGCCATATACATCGCATCGGCCATCGTCCAGAGTACATCCAGTTTAAACTTTAAAATATCGACCATCCGATCTTGTTGTTCACGGGTTTTATACCAGTCTAAAGTAATCTCCAGACCGTGTTCCACATCACGACGCGCTTCGGTTAAACGCTTACGAAAATAGTTATAGCCTTCAATATCGACCCAAGGGTAATGTTCTGGCCAATTATCCAACCGTTGTTGATGAATTTTGGGCGCAAATAATTCAGTTAAAGAAGAGCTGGCCGCTTCGTGCCATTCCGCTCTTCTCGCAAAGTTAACATAAGCATCCACAGCAAAACGCACACCGGGTAATACATGTTTTAAGGAGGTGATGTCTTCACGGGTTAAACCGACTGCAATACCCAATTGAATCCACGCTTCAATGCCACCCGGATCACCGGGGTGACCATCATGATCCATGATGCGTTGAATCCATTTAGCCCGAGTTTCACGATCTGGGCAATTCGCTAAAATATTGGCATCTTTAAGTGGAATACACACTTGGTAATAAAACCGGTTCGCGACCCAACCTTGTATTTGGGCTTTGGTAAGTTTTCCTTCATTCATCAAGGTGTGGTAAGGATGATGAATATGATAATATTTTTCCATGCCGCGCAGGGCGGCTTCAAATTCTGTTTTTGTCCATGCTTGAGTATCAGTCGTGCTCATCTGTTTATCCAAAAAAGGGTTAAGTCGTGTTCTTAAAGACTATAAATCGATTTCCATGCCATCGTAGGCCACTTCAATGCCAGCGGTATCAAGGATTTTACGTTGTTCAGAATTATCATCTAAAATAGGATTGGTGTTATTGATGTGGATCAAAATTTTACGCGTTTGTTCAACACTATTTAAAACCTCAATCATGCCTTCTGGCCCTGATTGGGGAAGATGCCCAATTTCACGTGCTTTTTTATGACTAATACCTTGGGTGCACATTTCGTCGTTTGTCCAAAAAGTACCATCCACTAATAAGCAATCAACGGCTTGCATGGCTGCCATGACATGGGGTTCTATTTCACCTAAACCGGGGGAGTAAAACACTTTTTTACCGGTAGAGATTTGTTCGATAATCACGCCAATATTGTCACCCGGGTGTGGATCATGGCGGTGGGGTGAGTAAGGGGGCGCTTTACTTTTTAACGCTTGGGTATAAAAGCGTAAGTCATCAATACCCGGAATAGTAAAGTCGCTACCATCAATAGGCACAGGATGGTGATTGACTGTGCAATAGTGTTCCAACATATTAAATAAGGGAAAGCCGGTGGTTAAGTCTTGTTTAACCATATCGGTGCAGTAAACTTCGAGGGGTTTGCCTTCTCTTAACATTAACATGCCGGTGGTATGATCGATTTGGCTATCGATGAGCAAAATCGCTTTAATACCGGTGTCGCGTATCCCTTCTTTAGGTTGGATCGCGGGAAAAGCTTCTAATTGCGCACGAATATCGGGAGAGGTGTTAAACAATAACCAATTTTTGTTGTCGGTACTGACCGCAATGGATGATTGGGTGCGGGCTTTACCGGTCATAGTATTGATACGTATACGGTGGCAATTATGGCAGTTGCAATTCCATTGAGGAAAGCCACCACCGGCACCAGAACCAAGGACTCTAATTTTCATTATATTCAGCACTTAAAAATAAAAAATAGAATGATACGGTATTAACGATTTTCAGGCAAAAAAAAGGGGCCGATTAAAGCCCCTTTTTAGTGTTATGCTTACAAACCCAACAATTTTGTCGGGTTGTGAGTATTAACGGTTGTAGATGTACATTGTTACTTCAAAGCCAAAACGCAAATCAGTAAAGCTTGGTGTTTCCCATTTCATAATGAACCTCCAGAAAATTATTAGAATAGTTGCTAGCTTGATCAAGTAAGCCACTTAAAAGTATACGATGAACGATGGCTTTACGCAACTTTTGACCGCGAATTATCAAGGATGTTTTTCTGAGTAGAAAAAGAGTATTATTTAAACGCTACAAAAATAATAATAATACTTATCTAAAATTGTTGAGGAGGAATCATGGGTGGTGTGATTGAATTGTTAATTGTGATGATGATTATTGCTTCGGCGGTGTTTGCACCGTTAGGTTATTTCATTTATAAATATACGCAAAAAAATGCTGAACCCTTTGGTAATACTGAACCGCATGGTGATAAACCATCGTTTGTAAATGATGTAGCAGAAACAGCGATTCATTATATCAAGAGTAAATTAGCTAAAAAATAAAGCGCTTAGGAGGGCGATGAGTGCTTAGCAATAAGCTTGAACTCGCCCGCTTTATCGACTCATTAAGTCAGTTTAGCACTTGTTATGCTGACTTAATGATCCCCGCAGGTTTGGCAAGCGGGGTTCTTTTTAAGTTTCATCGTTTTCCATTCCATCGTTAAGCCGTCTAAGAGTAATAATCTCCCTCTTAAGGGTTCGCCTGCGCTTAAAATTAATTTAATAGTCTCTAAGGCTTGAATGCTGCCAATAATGCCCGTAATGGGGGCGATAACGCCATTGGTTGCGCAATTTTGTAATTCTTCTCCATCACTGTTGTATAGGCAATTGTAGCAAGGGCTATTATCGGTTCCTGGCGTAAAGACGGAGACTTGGCCTTCAAAGCGAATCGCTGCGCCGGAGACTAAGGCGGTTTTATGGGTCACACAGGCTTGATTAACCGCAAAACGCGTTGAGAAGTTATCGCTACAATCCAGCACCACATCCGCGTTTAATACCTCTGCCAGTAAGATGTCGCCTAACAGTTTTTGTTTAACGGCTCTGACGTTAATGTCAGGATTTATTTTATTCAAGGTTTGTTGGGTTGAAATTACTTTATCAATCCCAATATCGGGGGTGTTGTGTGAGATTTGTCGTTGTAAATTGGATAGATCCACTACATCATTATCATAAATAGTGATATTGCCGATACCCGCCGCCGCTAAGTACATGGCTGCAGGTGAGCCTAATCCGCCGGCGCCGATAATTAATACTTTAGCTGAAAGTAATTTTTGTTGGCCTTCAATATCACAGGCGGGCAACATGATTTGACGGCTATAGCGGAGTAATTGGTTGTCATTCATAAGTCAGTTAATTTAGGTAATGTAAGTACAGATAATGCCAAAGAACTTGACAGTCTGCAAAAGTTCATTATCATTAGCACTCATTGCAGGTGAGTGCTAATAAAAATTTTTTAGTTATTTTAATGTTAGGAGATATAAATGAGTATACGTCCGTTACACGATAGAGTCATAGTCAAACGTTTTGAAGAAGAAACGACTACTGCAGGCGGTATTGTATTGCCGGGTTCAGCAGCTGAAAAGCCAAGCCAAGGTAAAGTATTATCAGTAGGTAATGGCAAGCAGTTAGATAATGGAACTATTCGTGCTTTAGAAGTTAAAGTGGGCGACACTGTATTGTTTGGTAAATATTCAGGTAATGAAGTTAAGGTTGATGGCGAAGATTTAATCGTTATGCGTGAAGAAGACATTTTGGGCATCATTGGTTAAGCTCTTAGTCTTAATCCTTTAGTTTTAATTATCACAATTATACATATCAGTTAGGAATAACAAAAATGGCAGCAAAAGACGTATTATTTGGTGATGACGCACGTGTTCGTATGGCACGTGGTGTTAACATTTTAGCAAATGCAGTAAAAGTTACTTTAGGCCCTAAAGGTCGTAATGCAATTTTAGATAAAAGTTTTGGCGCGCCAACAATCACTAAAGACGGTGTTTCTGTTGCGAAAGAAATCGAATTAAAAGATAAATTCGAAAATATGGGCGCACAAATGGTTAAAGAAGTGGCTTCTCACACGTCTGATGTGGCGGGTGACGGAACAACAACTGCAACCGTATTAGCACAATCTATCGTTAATGAAGGCTTAAAAGCGGTTGCTGCGGGCATGAATCCAATGGATTTAAAACGCGGTATTGATTTAGCAGTGATTAAAGCGGTTGAAGCCATTGTTGCTTCTGCAACGCCTTGTATTGATAACAAAGCGATTGCTCAAGTAGGGACTATTTCTGCTAACTCTGATGAGTCAGTGGGTAAAATCATTGCTGAAGCGATGGAAAAAGTAGGTAAAGAAGGCGTTATCACGGTTGAAGAGGGTTCAGGCTTAGAAAACCAATTAGACGTGGTTGAAGGGATGCAATTTGACCGTGGCTATTTGTCACCTTATTTCATCAACAAACAAGAAAACATGAGTGTTGAATTAGATGATCCTTTCATCTTAATTTTCGAAAAGAAAATCTCAAACATTCGTGATTTATTACCTATCTTAGAAGGCGTAGCAAAATCAGGTCGTCCTTTATTGATTGTTGCTGAAGATGTTGAAGGCGAAGCCTTAGCGACTTTAGTGGTTAACACGATTCGTGGTATCGTTAAAGTGGCCGCTGTTAAAGCACCTGGCTTTGGTGATCGTCGTAAAGCGATGTTAGAAGATATCGCGGTATTAACAGGCGGTATTGTTATTTCTGAAGAAGTCGGTTTAAGTTTAGAAAAAGCAGAATTAGCGCAATTAGGTACGGCTAAACGCGTACAAATCACTAAAGAAAACACAACTATCATTGATGGTGCGGGTTCTGAAGAGCAAATCAAAAATCGTGTTGTAAAACTTCGTGCTCAAGCTGACGAAGCGACATCTGATTATGATAAAGAAAAGTTACAAGAGCGTTTAGCTAAATTAGCTGGCGGTGTTGCGGTTATTAAAG
>CAIPDT010000004.1 GCA_903863905.1 uncultured Methylococcaceae bacterium
GTAATAGCGTGGTAATAGCGCCCGCCGCATAAGGCAAAGCCAAAGAGTTTGTTTTGCGCCTAATATGCGCAGCGTTGCTTAATAAATTACCTACTACACGGCATAATTCGATACCAGCACCTAACATGACAAAATATTTTGCATCCTTAAACTGCGACGCCACCAGTACTTTAAGTAAATAGGGAGCGCTTACTATAATCAGTCCAGTCAACACAAAATACACAGGTACTAAAGTATTCAAAAGATCTGATAAAGCCAGTTTAACCTCGTCCATCTGTTCATGCGCACTCACTCTTCGAAAAAACATAGGGTGGAAAAATTGCATAGCTAATGATTCGACCAACGCCGAAATCTGCCCTGCCAACTGCAATCCCACCACTATCAATCCAAGTTGTGCCAACCCCCAATAACTTTCAACTAGAAATCGATAGCCACTTAATTGCAGCCACATAAATCCGGTTGCCATAGCAAGAGGAAGACAATAACTTAAAATAGTTCGCCTATCTATCAAAGATAAAAGCCCTTTTGAACGCTTTGATGGTATTGCATGTTTACTTAAAAAAAACTTTGCACCCAACGCTCCTATCCCCATCCCAATTGATTGACCAGCAAACCAAGCAACTGCAGAAGGTAACCAAATAACAAAAAGAATAGAGCACGCCAAACTAAGCATTATTGTCAGAATAGACCAAACAACTGATGCAGCACGAAAACCAAGCATATTCAACATAGGTATTAAAGTTGAGTTCCATGTACCAACAACAACAGTTATAAACATAACCGCTGATGTCCATAGAATTTGTGCTGAAGACTGCTGTTTCCCCATTGCAAATACGACTACACCCCCGATAAACGATACACCTAAGATATAGCGTTGATAAGACTTCAATCTTGCAATGAGGGTGCCATCATCCCACCAACTATGGGTATGCAAGTTGATATGCTGGCCAATCGGATTAATCAAAAACAATCCACAAAACGACTGTACTGCAATAAGTAAAGAAAGATCTCCATATTGCTCTGGCGTCAAATATGTAGTGACCGCACGTATGCTAATTAATGCCATTATCGCTGATGCTAAACGTCCTCCAGCGACTAGCATTAGATCACGCTTAAACTCCAAGATCCTGAACTATTGTATCTACAATAGTCTCCGCAAAATATTCTGAACTGAATGGATATGACGCATCACTTTGCAAAAAATCTGCAATACGTTGTTGATAACCGCAAAACTCTTGATCTGTTATCTTTTTTAAAAAATCATATACCGCTGCCGTATCACAAAAGTTGCGGCGATCAATAAAACAATCAGCGGGAATATAATCAGTAATATTATCTGCCCCCCAATAAACAGGCACACACCCCGAAAAAAAACAGTCAAATATTTTTTCAGTAATATATCCTGGTAAATCACGAACATTTTCATAACAAATAGCAAAACGTGTCTGTGTTAATACCTCGCTCTTATTTGCTACTTTTCCGCGATAACTAGGGAAAGGTGATGTGGGAATAACGCTCACTAATAATCGCCAAAAACGGCGCTCTAATTTACCAATTAAACCACGATGAACCACCGGGATATTCCAATCTATACCATATAGATCAAAATCTTTTGAGGCGTTTTTTTCGAACCACCTGATTGCCACTACACGCTCGGGATAAAGATCACGCGCATCCTTCAATGGTAATGTCTTATTAGCAGCAATCAAACAACAAAATCGATTACGCTTTGAAAAACCATCAACAGGATAAGAGTTTATCGGATTTGGTAAATTAATTTTAACAAATCGATTGTGACGATCGTTACTAACCAACTCATCATGCCAAGTGAATATTTTTTTATATTTTGTCCATTTATTAGGATCATGATTAAGAGGCTTAACTAATGGATTTTCAAGCATGAGTAAATAATTAATCTTGCAACAAGAACTTAGTTGTACATCTTGATGTATTTCGAATAACAAATTTGATTTATTAGACTTATCTAAGGTATCTAATTGAATCGAATGTTTAGAAAGCCCTTCTCTTAAAGCAATATAAGGTGCAAAACAACTATCCCTATTACTAATATGCTTTGCTTTAAAAATAATATTTTCAATCAATCCATTACCTCGTAATGCGCCAAATATCATAAATTCTCTAGCCTTACTTCAAGTAATTTCAAAAGTGATTTTGCTTCATCAACATCTTTTTCCCACCATCCAGTGGCTAATACTTCATGTTGTTTTTGTTCTGAAAATCTATAACGAATCAAACGGGCAGGAACTCCTCCAACAATTGCAAAAGCAGGTACATCCTTTGTTACCACAGCATTTGCGGCAATAACAGCACCAAAACCGATACTAACTCCCCTCAAGATGACAGCGTCAACCCCAATCCAAACATCGCTAGCAATAACACAACTACC
Organism: uncultured Methylococcaceae bacterium; assembly: GCA_903863905.1. GTDB lineage: Bacteria > Pseudomonadota > Gammaproteobacteria > Methylococcales > Methylomonadaceae > Methylobacter_C. The sequence goes on from CAIPDT010000004.1 coordinate 2,408, forward strand.
CTCTGTTAAAGTATCCCATGGCGATTCGTAAAAAAGAGAGCACGTTGAAATTCTACTTAAATCATGCTCACCTTGTCCTATAGAAACATTATTAGCAATCGAACAATATCGGCCAATATTACTTTTAGTAATGTTAGTTCGACTACCTAGGTAAGTATAACTTCCGATTTTACTAGTGGCATCTACACTAACTTGATTTAGAGTTTGTATACCGCAAGATCCTTTCAATGCTTTATAAGAAACTTCAATAGACCTTATGTGACATCCTCTAGTCAATCGCACCCAAAGCAAGCCAATAAAGTTTATAAAAAACATAATTACGTACATAAAAATAAGTTAATAAAAGAAATTTGCGAACACATAAAATTGATTATTATTGAAGCAACAATATTATTTTTTAGTCTCCATAATCATTATGGATTTGAACGAGCTTTTTATTACCCACTTTTCCAAGCAAATATTGTCTTGTAAATGAATATCTGTTGATGATTTGAATTATTAATGTGCAGAAAGTAATAATCAGTATGAAAATATAAAGTTGATCTAAATAACTATTTAAATCTTTTAAAGACCAAAATAGCGTAGCGCCCCCCAAGAATATGAATTGAGTAGCGTAGTAACCAAGTGAATCAACAGAGAGTATATTTATCCATTTATTTGTATATTTGAGCTTTTCTTTGATAGAAAAAAATAACAACTATGGCCCCAGATGCACACAGATATTTTACAATTAATGTAAGTAACGTGGTTAGTGTATTACTGTTGATTTCAATTCCAAAAAAAGAAGTTATTGCAACTCTATTCCATTGGTTCATAAGGGCCAAAGTGGTGATCAATATTATCCATGTATTAATTTTTAACTTTTTCAGAATGTTATTGTTATGCGCTAAAAAGCCAAATACAAAGAAAAAGTAGTGCCACCTAAAAAGCCCAAGTCCAAATAGGGCAAAATCATGGTTTATAAATTGAAGAATTGTTAATGAAATAATTATGACGACAGAAAGAGTTATCTGATATCGACCCCTTAATAGTGTAAATACTAAAAAGTTTAGAAATAAAACCCATAAAAACCATAGGCCTCCATCATCTGGTTGCAAAAATAGCTTATATAATCTGTCAAGAAATTGATAAGAATCGGCATTTTTTATCAATTCAGGATTATTCAACGCTATGAGTAGTGCGCTCCACAGTGTAAAGGGTATGACCAATTGCTTAAACTTTATACGTAAGAAGCTATTATTTATTGTTTCTGGCATTAAGTAGCCACTAATGAACATAAATAGAGGCATGTGGAATGAATAAATTATTTTAAAAAAGATTGAATGATCAAAGTCAACGTTGGTATATTGAATAACATGTCCAGCAATTACTAAAATTGTTGCAAATGCTTTAATGACATCAATGCTAAGATCTCGCTCCTTGTTGTTATTTAAATAATGACTCATAACTGAATACCACTTATAACTCCTTAAGAGATTCTTTTAATGTTTTGTTAGTTGAAATATCAAACCGCTTTTGGAATTTTTCTTTAATATCGGTTATATCTTTTTTAGATTGACTTTCTCGTTGTTTTTTTTCGAAATATCTTTCCATAATGTTAATGCCTCTTAACTTTTTATAGTCAAGATTTGAATTTTGATTAGGGGGTAACTCAATTTTTATATCAATGTCATTAGCCTCCCTAAGTTTTTTAATCCATCTCTCAATAGTGCGTAA
>CAIPDT010000005.1 GCA_903863905.1 uncultured Methylococcaceae bacterium
AATGCGTGGAAACCTAACGATGCTAAAGATCGGCTGGTTATTTTTACCGAGCGGATAGAAACCTTACGCTTCCTGCAAGAAAATCTGACGCGCGATTTAAAACTTAAAGACAATCAAGTTGAAGTCTTGCATGGCACCTTATCGGATATTGAACAACAAAAGATCGTCGAAGATTTTGGTCAAGAAAATAAGCCAGTACGTTTATTAATTTGTTCTGATGTGGCGTCAGAAGGTATCAATTTGCATTATTTAAGTCATCGTATGGTGCATTTTGATATACCTTGGTCTTTAATGATCTTTCAACAACGTAATGGCCGTATAGATCGTTACGGACAAGAACAAGCGCCGCACATCATTTACTTAATGACCGATTGTGACAGTGAGCAAGTTAGAGGTGACAACCGAATCTTAGAAGTGCTGATACAAAAAGATGAACAAGCCACCAAGAATATTGGTGACCCTTCTGTTTTTATGGGCGTGTATGACAGCAATGAAGAAGAACTCATCACCGCAAAAGCGATTGAAGCCGGTGGCGATGCCAGTGCGTTTAACCAACAACTAGAAACCAACGTAACAGCCTTTGATCTGTTCGCAGAAGATTGGTTTGCCACCGATACCCCAACTGCGCCTGATCCATTAAAAGAAACTGCAAGCTTACCGAGTTTATTTGAGTCAGATTATGCCTATCTTGCCAAAGGCTTACAGCGCTTATTAGAAAATGACACACGTGATCGGGTCACTCAATTAGAATGCAATCCCCAAACTCAACGCATAGCATTTACAGCGCCCGAGAGCCTAGAGCAACGCTTTAAATCCTTAAGTAAAGAAATCTGGCCCGCTGATAAACACTTTATTTTATCGGCACAAAAATCAGCGATAGATGCGGCGATTAAAGACAGTCGGCAATCGGAGCAAAGTTGGCCTTTAGTGCATTACCTCTGGGAACAGCACCCTGTGTTTCAATGGCTGAATAATAAAATGGCCAGCCGTTTAAAACGTCAACAAGCGCCAGTGGTAGTGGCGGGTTCGCGTTTAGAACCCGGTGAAGTGATTTATATCACCTACAGTTTAATCGCCAATCAAAAAGGTCAACCGGTGATACAACATTGGTTAGGCATTCGGTTTAGCAACGGCAAATTTGTAGGTATAGAAGCATTAGAGGCGCTACTTAAACGCACAGGATTAAACCAAGGTTTACCTAATTCGGGTCAAGAACCCACGCATTTAGCCCAACTCAAACAGCACTTACCTGAAGTAGTCAAGCAAACACAACAGCAAATGACCGCCTACCGTAAAGCCTTTGAAACAGAAAACCGGCCTAAGTTGAATGATCAGTTAGCAAAACTAGAAGCTTTAGAAAAGAAGCAAGTTAAACAAATGGATGTGTTTCATGAAAATAGTATGCAGATAGCCGCGATTAAAGATAAACGCCACAAAGATGAAACCGAAGCCATCCGCAGCCGCTTTGAAGAATACAGACACTGGATACAAGAAACCATGAACACCGAAGATCAACCGTATATCCAGATTATCGCCGCGCTAGTATACGCATAATGGATAAACCCAATAACACTGAAGGACTAACATATAATGGCTCTTGATTTAACTGGCATAAACAACGAAAACGAATTTTATAGTCATCACTATTTGTCAGCGATATTTGAAGGTGATCTTAAAGACACGTTTACGCAATGGCAAAGCTTAGAAGACGCC
>CAIPDT010000006.1 GCA_903863905.1 uncultured Methylococcaceae bacterium
GCCGAAAAAGCTTTACGGCAATTGGCCTTGGAAACAGGTTTAAAGGTCGTTATTATTAGACCGCCTTTGATCTACGGGCCTAGCGTTAAAGCCAATTTTCAAAGTATGATGCGCATCATAGATAAAAATGTGCCCTTACCGTTGGCCGCTATCAATAATAAGCGTAGTTTGGTGGCTTTAGATAATCTAATTGATTTAATCCTGACCTGTATCAAACATCCAGCGGCGGTTAATCAAACTTTTTTAGTGTCTGATGGTCATGATCTTTCAACACCAGAGTTATTAAAACGAATGGCGGTTGCGTTAGGTAAAAGAGCTTATTTGTTGCCAATTCCGACTGTTTTATTAGTGAGTGTTGCCACAATGTTAGGAAAAAAGGCGATAGCGCAAAGATTATGCGGTTCGTTGCAAGTGGATATTTCTAAATCGCGTGAACTTTTAGGCTGGCAACCGCCCTTGTGCGTTGATGATGCCTTAGATAAGGTCGCTCAAAGTTATAAAAACAAGCATTCTGCTTAGATAATGTCTCAATTTCAAAGGACACCCTCGTTTTTATGTTTGCAGTGAAGTGGATTTTTATTTTTTTAGTGGCAGGCGTTGTTTCAGCCTTGTTAACTGGGGTATTGCGTCGATATGCTTTAGCTAAGCAGTTAATAGATATACCTAACATTCGGAGTTCTCATAGTGTACCGACACCAAGGGGGGGCGGGGTTGCTATCGTGGTGGTGTTTTTATTAGGTTTGCTAAGCCTGTCAAATATTTTAGAAATCTCTTCCGGAACATTATGGGCGCTCTGTGGCGCCGGTGCTTGGATAGCCTTGATTGGTTTTTTAGATGATCATGGTCATATTGCGGCTCGATGGCGGTTGTTGGCGCATTTTATAGGGGCTGCTTTAGGATTATATGGGTTGGGAGGCTTTCCTTCAATTTTCTATACCTTGTTTTTAGGCTCCTCAGAACCTTTGTTGATTGATTTAGGCTGGGTAGGTCATTTTATTGGGTTATTTTATTTAGTTTGGCTACTGAATCTCTATAACTTTATGGATGGTATAGATGGCCTTGCTAGTATTGAAGCAATCAGCGTATCTTTGGGGGGGGCGGCGTTATTGTTTTTAAGTCATCAAGCGATAACCCATGAGACATTAATTCTGGTTTTATTGGCGCTGACGGTGCTGGGTTTTTTGTTTTGGAACTTTCCTCCTGCAAAGATTTTTATGGGTGATGCCGGCAGTGGATTTTTAGGTATTATCTTAGGGTTATTGTCGATAAAAGCGGCTTGGATAGCGCCCCAATTCTTTTGGAGTATGTTGATTTTATTGGGTGCCTTTATCGTGGATGCCACGTGGACCTTAGGTCGGCGTTTTAGCCAAGGTGAAAAGGTATATGAGGCGCATCGAAGTCATGCTTATCAATATGCAGCACGCTATTATGGTTCTCATAAAAAGATTTCACTGGCAGTAATGTTAATCAATGTGCTTTGGTTGTTGCCATGGGCGTTAGCCGTGGGGTTAACCGATTTAAATGTTTATGTTGGTTTGGTACTGGCTTATACACCTTTAGTGGTTTTAGTTATTTATTTTGGCGCAGGAAAACGAGAGTTAACATGATACAAACAAAAATAGCCTATTGGTTTGTGGGATTATCTCGCAAAAAGAAAGCTGTTATTTTAATTAGTATGGATGCTTTCTTTGTATTACTGGCTTTTTGGTTATCGCTTTCTTTGCGTTGGGGTGTTTGGTATGTCCCAACGGGGGATAAATGGTATTTATTTGCAGTTGCACCGTTTATTGCTATTCCTATTTTTGCCCGCTTAGGTTTATATCGAGCTATTATTCGTTATATTGAAATTAGAGCTTTATGGGTTATTGTGCAGGCAACTGCTTTATATGCGCTGGCATTTGCTTTTGTGATTTATGAGTCTGATATAAAAGTTATTCCACGAACGGTATCCCCACTCAATTGGGTGCTTATTATGCTGTTTATCGGGAGTAGTCGTTTTTGTGCTCGATGTTGGTTAGGTGAGATTTATTTTCGACTGGGTGGTAGTCGAATAAATAAGGCAGTGGGTAAAAAGAATGTAGTTATTTACGGTGCGGGAAGTGCAGGCGCACAATTAGCCGCTGCCTTGGAACAAGGGCGTGAATTTAAAGCGGTGGCTTTTATTGATGATGATGCCTTGATTCAAGATATGAAAATCAATAATTTAAAAATTCATTCCTTAGCATCTTTAAAGTTGCTTATTGATCGTTATCAGGTTTCACATGTGTTATTAGCGATGCCATCTGTGTCGCGAGCGCGTATTGGTGAATTAATTAGGATGTTGGAGCCTTATAAAATCCATGTGATGTCTATGCCAGGATTATCTGATATTGCTCAAGGTCGAGTAACTGTGGATGCTTTGCAAGAAGTTGATATTGCTGATTTGTTAGGGAGGGACGCTGTATCACCCAATCCGAATTTACTCTCAGCTAATATTAGTGGAAAAGTGGTGATGGTTACCGGTGCGGGCGGGTCTATTGGTTCTGAACTGTGTCGGCAAATTATTCAACTGCAACCTACGGCGTTGGTGTTATATGAAATGTGTGAGTTTGGCTTATATGCGATTGAAAATGAATTAAACTTCACCTTAAAGCAAGTGAATCAATCTTTAATACAACCTATTGAGTTAATCACCCTTTTAGGTTCGGTGACGGATGCAGTGCGGGTAGAAAAAGTCTGTAAAACCTTTAAAGTACAAACGATTTACCATGCCGCTGCTTATAAACATGTTCCGATGGTTGAGAAAAATCCAGGTCAAGGGATTTGGAATAATATTTTTGGCACCTTGCATACGGCTCAAGCGGCGATTAATGCGGGTGTTGAGTTGTTTGTATTAATTTCTACTGATAAAGCCGTTCGGCCCACGAATACCATGGGGGCTACTAAGCGTTTTGCCGAGCTTATTTTACAAGCGTTGAGTTTACAAAATACGTTACCTAGTTCAACACGCTTTACGATGGTTCGCTTTGGTAATGTGCTAGGTTCTTCTGGATCTGTCGTGCCTTTATTTAGAGAGCAAATTGCACGGGGTGGGCCAGTGACGGTAACTGATGCAAGAATTATAAGATATTTTATGACCATCCCAGAGGCCGCTCAATTGGTTATTCAGGCGGGAGCTTTGGCTGAAGGCGGAGATGTGTTTGTCTTAGATATGGGTGAGCCGATTCGAATTTTAGATTTGGCTAAGCGAATGATTCATTTAAGCGGGTTGCAAATGAAAGATGAGTCTCATCCTGCTGGAGAAATTGAGATTAGTTTTACGGGCCTAAGACCGGGTGAAAAACTTTATGAAGAGTTATTGATTGGCGATAATGTGACCGATACTCATCATCCTCGGATTATGCGGGCCGAGGAGCACGTGATACCTTGGAACGTTTTAGATATGTTGTTGTCGGACTTAAAGACCGCTGCGCGAGAGGATGATTTTATCCAAGTCAGAGATATATTAAAGCAAGCGGTGACAGGCTTTGTACCGCAATGTGGTATTGATGATTTAGTGTGGAAGCAAGATCAACGTTAAGTATAAAAAGCCTAGGAAACTGAAAATTCAGTGATCTACGTTAAGATGTCATATAATCAACTTTTAATTTTAATCAAGAGGGCTGTGCAATGGAACGTCGTGATTTTATTCGTTTAGGTGCTTTAGGTGCTACTGTGGGATTAGTTGCACCTACTCTAGCAATCGCTAGTAGTGAAGTATCTATAAAGAGTGCTAATGATATTTACTTTACTAAAGCCGAGCCAGGTCGTTGGAGTGCAAAAGTCGCTACGCATTTACCCTCTATTGAAATAGAAAAAGCAGCCGGTAAGGTAACCATAAAAGTTGTGACACCTCATGAAATGAAAGGTTATGAGCATTATATTGTTAAGCATGTCTTATTAGATCAAAATTACAAATTTATTGAAGAGCATTTATTTGATCCGACTAAAGATACGGCGGCTATTTCAACGTTTACGTTAACAGATTATAGTGGGCCTATTTATGCTTTAAGCTTATGTAATAAACATGATCTTTGGTTACACGGTACCCTCGTTTAAGCACTTTCATTTTCCTGATTGAAGCATATTGCATGAAAATTAGTTGTTTTACCTTCATTCGTAATGGCACGTTACTAGGTTATCCTTTTATAGAAAGTATTGTGTCTGCGTTACCGCTTTGTGATGAATTTGTAATTGCGGTAGGGGATAGTGAAGACGATACCCTAGAAAGAATTCAAGCACTTCAATCAGATAAAATTGTTATTATTCAAACCCATTGGAATGAAAGTATGCAGGACCGTGGGTTTGTATATGCGCAGCAAAAAATGATTGCGCATTATAACTGTACGGGAGATTGGGCTTTTTATTTGGAAGGCGATGAGGTACTGCATGAGCAGGATTTGCCAAAGATTCGTTTGGCCATGGAGCAATCGTTTCATAATCCTGAAGTAGAAGCACTAGCGTTTGATTATTATCATTTTTTTGGCAGTCCAAAGTGGTTGGCAATCAGTCCTGCTTGGTATCGGCAAGAGTGTCGAATTATTCGCAATACGATTCGAGTCTGGGCGCCGGATGGCTTATACTTTGTGGTGATGACTAAAAATAAACAAGGTCGGCATCCAAAGGCTAAGTTAGTCAATGCGCCCATTTATCATTATGGCCATGTTCGCAGTATTGCCGCTATGGGTGAAAAAAATAAACGTGTTGGTAAGTATTGGCAGCATGACCATCCGCTTTTTAATGGTTATCAAATTGATCCTCAAGCTTTAAGCCCTTTTACAGGTCAGCATCCAGCTAATATGGCGGCTTGGTTAAGTAATGAGGCCGAACAAGATTTTTCTCCTGACTTAAGTTATCAGCCTACTCGACGTGAGATTAAACATCGCTGGGCGATGAAATTAGAGCGTTTGTTGGGTGTTGAGTTAAGCAAGAAGCATTTCACCTTAGTTAAATAATTCATTAATGAAAGCTAAATACTTAGAAGTTACCCAAAATATCAGCTTATGGTTGATTATTTTTGCCTGTTTTAGTATTGCTCTGCCCACTGCATTAATGAGTATCTCTACGGTAGCGTTTATCATTTTTTGGGTGATTTCTGGAGATTATAAGAGTAAGTATGCTCGGGTTATTCATAATCCAGCGGCACTGATGGCGTTGGCTTTATTCGGCTTTTACATAATAGGGGTTTTTTATTCAAGCGCAGAGTGGCATGAGCGTTTGATGTATTTAGGCAAGTATCAAAAACTGTTGTTTATTCCGTTAATTATCGGTGTCATGAAAACCGATAAAATGCGCGAGTATGCACTGAATGCTTTTTTGTTCAGCATGATTTTTGTGTTATTGGTTTCTTATTTTAAGTGGTTTGGGTGGGTGTTTCATAAGGACATTGGTGAGGGCTACTTTGTTTTTAAAGGTAGGATTGCTCACGGAATTTTTATGTCTTTTGCGCTGTATTTAATGATATATAAAGCGTTAAAAACAATCGGCGTTTTGAGAGTTGTATGGTTAACACTTTCTTTGTTGGCTGTGTTTAATATCCTGGTTTTGGTTAATGGCCGAACCGGTCAGATTATTATGCTGGCTTTGATTGTATGGTTTACCTTCGAAATTTGGGGGCTTAAGTCGATTAAATATTGGCTGAGTTTATTGTTAGTTGGTTTTATTATTTTTCAAACATTACCTGATTTTCTCCCTCATCCGAGACTCTTAGATACACAAAAAGAATTAGCAGAACATCAGCCTAATGGTTTTCAAACTGCCTCTGGTCAAAGGATGGAGATGTATAAAAATACGCTGTCTTTAATTAAGCAGCATCCGATACTGGGAGGGGGAACAGGCAGCATTGTGAATGAATATGCACAATTAGCAAAAAGTAATAATTTAAGTCTGTATGTGACTAATCCGCATAGTCAATTTTTATTAACGATACAAGAGTTAGGGATCGCTGGACTCATGGTATTAGTTTTAATGTGGAAAGTGACATGGAAAAACTCTTATCATTTAAGTTCTACAGAGAATGGAGTTTTTTTGCGTGGCTTAATATTAACAATGGTTATAGGGTCGATATTTAATTCCTTATTATTGGATGCCGGTGAAGGTAAGTTTTATTGTTTACTAGCCGGTGTATTTTTAAGCGCCTACAAACCTATTCGGAGAGAAGGAACTGATGCTTAGTGTAATTATAGTGACAAAAAATGAGGCGCATAATATTGTCTCTTGTATTGAATCGGTATCATGGGCTAAAGAAGTTATAGTATTGGATTCAGGGAGCATTGACGATACCGTTAAATTAGCTAATGACGCTGGTGCAAAAGTTATTCAAACTGATTGGCCTGGTTATGGACCTCAACAAAACAGAGGGATAGATTTAGCAAGTTGTGATTGGATTTATTCTTTAGATGCAGATGAACGAATCACGCCCGCATTAGCAGACGAGATAAAATTGGCAATAATTCAAAATAAATTCAATGTTTTTAACGTACCTCGTCGATCCTTATTTGTTAGGAAGTTTATGCGCTATTCGGGATGGAGCCCTGATTATACAAGGCGTTTATTTAAGAAAGGTACAGCACGCTTTACTAATCATGAGATTCATGCGAATTTGGCCACAGAAGAGTTAGTTGGTTATTTAAAAGAATCAATGATTCATTATAGTTTTCATAGCTATCATTCAGTAATAGATAAAATGAATCGCTATTCTACTGGTGGCGCAAATGATTTAAATGCGAGAGGTCGTCGTGGTTCGGTATTCTCTGCTATAGGGCATGGTTTTTGGGCATTTATTAAAACATATTTTATTAAAGTAGCTTTTTTAGATGGTCAACAAGGATTAATTCTTGCGATTGCAAGTGCTGAAGGGAGTTATTATAAACATCTAAAATTATGGGAGTTACAAAACCCAGTTTCATTTTTGGAATAAAATTGATCAATATTATTGAACCTACCTTAACAAATGAAACGGGACATTGTTTTAGTTTTATAGAGTCTTTATGCAGTGCTAATCATGCCATGCGCTTTTCGATATGGATGAATTATTCCGCATCATTAGATTTTTCTTCAAAAAATACAGCCATTAATAAGTATTTTTTTCGAAAGATACGTAAGTTGCAATGTCTGTTTCTATATAGAAAGCTATTAATGACGCCTGATAAAATTTTAATTGCTACTGCGGGCCGTTTTGATTTAGTGATGTTTGATTGGGTATCAAGAAAAACGATTCCATCCAATAAAGTGTATTTTTATTTTCATTGGATGAATGAAAGCCATAAAAAACTCTCCTATTTAAAAAAGTTGGCTATTAAGCAACCTAATTTAGTGATGTTAGGGCCGACTCCATCGGTTATTAAAATATTTGAAACGGCTGGATTTAAACAGGCTCATGTGGTTCCTTATCCAATTGCAAAGATACCTTTAAGTGAGCAAGCAGTTCCTCAGACGTTTAAAAATATCTTATTTGCGGGCGCAGCTCGTCAAGATAAAGGCTTTGGTCATGTGGTTGATTTGATTCAGCAGGTAAGTCAGCAGAATCTTACTTTACCTTTTACGTTGCAAATTTCTCCTGATCATCATGGCCAATATGATATTAAAACAAAAGCAGATGTTGTCCGGTTGTCTACTATTAAGTATGACTATTTAGAAAGGCTGACTGATACTTTATCAAAGGCGTTGTATGCGAAGATGTTCTTAGGCGCTATTTGTTTACAACCCTATAACGAAATTGATTTTGCAGATCGAATTAGTGGCGTTACTTTAGATGCGTTGTCCTTTGGTAGTCCTATTGTTACAACGGGTGGAACCTGGATAGCGAGGCAAGTTGAAAGGTTTAATGCGGGCATTGTTGCAAAATCAACTGCGCCAGTCGATTTGCTTTTAGCGCTTGAAAAGGTGATTGCTGAGTACTCTTTTTATAGTCATAACGCGTTAAAAGCCGGTCAAGTATTACAAGATGAACATAATGCCAATCATTTGGCACGTGTTTTTGAGGAGTAAATGGTGCACAATTCTACTAAGCCTCATAAAATGCTAGCTATACAATTTAAGTATTTGGGTGATGCGGTGTTTATTACGCCGGCTTTATTAGCTTTAAAAGCCCAATATCCTGAAGCAGAATTGCACGTTTTAGTCGCTAAAGAAGTGGCGCCTTTGTTTGAGCATCTCAGTTGGATAACCAAAGTATGGGCGTTTCCGCGCTCTCGTGGTAAGGCTAAAATCTCCGAATCATGGCCTTTTATAAAAGCCTTACGGGCAGAGCGTTATGATCGTTCAGTGGATTTTGGTGGAAATGATAGGGGGGCTATTTTAAGTCGATTAATAAGTGCAAAGGTACGGGTTGCCGCTTTAGATGCAAAGCCTAAATTTATAAAAAGAATCGCTTATACAAATACTGTGAGGGTGGATAGTTTGCCTGATGCTTGGGTAGACCGGCATTTGCAGGTGTTGGAAAGGGTGTGGCAAACACCAAGTCTTCCGTCCGTTTCTATAACAATTGAAGCAGATCCTGCTTTGGCAGAAAAAGCTCAGGCTATTTTAAAAGAACAAACAATTATTTGTCATTTGGGTACATCACAACCTAAAAAAGAATGGCCTATTATTCGGTGGTATGAGTTTTATCAATTAGCCAGTGCGGATGGTTATCAGCTAGCTTTTTCAGTAGGAACTAATGATCGAGAGCAAACTTTATTAGCAGAGCTTAAATTGTTGGCGCCCGAATGTGTGGCGCTGCCGCCGCTGGCAAATTTATCAGAGTATTTAGCGGTTTTAAAGCAGGCTGAGTTAGTCATATCGGGCGATACGGGGCCATTGCATTTTGCGAGTGGCTTGGGTGTAAAAGTCATTGGTTTATTCGGGACAGCGGATTCAGAAAAATACGCGGCTCCTATTTATAAGGCAGAAGAATTGGTTCATAGTGAGCCCTGTGTTTGTATTAACGAATTAGCGCATTTTTCAACCTGTCAATATAAGTCATCTTGCATGGCGTCAATTTCTGCTGAAAGTGTGTTTAAAAAAATGAGACAATTGTTGCGCTAATTACCCCATCCAACTTAACGCACGGTACAATAGCGTTATCAGTTAATCAATTTTTAAGTCTATGAATAAAACCTCTATACCTACTACGCATATATATAAGCGTCTTATTACCTATGTAAAACCTTATACCGGTTTGTTTGTGATCAGTATTATGGGGTTTTTATTGTATTCAGGTACGCAGACTTTATTTGCGGCCTTAATTAAACACATTATCGATACTTTACAAACTCAAAATAGAGAGGGTATGAATTATTTGCCGCTGTTATTTTGTGGTTTAATTATTGTTCATGGAATTGGTGCTTATTTTGGGAATTATTACTTAGCTAAAGTCTCTGTTAATGTAGTGCACGCTTTACGCTGTGAGATTTTTGATCATTATACCCACTTACCGACGAGTTATTTTGATTCTAATAATAGCGGTTATATGATTTCAAGAATCACTAATAATGTGGGGCAAGTGACTCAGGCGACCAGTGATGCGGTAAGAACCATTGTGCGTGAGGGCTTTACAGCGATTGGATTACTTATTTATCTGTTTTATTCTAATTGGATGTTGTCGTTAGTCTTTGTGGCGATTACTCCGATCATTGTGGTTTTAGTGGCGTATGTTAGTAAACGTTTACGGACAATTAGTAAGCGTATCCAAGAATCTATTGGTGATATGACGCATATTACTTCTGAGTTAGTCGGCGGTCATCGTGTCGTGCGTAGTTATGGTGGTGAAGATTATGAGAAGCAACGCTTTTTAGATAGCAGTTTATATAATCGTAGACAATCTTTAAAGTTGGCCACTACGATGGCTATTCATAACCCTATTATGCAATTTATTATTGCGATTGCATTATCTTTTTTGATGTATATGGCTTTGTTTTTTATGAAACAATCCAGTGTTGGCGAGTTTGTCGGATATTTAACGGCGGCCTTTTTATTACCTAGACCGATTCGGCAATTAAGTGATGCAAATGGTGATATTCAAAAAGGTATTGCGGCGGCAGAATCTTTATTTGAAATTTTAGATGAAGCGCCAGAAGTGGATGAGGGTGATTATCAAGTCGATAGATGTAAGGGGTTGTTAGAGTTTAGAAATTTAACTTTTCAATATGATACTGCAAATGAACCCGCTTTAATCGATATTAATTTTATTGCGCAACCGGGGCAAACGATTGCCTTAGTCGGTGCGTCGGGCGGTGGCAAAAGTACCTTGGCTAATTTAGTGTCTCGGTTTTATACGCATCATCAAGGTCAGATATTGTTGGATGGGGTGGAAATTAATCAGTATCAATTAGCTAATTTAAGAAAACAAATCGCCTTGGTTAATCAACAGGTCACTTTGTTCAATGATACTATATTAAGAAATATTGCTTATGGATCATTGGCTACCGCCACTCGTGAAGAGATAACTATTGCTGCGAAAGATGCGTATGCGATGGAGTTTGTGTCTAAAATGGACAATGGCCTGGACACGGAAATTGGCGAGAACGGGGTTAAATTATCAGGTGGTCAACGCCAACGCTTAGCTTTAGCGCGTGCGTTATTAAAAGATGCGCCCATTTTAATTTTAGATGAGGCGACATCGGCTTTAGATACCGAATCAGAACGTTACATTCAGGCCGCTTTGCAAAAAGTAATGCAAAATAGAACAACGCTCGTGATTGCGCATCGCTTATCGACGATTGAGAGTGCGGATGTTATTTTAGTGATTGATCAGGGTCGAATTGTTGAACGAGGATCACATGCGGAATTGATCGCAAAAAAAGGTGCTTATGCTCGATTGCATTCAATGCAGTTTAAAGATCATGATAATAAGTGATGAGTTTACGTATGATCAGCAGAATTAAATAGAGGATTGATAGTGAAGACATTTATTGCTGAGCTCGAAGAGCATAAGGCGGTGACTGAATGCTTGGCAGAGTGTGCAGGTATTATTGAAGTGGCGGCAGAACAGTTGATTGCGACTTTGCAGCGGGGCGGTAAAATTTTCTTGTGCGGCAATGGAGGCAGTGCGGCAGATTGTCAGCATATTGCCGCTGAATTAGTGGTGCAATATCAACAGAATCGTCAGGCCTTGGCGGCGATCGCGTTAACAACGGATAGTTCTATATTAACGGCACATACCAATGATTTTGGTTTTGAAACTGTTTATTCTAGACAAATAGAAGCTTTGGCTAATGAAAAAGATTGTTTAATTGCAATATCAACATCAGGCCGTAGTCCTAATATTTTACGAGCGGTTGATGCGGCTTTAGAGAAAAAAATGGTAGTAATTGGTTTAACGGGTGAGTCTGTTGGCGAATTAAGTGATCGAGTCACTTACTCAATTAATGTGCCTTCTAAGGTTACTGCAAGAATTCAAGAGGCGCATATTTTGATTGGTCATTGGTGGTGTGGTGTGATTGAGGAGTCTTTGAGTGTTAAGTAAAATCCCGGACTTTAGTTCATCGCGTATTATCGTGATGGGTGATGTGATGTTAGATCGTTATTGGTCTGGACAAGCCTTACGTATTTCTCCCGAAGCACCCGTGCCGGTTGTTAAAGTTAATTCAGTCGAAGATAGAATTGGTGGCGCAGGTAATGTGGCGCTTAATATTGCTAAGTTGGGGGGTAAAGTTACTTTGCTTGGCGTAGTGGGCGATGATGCAGAGGGGCAGACCTTAAAAGCACTTTTAGAAGCAGAAGGTGTGGAGTGCGATTTTATTGTAGAGCCTTTGATGCGGAGTATCTGTAAATTGCGTGTGATGGCTCAACATCAACAACTTATTCGCTTAGATTTTGAAGAAACACCGATACAGTTTAATCAACAGGCCCTAAAAACTGGTCTAATAAAGCATTTGCCAGAGCATAATGTGTTGGTACTTTCTGATTACAACAAAGGTACCTTGGCTGAGGTCTCTCGATATATCAATGAGGCGAAGCAGGCAGGGCTTAAGGTATTGGTTGATCCTAAAAGTTTGGATTATCAATGTTATGCTAATGCAGATGTGATCACGCCCAATTTATCAGAGTTAAAATCGGTAGTGGGTGCTTGTGAAAACGAGCAGGTTTTAATTGATAAGGGTCAGAGTTTATTAGCGAGGCATCAGATTGATACGCTGTTATTGACTCGGGGTGAAACAGGTATGACATTGATCCAAGCGGATCAAGTGCATTCTTTGCCCGCTCAAGCGAAAGATGTTTTTGATGTGACAGGAGCCGGCGATACCGTGATTGCGGTGATGGCTTTGGGTGTGTCTTTAGCAATACCGTTATTTGAGTCAATGTATTTAGCTAATTTAGCCGGCGGTATTGTGGTTGGTAAATTAGGGACATCAACGGTTTCAGTTAATGAGTTAACGCAGGCAATGCACGGCTCAAGAGATTCTGTGTATGGCGTTGTGTCAGAAGATGAGTTAGAGGCGCTGTTTGTAAGGGCAAGGGCGCATGATGAAAAAATTATTATGACCAATGGCTGCTTTGATTTATTACATGCTGGACATGTGGCATATTTAGAACAAGCCAGAGCCCTGGGTGATCGTCTGTGTGTGGCGGTTAATTCAGATGCTTCAGTAAGGCAGTTAAAGGGAGAGACTCGGCCGATTAATGGTTTGCAAGAACGAATGACTGTTTTATCAGCGTTGGCTTGCGTGGATTGGGTGGTGCCTTTTGAAGAAGAAACGCCAGAAAGAATTTATTGTCGCTTGTTGCCAGATGTTTTAGTTAAGGGAGGAGATTATAAGCCTGAGGAAGTGGTGGGTGGTGAGTCTGTTATAGCGGCTGGCGGTGAAGTTAAAATATTGCAGTTTGTTGAAGGGAAATCTACAACATCAATGATTAATAAGGCAAGAGGTACAGAATGATTATCGTAACAGGTGGTGCTGGGTTTATTGGTTCTAATTTAATTAAAGCATTAAATCAAAGGGGGGAAGCCGATATCTTGTTGGTTGATCACTTAGTCAATGGTCAAAAAATGCATAATATAGCAGATCTCGATATCGCTGATTATATGGATAAAACCGAGTTTATAGAGCAGTTAGAAACACCTGGATTTATGAAGGGGGTTAAGGCTGTGTTTCATCAAGGAGCTTGTTCGGCCACGACTGAGTGGGATGGGCAATTTGTGATGAAGAATAATTATGAGTACTCGAAACGTTTATTGCATCGCTGTATTGAAAAAAATGTGCCTTTTATTTATGCGTCATCCGCTTCAGTGTATGGGAGTGGTGAGCAAGGGTTTAGAGTTGAGCGTGATTGTGAGCATCCTATTAATATGTATGCGTATTCAAAGTTTCAATTTGATCAATACGTGCGTCGCTTATTACCCAAAACAATAAGCCCAATAGTGGGGTTTAGGTATTTTAATGTGTATGGGCCTAGAGAGCAGCATAAAGGTTCAATGAGTAGTACGGCTTATCATTTTAATAATCAAGTTTTAGAAAGCAAGGTGGCTCGATTATTTGCTGGTTATGATGGGATGGCGAATGGTGAGCATCGACGTGACTTTGTATATGTCGGTGATGTGGTGGATGTCAATTTATGGTTTTTGGATAACCCCGATCAACGTGGAATTTTTAATGTGGGAACGGGTAAGGCTGAGACCTTTAATGCTGTCGCAGAGGCAGTGATAGGTTGGCATCAAGAGGGGTGTATTGAATATATTCCTTTTCCTGAGCATTTAAAAGGTGCTTATCAAAGTTATACGCAGGCAGATATTTCGGGATTAAGGCTGGTGGGTTATAGCAAGGAATTTTTATCGGTAGAGCAGGGTGTTAAGCAGTATTTGGACTGGTTGAATGGTAGCGTGAAATAAATTTATCGGGCATGCCGCTTGACGAAGTTAAAAAGATCTGTATAATTGTCGGTTCTTTCACGGTTACTACCTAGAAAGAAAGCCGAGGCGGGATGCTTCATGTTTTAATAAAGAGATTTGAGTGGTAGCTTAGTGATTCACTTCAATTTCATGAAATTAAAATAAGGTTGACATTTTGATGTAATAAGTTAAAATGGTCGGCTTCGTAGGGGTCAGGTAATTACCTTTCTCGACTAAGGCGAAAAAATTAATGTTAACAAGGTGTTGACATTCTGAGTTACCTCTGTATAATAGGCGGACTCAACGGGACCTTGGTTCCACGCTCTTTAAAAATTCGATCAAAATAATTTGTGTGGGTGCTTGTGGAGATTGTTAGTTATGTTAACAAATAATCGACACAGTAACAACACGTAAGATGCAAATTTAACGTTTTATTCTGTAGTCGAGCCAAGATTGGTTACTTATCTTATTAAGTAACAAACTGATTTAAACTGAAGAGTTTGATCATGGCTCAGATTGAACGCTGGCGGTATGCTTAACACATGCAAGTCGAACGGTAGCAGGCCTTCGGGCGCTGACGAGTGGCGGACGGGTGAGTAACGCGTAGGAATCTGCCTCGTAGTGGGGGACAACGTGGGGAAACTCACGCTAATACCGCATACGCCCTAAGGGGGAAAGGAGGGGATCTTCGGACCTTTCGCTATGAGATGAGCCTGCGTTAGATTAGCTAGTTGGTAGGGTAAAGGCCTACCAAGGCGACGATCTATAGCTGGTCTGAGAGGACGATCAGCCACACTGGGACTGAGACACGGCCCAGACTCCTACGGGAGGCAGCAGTGGGGAATATTGGACAATGGGCGAAAGCCTGATCCAGCAATACCGCGTGTGTGAAGAAGGCCTTAGGGTTGTAAAGCACTTTCAATTGGGAGGAAAACCTA
>CAIPDT010000007.1 GCA_903863905.1 uncultured Methylococcaceae bacterium
GCAAACACTAAAACAAAATAAAGTGACTGTCATATTAGTTACCCATAGACAAAATGTGTTAACACATGTGGATAAATTACTCGTCCTTAATGAGGGAAAACTTGCGGTTTATGGGCCCCGTGACCAAGTCATTGCGCATTTGCAACAAGTTCAACCCGTGCAAGCCCAACCAGTGAATGTAATGCCCAATACACCCCACTCTTAAGTCAACATAAGCATGATGAATCAAGAAAAGAAATTAATTTCAACGGACATTTTTGCGCAAACGGACGACAAACCTATCCGTCAAGTGGGTGTCATTATATTAGTATGTACCTTAGGTGTTTTTGGCGTGTGGGGTTATCTAGCCCCTATTGATGGCGCCGCTATGGCGCCCGGTGTGGTGACGGTTAAATCGCATAAAAAAACGATACAACATTTAGATGGCGGCATTGTCAGTCAACTCTCGGTTAAAGAAGGTGACATTGTTAAGGAAGGTGATTTATTACTCACTTTAGATGGCACTGAAAATAAAGCCCAATTAGAAATCGCCAGAGGTCAATTCATTACATTAGTGGCTCAGGTGGCTAGGTTAGAAGCGGAAAGAGAAGGGAGTCAAACCGTGCAATATCCATCTGCCTTAGAAGATTCGGCTGATGAGCGTATCGTGGAAGCTAAAAAAACGGAAGGTCAGTTATTTGTGGCACGACGAAATGCCCATCATGGCGAAATGGAAGTGCTAACCCAAAGGATAGGACAATTGAGTGCGAAGATGGACGGCTTGAAGAGTCAACGCGCTAGTAAACAAGCGTTAGTGGCTTCTTATAGTGAAGAAGCCGTTGATTTAAAATCCTTATTAGCTGAAGGATTTGCCGATAAACAAAGATTAAGAGATACCGAGCGCAGTTTGATGCTGGCTAGTGGCGAAGTGGCTTCGTTAACCTCAGACATAGCCTCTGCCCAAATACAAGTAGGTGAAGCTAAATTAGCAATACTGCAATTAGAAAAGAAGTTTCAAGAAGAGGTTTCAACTAAGTTAAGTGAAGCCCAAACCAATTTGTATGACGTCAACCAACGCATGTTAGCGACTAAAGATAAAGTGGTGCGTATTGAAATTAAAGCCCCTGTGTCAGGGCGTGTGATGGGCTTAGATGTGCATACGGTGGGAGGCGTTATTCTGCCTGGGCATCCGATATTAGATATCGTGCCTCAAAAAGAAGAGTTAATTATTGATGCGAAAGTGAATCCTTTAGACATTGATAGAGTCTCAGTGGGTTTGGTGGCAGACGTGCGTTTTAGCGCCTTTACGCAAGCCTTGACGCCTGTCATAGAAGGTAAAGTCATTAGTTTATCGGCGGATAGTTTAACGGAGGAAAAAACGGGCTCGACTTATTACCGAGCGCTCGTCGAGTTGACCCCCGAAAGTCTTGATAAAATGTCCCATCTTGAGTTAGTGCCGGGCATGCCTGTTGAAGTGTTGATAAAAACCGGTGAACGAACGGTATTTCAATATTTAACTAAACCCATTCATAACGCGTTTGCCCGTGCTTTTATTGAGGACTAAGGGTGATGTTTAAGATAAAAACCGGCTTATTAGTTATCAGCCTGCTCGGTACAATACAGGTGCATGCTGAAAGCTTATTCACTATCTATCAACAAGCATTACAAGAAGATCCCCAACTAAAGACCGCCGAATTTAAAGTAGAAGTAGGCGCTTCACAAAAAGGCCAAGCCTTGGGTCAGTTATTGCCACAAGTGAGTGCGATAGGTAATTTATCGACTAATAAGCAAGTCGGATATATCGCTAAAGGCAGTAATACCCATTATTCAGGTACACGTTATTACGTTTCATTAACGCAAAGCGTAGTTGATTTTGCAAAGTTTTGGGAATGGCGAAGGACCCAAGAAGTTGAGAATCAATATGCCTCCGAATTGATTGAAGCACACCACGGCTTAATTTTTAATGTCGTTCAGCGGTATTTTGGGGTGCTAGATGCCGAAGATCAGTTGCAATTAACCCAACAGGAAAAGCAAGCGACCGAAAATGAATTAGAGCAAGTCAA
>CAIPDT010000008.1 GCA_903863905.1 uncultured Methylococcaceae bacterium
GCGATGACCTAACCATATTTAACTCTGTCAATAATGCATAATTTAAAACAAAATCAAAAATGACCTACGAGACAATTACAATTTCATTAAGAACCTAGTAAAATGTAGGTTGTTATATTGTCTGAAAATAGATAATCATCAAAATAAACGTCTTCTAACTATTTTTTTAAAAGCAAACACTTTATGCTTAGCTTTTAAAATCTAATATAATCGACTTAAATTGAATAAAATCATCATGTTTACTGAGGTATTAGCGTGGAGCTAAACGGAGCACAAATCGTAGTTCAAAGTCTTATAGACGAGGGCGTAGAGTATATTTTTGGCTATCCTGGTGGTGCAGTATTGCATTTATACGATGCCATATTTCAACAAGATGAGCTCAAGCATATCTTAGTTCGCCATGAACAAGGAGCTACTCATGCCGCAGATGGGTATGCTAGAGCCACCGGAAAACCAGGTGTTGTTTTAGTTACCTCTGGCCCAGGAGCTACTAATGCTGTAACTGGCATAGCCACGGCATATATGGACTCTATTCCAATGGTTATTATATCAGGTCAAGTTTCTTTGCCTGTCATTGGTAGTGATGCGTTTCAGGAAGTTGACATGATAGGCATTACTCGTCCCTGTGTTAAGCATAACTTCTTAGTGAAAGACGTTACTAAACTAGCAGAAACAATCAAAAAAGCATTTTATGTCGCTACGACTGGACGTCCTGGGCCTGTCGTTATTGATATCCCAAAAGATATTACTGCACCAAATATAAAAGTACCGTATTCATACCCTAAAAAAGTATCTATTCGTTCTTATAATCCAGTTGTGGTAGCACATAAGGGTCAAATCAAAAAAGCAGTTGATTTATTACTTAGCGCCAAAAAACCAATTATCTATTCTGGTGGCGGCGTAGTATTAGGTGAAGCCAGTAATGAATTAATTAAATTTACACGCACGCTTGGCTATCCAATTACTAATACTTTAATGGGTTTAGGCTCTTACCCTTCAACTGACCCCCAATTTGTGGGAATGTTAGGGATGCATGGCACCTATGAAGCTAACATGGCAATGCATGAGAGCGATGTCATTATTGCTATTGGCGCTCGTTTTGATGACCGAGTCACAGGTAAATTAGATTTATTTTGTCCAAATGCAAAAATTATTCATATTGATGTTGACCCGGCTTCTATTTCAAAAACAGTGCGAGTAACAATTCCTATTGTTGGTGATGTTAAACCCGTACTGGAACAAATGCTGGATCTCATCAAAGAAAGCACCATAACATCAGATGGCCAAGCAATAGCGCAATGGTGGCAACAAATTGCAGAGTGGCGCGCTATAAATTGTTTAGACTTTGATCGTAGCAGTGAGTTAATCAAACCACAATTCGTGATTGAACAATTATATGAAGTCACTAAGGGTGATGCATACGTAACTTCAGATGTCGGTCAGCACCAAATGTGGGCCGCACAATATTACAAATTTGATAAACCACGTCGCTGGATTAATTCTGGCGGCCTAGGTACTATGGGCTTTGGCTTACCAGCTGCTATTGGCGTTAAATTAGCGTTCCCAGATGCTAATGTTGCCTGTGTAACTGGCGAAGCAAGTATTCAAATGTGCATTCAAGAATTATCAACCGCCCTACAATATAAAACGCCTATTAAGATCATTAATCTAAATAATCGTTACATGGGTATGGTAAGACAGTGGCAGGAATTTACTTACGAAAGTCGCTATTCACATTCATACATGGATTCTATTCCTGAGTTTGTTAAATTAGCTGAAGCGTATGGTCACGTTGGTATTCGTATTAGCAAACCAGAAGAAGTCAGACCCGCTCTCGAACAAGCCTTTGCGCTAAAAGATCGGACGGTCTTCTTAGATGTTATGACCGACA
>CAIPDT010000009.1 GCA_903863905.1 uncultured Methylococcaceae bacterium
ATCCGTCTTAAAGTATAAAAGTGGCTTAATATTTAACCGCCTTAGGCCACTTTTAGCACTCAACACCCACCAACCCCAAGCTGTCCTAGCCTACATTAACCTCATGAAAGAAGACATCCTGTTTATTTCAGATTTACATCTTGGCTTTGACAAGCCTGAAATTACCCGCCGATTTTTAGCTTTCTTAAAAAACAGAGCCCCGCAAGCCAACGCACTCTACATACTGGGAGACTTGTTTGATGCCTGGATCGGTGACGATGATTCAACCCCGCCTAATGCTACGCTTAAAAAACAGCTTAAAGCCTTAACCCAAACCGGAACATCTGTGTTTTTAATCCAAGGCAATCGCGACTTCTTATTAGGGCAACGGTTTTGCCAAGAAACCGGCATTACGCTCCTAGAAGAATATACCGTAATCGACTTGCACGGCACCCCCACGCTGTTAACGCATGGCGACCTACTCTGTACCGATGATTTACCTTATCAAGCCTTTAGAGCCAAATCTCATACTCCAGAATGGCAACAGAATGTCTTATCAAAACCCTTATTGCTTCGACTTTTAGTCGCGCGTTGGTATCGGTTACGCAGTTTTCTGCATAAACGCAAAAAATCCACCGAGATTATGGATGTCAATCAAGACACCGTTAAGACTGTTATGGCGCAATATCAATGTTTACGCCTCATTCATGGCCACACACATCGACCTGCCGAACATCAATTTAGGTTAAACCAAGACACCGCTCAGCGACTCGTGCTTTCGGCATGGAGCAAAGCCCAAGGTGAAGTTTTATGTTGGAATAAAAGTGGTTATCAAAGAGAGCAAATTTAAAAAAACAACCGCCCCTTTAAAACGCAAATACCTAATTTATCAAGGTAATCAACCTAGACCCAATAAATAAGTACGATTAAAATTTGACTTTTAAGACAAAATCATTAAATCTAATGACTTGACTTGATGAGATTCTGACGTTTTTTGAGGGTCAAAAACAAGCCATAAAACTAATATTAGTCTAAAAAACATAATCAGTATTTTGTCTAATTAACAAAATACCAGGAGAAATATAATATGAAGAAGCCTTTAAAAAGTTGGCTACTTGCAACCGGTGTTGCTGCATTATTAGCGGCACCTGCAATTTCAACGGCTAACAGTGGTGTTGACACGCTAACTCAAGACTCAGCTAACTGGGCAACATGGGGTGGAGATTACGCCGGCACACGTTACAGCAAATTGGATGAGATCAACTCAACAAACGTTAAGAATCTACAACCAGCATGGACTTTTTCAACAGGTGTTTTACGTGGTCACGAAGGTGGTCCATTGGTTGTTGACGATATTATCTATATCCACACTCCATTTCCAAACACTGTTTACGCTCTTGATCAAAAAACTCAAGCTGTTATCTGGGAGTTTACTCCCACTCAAGACGCTGACGTTACTATCCCTGTTATGTGCTGTGACACAGTTAACCGTGGTTTAGCTTATGGCGACGGCAAAATCTTCTTACAACAATCTAACACTGTTTTAACTGCATTAGATGCAAAAACAGGTAAAAGAGTCTGGAGCGTTCAAAACGGTGATCCTAAATTAGGTATGACCAACACAAACGCGCCTTTAGTTGTTAAAGACACTGTTTTAACCGGTATTTCTGGTGGTGAGTTTGGTGTGCGTGGTTTCTTAGCCGCTTATGACATCAACACTGGCAAATTAAAATGGAAAGGTTACAGTATCGGACCTGATAAAGACACTTTGATTGACGCAAGTAAAACAACGACTTGGGAAAATGGCAAAGTCACTCCAGTGGGCGCAAATTCAAGTATCAAAACTTGGGAAGGCGACCAATGGAAAATCGGTGGTGGTACTACTTGGGGTTGGACAAGCTACGATCCTAAATTAAACTTAATCTACTACGGATCAGGCAACCCATCTACTTGGAACCCTGTACAACGTCCTGGTGACAACAAGTGGTCTATGTCTTTATGGGCACGTGACGCTGACACCGGTGCCGTTAAATGGGTTTACCAAATGACTCCACATGATGAATGGGATTTTGACGGTATCAACGAAACTGTTTTAGTTGACCAAGAAGTTAAAGGCAAAATGCACAAAACTATCGTGCATTTCGACCGTAACGGTTTTGGCTATACTTTAGATCGTGAAAACGGTGAATTATTAGTTGCTGAAAAGTTTGACAAATCAGTAAACTGGGCTTCACACGTTGACATGACTACAGGTCGTCCACAAGTTGTTTCTAAATACTCTACTGAACAAAACGGCGAAGACGTTAGATCAGATGGTATTTGTCCTGCTGCGTTAGGAAGTAAAAACCAACAACCGGTGTCTTACTCTCCACAAACTGGTTTATTCTACATTTCTGGTAACCACTTATGTATGAACTACGAACCCTTCGAAGTTTCATACACTGCGGGCCAACCTTATGTAGGCGCGACTTTAGACATGTTACCTGCGGGCGCTGACGTTTTAACTGGCAAACCAGATGGCACAACAAACTTAGGTCAGTTTACTGCGTTTGATGCAAAAACAGGCAAAATTGCTTGGTCTAACAAAGAACCGTTCTCTGTATGGTCTGGTTCTGTTGCAACTGCGGGTGGCGTAGTATTCTACGGTACTTTAGAAGGTTACTTAAAAGCTGTTGACGCTAAAACGGGTAAAGAATTGTATAAATTCAAAACTCCATCAGGCATCATCGGTAACGTAAATACTTGGAGCTACAAAGGCAAACAATTTGTTGGCGTTCTTTCAGGTATCGGCGGATGGGCTGGTATTGGTATCGCAACTGACTTCGGTAAACAATTAGAAGCTGCACAAGAAAAAGCAGCGGCTGAAACTGATCCAGTTAAAAAAGCTGAGTTAGAAAAAATTGCTGTGAAAATTTCTCAAGAAGGTTTAGGTGCTAACGGCGCTTACGCAAGCTTGGGTTCTTTCACTAAGCAAGGTGGTGCTTTCACAGTATTCGCATTACCAAACAACTAATAATTTTTTGCTAGATTGTTAATTACTTATCAATCTACTTTAAAATAACGAGTTAAGAGCCCTGGTTGAGTTAATCAACCAGGGCTTTTTTATTGTCAACCGCCCCACCCTCTTTTACATTACTCGTAAGCACAATGAAGAAGACGCTGTTACTCCTCTGTATTTTTATTTTTAACTTTAACCTTAGCCTAACTCAAAGCGTCGCTTTTGCTAAAGACGATGATAATGACGACACTAAAGTCGTAAATACGGCAAAGACCTCGCATCTTCGCAATACAGAGCAACCCACTCAGACAAATCTTAAGCTTGAAGCCAACACCAGCCTCAATAAAAACAAGGCAACGCGACAAGCGACAATCACCTTAGACACCGAACTGCAAACAAGTGCCGGCATCAAAACTCAAACCCTACAGAGCAGCCAGCATAATACCGAATTTAATGCCCATGGTAAGGCGATTAACCTGCACCCCTTACTTGCCCTTAGAAATCGTTATTTGTTACTGCTAACAGAACAAAATAGTGCCAGAGCGCACTTTAAACAAGCCGAACAAAACATCAATCGGCAACAAGAACTCTATACCCACGGCGCCAGCTCAAAACGAAGCTTACAAGAACAAGAAGCGCAATGGCACACCTCCAAAGCTCAGACCGAAGCCAGCCAATATCAACACCAAGCCGTTATTGACGAAGCCAGACTGCTTTGGGGTAAAGAATTAACCGACTGGGCCCTGTCCAACCATAGCACCCCATTGGATGCTTTTTTAAGCCGACAAAAGAAATTACTGCAAATCACCTTACCGACTAACAAACAGCTACCCGATGGCGTTAAAACGATTTTTATAGAGGCTACCGGAGATCGAAGTAAAGCCGTTAAAGCCCAGCTTGTGTCTATCGCCACCCAAACAGAAACCTTGGCACAAGGTGAGAGTTATTATTTTGAAACGGATGCTAAGAATATCCTAACCGGCATGAATGTCACTGCTTGGATACCCGAACAAGAAAACCAGCAACAAGGCGTAGTGATCCCCAAATCTGCCCTACTCTGGCATTTAGATCAAGCATTAGTGTATTTAAAAATAGACGAAGAAACCTTTAAACGCCAACCCATTAGCCAGTATTCAACTCTAGCAGAAGGTTACTTTATTTCTGGTGTTTTAAAAGATGACGATGAAATTGTCACCCAAGGTGCCCAAACTCTGCTTTCTGAAGAGTTAAAAGGCCAAATACCTAAAGAAGATGATGATTAAGGACTTGCTTAATGCCAGTCCTGATGCAGAACCAATGAAAGGCGACGAAGTCAAATATCTGCTACACCTTGGTTGCACATAGTTTACAGAATTAAAGCGCATATTAATTGGAATAGCTAACATCTCAGTGATAACGTGCCTTATCCATGAGAAAAATAAATATCCCAGCGATAACGCGCTTTATCCATGAGAAAAACAAATATCCCAGCGATAACGCGCTTTATCCATGAGAAAAACAAATATCTCAGCGATAACGCGCTTTATCCATGAGAAAAACAAATATCCCAGCGATAATGCGCTTTATCCATGG
>CAIPDT010000010.1 GCA_903863905.1 uncultured Methylococcaceae bacterium
AAACTAACTTTAATTCACTGCAAACTAATGTCCGCTCAACCAAACTAACTTTAATTCACTGCAAACTAATGTCCGTTCAACCAAACTAACTTTAATTCACTGCAAACTAATGTTCGCCCAACCAAACTAACTTTAATTCACTGCAAACTAATGTTCGCCCAACCAAACTAACTTTAATTCACTGCAAACTAATGTCCGTCTGGTCAATTAACGAGAGGGTGTGAGAGTGTATTTTATGCTCATGGCTAATTATTGCATTACCCACTACGATTCACATAGAGCCTGGCCGGCTATTTATAGGGCGACTATCACACTAAAAAGATTAACTTATTAAGGGTTTGATTCAGGAATCATTAAACAATCTATAACACATCCTTAAACCATGCTTTGGTAAGTTGGCTTTCTAGCGCATGATCAACAATCGGTTTAGGATAGGCGCCTGCCTTATACAACTTATCCCATTGATGCAGTGTTTTAACGGGAATAGCCTTTAACTCAGGTACCCAGCGATAAATATACTGGCCATCTGGATCAAACTTCTTTTGTTGTAACCACGGATTAAAGATTCTAAAGTACGGTTGGGCATCACACCCGGTTGAAGCCGCCCATTGCCAGTTGCCATTATTAACACAGGGATCATAATCAACTAAATGTTGAGCAAAATAGCGCTCACCCCACCGCCAACTAATATGCAAATCCTTGACTAAAAAAGATGCCACAATCATTCGCACCCGATTGTGCATAAAGCCGGTGGCATTCAACTCTCTCATCCCGGCATCAACAATCGGAAAACCGGTCCTACCCTCTGCCCACGTTTTAAATAACTCCAGATTATTGTCCCACTTTAAGGTCGCAAACTTCTCTAAAAAGGCACGCCCAAACACATAGGGAAAGTGATAGCCAATGTGGGTAAAGAAATCTCGCCAATATAATTGTCTTAATAAAGGATGCTCTGCCCCTAAGACCTCAACAATCGCGTAATAAGCTTCTCGAGCCGAACACGTACCGAATTTAAGATGCGCGGATAAATAACTGGTGCTATTCAGTGCTGGAAAATCTCGGGTATTGGTGTAGTCATTTTGGTCTTGAATAGCCGCCAGTATAGCTAAGGCTTGCGCGCGCCCACCTTTAATAATCTGCTCATTCTCTGTTATTAAAGCGGCCTTAAAGGCGTTTAGGTTAAAGGTGGATTGGGGGCTTAAGAAATTTTGTCCCACTAAGGCTTCAGGCACGGCCACGGGAAAAGTTTTGGCTTTATTATAAAAAGCCGTAAACACTTGATAGGCGGTTTGATCGTGTTTAAGGGTTTGCTCAGGCTCGGTTAGCAACGCATCCGAAATAACATGAAAGGCAATACCCCAGTCCTGACAAGTTTGTGCTAGTTGATAGTCGCGTTGCCGACTAAAAGGGCTGTAATCTCGATTAATAAAAACCGCTTCTATGCCCTGCTCTTTAATTAACTGGCTTATAACGTGTTCAGGCAAGTCGTTATATAAGCCTAATTGCCCTTCAACAACGGCCAATTGTTGATGCAGATCGTCTAGCGACTGCAACATAAATTGTAAGCCCGCTGTGCTTTGATAAGGATGAGGTTCTATTTGCCTAGGATCAAAAATAAACGCCGGTAAAACCTGTTGAGAGACGCGTAACGCTTCATTAAGCCCACTGTTGTCTTGTAAGCGTAAATCCCGACGAAAGATGAATAACGAGTTTTGGTATAAGGACATATCTATCGGTAATGGGTTAAGAATCTTGGACGCCGTTTAGCATTTTATTAAATGTGACCTAACAACTGATTACACTCTATTGCTTAAATAAGTCATTTAAACAGTATTGGAGTTCTTTAGTCTGAGCGGCATCAATACCTAGTTGCTTCGCTAAAGATAGCCATTATATGACTTTATTGAAGTAAACGGGTACCAGAAAAAACGAGGGGGTATCGGGTATAAGGATGCTTTGTCCCTCGGTTTAACACGACTGCAATAGTAGTGTTTTAAAATGACTAAACACTTCCCCCGCATACCTGCTTAACAGCACGGCCTACTTAAGGTTAATTAACTTTCCCGAACAGTTTGGACAGGTTTGTGGCAACCCTTCCAATCATTCGCCAACTATGAACTTTCTAGATTTATCCAAAACAGCCTTCCATAAACAACCCAGTATTTTACTTTTGGCTTCTGCAAGTCTGTTGTGCTCTTCGGCTTATGCGGCTGAGGACACTATTCCTAACCTCATCTTGCGTGCTCAATCCGCTATAGATAACGGTCAACCACAGCAAGCAACAGAATGGTATGAAAAAGCGGCCGCTATGGGCGAATCACCCGAGGCTGAAATAGGTTTGGTGCGTGCTTATCTGCAAGCTGGAGAATTTCGTAAAGCGATCGCCTTTGGCAATTTAGTCGCTGCCGAACATCCTGACATGACAGATACAGCCGCCCTATTGGCTTATATTGAGGATCTGGAAGGCCAAACCACACCCGCCTTAGCCAAACTCACCGAAGAGTTAAAAAAGCATCCCGATGATGTGGCTCTAAACGCCGCTGAGGCGGAAATTCTACTTAACCGTATGGCCGTTACTCAAGCTATACAAAAACTGGATGACTGGATAGCGCGTAATCCGGCCCAAGGGGATATTTACCTTTTACGGGCGCGTGCCGCTTTAGTTGCAGGAAAGCATGAGGATTTAAGCATCTGGCGAACCAACGCTGCGCTTGCCTATGAAGCTAACGGAGAGCTAGAATCTGCAAAACCCCTGAGAAGTTGGTTATCGACTCAAGGTCCACAGTCCGCGATCACTTGTATAGAAGTATAGCGAATATTAACGGATCTCAATCTAATACCCTGCACATAATGGACTGGGTGCTGAAGAACCTTGACGTGAACGGATACGATTTTCTAATTGACACGCTCTAGAGAGAGCAGAATTTAAATGGCGCCCTACCTCATTTGAAAAGGCATCGGTATTAATGAGGACCTTGGATGGTTTATGAGCCTGTGGAGTCTGTTTAGTCTCGTTGATTAATTTTTTAACTGGGGGCATGACGGGTGTCACCACAGGCGCTTTCACTGCACAGAGTGACTTTAAGCCCCGATGAATATCCGCCTGCTTTGATTGAATCGATTCTAGCACTGACTCTAAACGAGGCCACTGTATCTCTACTAACCGCCACGCCATAAAACCCGAACGACGATAGATAAATGAGAGCGTCTGAGCTTCACCAACATTAATAACCTTAATAGATTGCTCAAAAGTATCTAAGGTTAAATAATGTTTGGCTCCTTCATTTAGTGCTAACCCGATAATATGAGTTGAAGCATCTTTGGATGCATCAGAAAACGAGGGCGCGTACCCTGAGAACATCTTCTTCAGATTATCGACACTCAACCATTGATCTAATACTAAATCAACGATCTCATGATCAAGGGTGATTTTAATGGTTTTGCACAACTCATCATCCGTTTGTTCTGAAGACGTCTGTTTAATAACCCTAAGCAACTGGCGACGTAGATTTTCTTTAACGGCCCCATAATCAATAGATTGATCGACTATCAGTGCATTATTTTCTTTAAGCGCCTGCTCTAGGGTTTCTACGGCCTCATACGGTCTAAAATAACTATAAATAAAGGTCGCAGAGACTAACAAGGCAACCATGATGCCCATAAAAATAGAATTATTAATATTCAGCTTCATAAGATTGCCTTGTTTTAACTACTTTTTAATGAAATACCGTTACACCACTTTCACGCACCTGACCGGGTTGATCATAAAGGGTATTGTCCGTTTTATCAAAACCTTTATCATTAGGATTTATTAGACCTAATTGTTCATCCAATTGATTAATGACATCAACACCTAATGACTTTGAAACACTGGACACCACTAAAGACCGATTTGGTGTGGCATACGTGCCCTGAGAGATTATTTTGGAATCACTACCCGTTCCTGTAGCACTAAACGAGGCAACGACTTCATAGGTTCTGGTATTAATCAAACTAAACTCTGCTACCAAGGTAAGACTAAAAGTCAGGGTATTGATAGCGCCATTTTCAGGTTGATAAGTATCGTTACTAAAAGACATATCGTTGACTGTACCAAACAGCACGTAATCAGCACCTTTGTAGAGGCCTTTTTTAATACGCCCAATGATGTCATACAGTTTTTCAGGCTTATTTGAATTAACAGGACGGGCCTGAACTAACTTAAAGCCCTTACTTCTAATCATTTCACCTTTAATATCAGCCGTAAACTTTCTTAGCTCACCGAATTCAAGATAAGAAAAATTATGCTCATATTCAAAGTAATCTGTTTTTGATTGCCCAGAAATCTCTTGATGCCCCGTTACAGCTTCACCATAAGGATCAGCGACAGTCGCCGCACTTGATGAAGCGCTAGCCGAACTTTTATTATGATAATCGACAATATGAATATACTCTTGTACCCTTTCAGAATAGGTAAGCTCAGTCACTGCCACTTTAGCCGCAAAGCTATTAAAAGACGCGAGACTGATCAAGAACAGGACGGTGATCTTTAGTTTTAACGTTTTCAAAACATGGACCTTTCAGATGTTTTTCTGATTTCCTTCTCATCAGTCCAGACAATTTCACTGGTTGCTAAATCTTCCACCTGCAAGGTCAATGTATAATCCACATTCATAATATCACCGGCACGTTTTACAATGGAGGTAATTTCACCAAAGAGACGATAACTCGCGCCCTCTGCTTTACCTAACTTTTGATTCTTTGGCGTTTTTTTATAACGAGGTGATTGTCCTTGTCTTTGAATCTCACTTAAGGCACCAACTTCATCTTCCGCATCACTCATAAATCTAACCGCGTTTGACTTTTGCAGCTTCACTCTAATTTTATTAGTAATGGCTTTAGTATCGATATATTCACTGGTTTTGTTTTTGACTTCTTGAATCGTAAACGTAGGTTTTGAATTAGAGGCCATTAACGGACTGGTTAACAAAGAACCTGTCATTGATTCGGCCAATATATGTAAATCCGTTAAACCAAACTCATTGGTTAAGGTTTCAACTTCTTTAGAATCCCCATAACCCACATTACCGGTACTTAAAGAAGGTGAGTTAGTCCTAGTTGAACAGCCAGTTATGGCGACCATAGACAGAAGAGTGAAGCACTGAATACCTTTTAATAGTGTTGCTGTATTGTTCATCATTTAGTTACCTGTGTTATTTGGACTTTGTAATTCAAGTTTAAAATCCGTTACGTTAACCGATGTGGCGACACCTATAAAATTCTGACTTTGGGCACCGCCTAAAGGTACTGTTTTCCATCCCTCATCACCGGTGATTTGAAAACCTTTCGCATCAAACCATTTAAAACGATAATAAAGTAAATCTTCATAGTTTCGAGTGTTATAGACTTCTGCCTCAACCACTAAAAAGTCATTGGTCTTTTTAGCTCTTAAATCAGTGACCTTAATATAAGACAAATCGCCTCTTAACAAAAGTTTAGATTCTATCGAGCCGTTTACTGCGTGTTCGGTGGTTTGAACCGGATGCGAGCAGGCCGTTAACCCTATCATTAACATCATACAAAAAACTTTACTCTTCATGGTAACCCTCTTAGATTTTATTGAAGTAAGATTAAGCTATTGGGTAATAAGCGCATTGGCACCACCGCGTAATCCGCTTTAACATCCACCTCTAACTCTGTAGGGCCTATTGAGGAATTCACAATAATCTTGTTTTTACCCAAAGGCAATTTGGCACGTGCAATGGAAATACTGGAAGGTACTGTTTTCCACGTTCTTTCATCCGCACTTTCTGTGGCGACATTGATTGCATTAACCACTAAACCAGCAATAAGATCTTGTTTATAAGCCGCGGCTTGTGAAGCTCCTTTTGCGGCAGCCCTGACTAATCCTCTGATAATAATGGCAGGCAATCTATCACGTAACGATTTCTTAGCCATTGCATCAATATTGGTAATTTTCTCTAAAGTCACCATATTATTAGTCGGTAACTTGATCGTTGTTGCCAACAACCCGGCGGAAGGATCAGAATCTAATAACGGAAATGAAATGGGTACAATTCCTACAACTGGGGCAGGAATAGGAATCATCATAGAACTCACCGTAGGCGCAAAACCATTTTCAATCACAAATAATACGTCAACATAGGTTTTATGGCCGCGCTCTGCAACCCGTTGATCTAAACCGGACAGATCGTTTTTAATCGTTTGCACATTAGGATTTATTTCAATGGCTTTCTTATAACCCGGTGCCGCCAAACCCACTTCACCTAAGGATTCATATAAGTAACCGGCTAGGTAGTGACTAAACGCACTTTGATAACTGTTTTTAAGTTGAGTCACTTCTGAACTATTCAACGTAGCGACTGGATAGCCTTTAAGATCCTCCATAGTGGTGGTAATGCCTTTACTTTTAGCCTCCTCTTCTTGCTCTTGAATTTCTTTGCTATGCAATTCTTCTATAATGGCTTCTCTTTCATGGGTCTTTTTTATTTGAACCCGGGCACCCTCAAGGTTTCCCATGGAAATATGATCTAAAGCCAAGCGAGTGGACAATAAAACCTTTTCATAATCTTGACCATCGTAACGCATTGATTTGTCATTAACTAACAGACTAGTCGCCCCACCACCGACTTTACCTAACGTAATTTTGGCTTCATTTTCTGAATCATCCACCATTTTCTCTGCTTCCATCCATGTGGTAAAGCTTTCAGAGAATAATTTCTTTAATCTCAACACTTCCCCTTTTTCCATGAAATATAAGATATCTTTATCTCTTGGAACATTTTTATCTAAGGTAACAATCGCATGATCTAAATTACCCATGTTAATATCTTGAACAACAGCTAAACTTTCATCTTTATAAGATCTAAAAGTTGAACACCCTGATGATAATAAAGCGACCACTGTGAGCACTAATAATACTTGTTTTTGCGTATTCATACTTTCCTTAAGTTTATTCATTCTAATTATTTTTAAGAACTTATCTTGGGCTGTAAAGCTTAAAGTTAAATGCGCTGTTTTATTAATTTATGCCTTAATGACACCCCTTAACTTGATGGAACCAATGACAAACAGCCCGGTTAATTCTAAAGCTATTTGAAGCAAAATATCAATACTATTCTTAAGTTTAATAACGATCACGCATCATTGCTAAAGCCAAAGCCTCAGCGACTTTAATACCATCCACTGCCGCAGACAAAATCCCACCCGCATAACCAGCACCCTCTCCAGCTGGATATAAGCCTTGCGTATTAATACTTTGAAAGAGCTCGTTACGCTTAATACGAATCGGTGAAGAGGTGCGGGTTTCTACACCGGTTAACACGGCATCTGCCATAGCAAAGCCTTTTATTTTTTTATCAAAGGCGGGCAGTGCTTCTCTAATAGCTGTTATAGCATACTCGGGTAAAGCAGTGCTTAAGTCACCTAAATGCACGCCCGGTGTGTAAGACGGTTGAACTGTTCCTAAGGTCGTAGACGGTCTATTCGCTAAAAAATCACCGACTAATTGTCCAGGCGCTTGATAAGTACCCCCACCTAATTCATAGGCTTTGGCTTCTAACTGGCGCTGAAAATCAATCCCTGCTAAAGGATGCCCTGGATAATCTTCTGGAGAAATACTGACCACAATACCGCTATTAGCGTTTCGTTCATTTCGAGAGTATTGACTCATCCCATTCGTCACTACATGCCCTGCTTCTGAGGTTGCGGCAACCACCGTTCCACCTGGACACATACAGAAACTATAAACAGCTCGACCATTTTCAGCATGATGAACTAATTTATAATCCGCCGCCCCCAACAAAGGATGACCCGCATTTTTACCATAACGACATTTATCAATCAGTGATTGCGGATGCTCAATTCTAAAACCAACAGAGAAAGGTTTCGCTTCAACATAAACCCCCTTTTCATACAGCATTTTAAAAGTATCTCTCGCACTATGTCCAACCGCCAACACCACATATTGACTGTATAAGGTCTCACCATCGGCTAACGTAACCCCCGTTACTCGACCTTGATCAATATTAAGACTATCCACTCGACTCTGGAAACGAATCTCGCCACCTAATGATTCTATGGTGGCACGCATTTGTTCAACCATGGTCACTAACTTAAAGGTACCAATATGCGGTTTACTGACGCGTAATATCTCTGCAGGGGCTCCTGCTTTGACAAACTCAGTTAATACTTTACGACCATAATGGTTGGGATCTTTAATCTGCGTATACAATTTACCGTCCGAGAAAGTCCCTGCCCCCCCTTCACCAAATTGCACATTCGATTCAGGATTAAAAAGACCCTTACGCCACAAGCCAAAAGTATCTTTAGTCCGCTCTCGGACTTCTTTACCTCGTTCTAAAATAAGGGGTTTAAAACCCATTTGCGCTAAGATTAAGCCTGCAAACAAACCACAGGGGCCCATACCAATAATCAAAGGTCTACTCGGTAAGGTAGCGGGGGCTTGTGTGACAAAACGATACGTTGTATCGGGCGTGATCAAGATTTGAGGATCATCTTTAAAACGCGCAAGAACTGAAGCCTCCTGTTTAAGCTCAACATCTAAGGTATAAACCAAACTAATGAAATCCCGTTTTCTAGCATCATGACCTTGACGAAATACGGTATAACTCAGTAAATCCTCGGCGCTAATACCCAGTCGTTGCACAATCGCCGTTTTAAGCGCGGTTTCCGAATGCTCTAACGGAAGTTTAAGTTCAGTAATTCTCAACATGTGTAATAATCCTAGCCAATAAATAAATACGTCAATAAGCAGTGATCTACCTAAGCCATCACGTATCGTTGTTAATAAGGCATTTTACCTGATTAGCCTCTTTGTTGTTAGCCAGCACGGATTAAACGGCTTGTTTTAGTTAACAATCTCTTATTTCTGACACTAATTATGGGTTATTATGGTCAATAGACTACTTTAATAAGATTTTAGTTAAGACGTCCGCAGCGTTTCTGAATATAATTAGGCGTGTATCATTAAAAAACCGATCGACACAATAATAACAACACACCCGGTGTGACACTGCAAAACGAGAGGAATAAACCCATGAAAAAAATAAAGTTACTGGCACTCTGTTCTATTCTGACTATTTTTATGACCGGAGCAGCAACGGCGT
Source organism: uncultured Methylococcaceae bacterium (assembly GCA_903863905.1). GTDB lineage: Bacteria > Pseudomonadota > Gammaproteobacteria > Methylococcales > Methylomonadaceae > Methylobacter_C. The sequence goes on from CAIPDT010000010.1 coordinate 9,129, forward strand.
CAGAACATCACAGTGGTCATAGTGGTGGCCCCAAAGGCAGTAGTAGTTCGGGTGGTTGTGGTAAACCCCAATTTGGTAAATTTACACCAGCCCACTTAAGTACCGTTAAGCCAGAATCTGAAATTTCTTTTCGGGTCTTTAATATCGACAAGCCAGATCAAATATTTGTGACTATAAAGAATATTCCTATCGAACTTACTACAGAATTTAAAGACCCCTACTATGCAGTTAAAGGTAAAATCCCCGCCGAGTTAGTCAATACTGCAGCTCGCATCAATATCAAAGTTAAAGCAAAGTCTCCACATTGTGAAGCCGAAGATGGCTGGCTCATCACTGTTAGCGATAAATAATTACTTACTATAGAATACATGCTTAGTTATAGACACTCATTTCATGCGGGCAATTTTGCGGATGTTTTAAAGCACCTTATCTTAATTAAAATTCTTGAGTATCTGCACAAAAAAGACAAACCGTTTTGTTGCATTGATACTCATGCAGGCCCTGGACTTTATGAACTGAACAGTGACTACGCCTTAAAAAACAAAGAATTTGAAAATGGCATTAGCCGATTATGGCAACAGCCTAATCTGCCCGCCTCGGTTGAGCAGTACGTTAAAGTTATTCAACACTTTAACGTCACTGACCAGCTAAACTATTATCCCGGCTCTCCCTTGATTGCTCAGCATTTTTTACGGGTGCAAGATCGCTTATTTTTGCATGAGTTACATTCAACAGAAATAGAGAGGTTAACCCAGACCGTCAAAAAAGATCGACGCATCAAAGTATTTCATGCCGATGGTTTAAAAAACACCCTGGGACTACTCCCCTCCAAAGAACATAGGGGCTTAATACTGATTGACCCCTCTTACGAAATAAAAACCGACTATCAAAGCGTCGTTGATACGCTAATACAAATGCACAAACGCTTTGCAACAGGAACCTATGCTCTGTGGTATCCCGTTGTTGATCGCACCCGCAATCAACACCTTGAATTGGCGCTTAAACAAAGCGCCATTAAAAATATCCAATTATTTGAACTCGGCATTAGCGCTGATACAGCAGAAAAAGGCATGACCTCAAGCGGCATGATTGTCATCAATCCCCCGTGGACTTTACAGGCTGATATGCAAGAAACACTCCCTTATCTGGCGACCCAACTCGGCTTGGATCATGCGGGTCATTATCGAATAGAAACGCTGGTTAAAGAATAATCACCGCTGACATGATCACTAAATTTATTGCTTTTTTATTAGTCGGTGTCGTCGGCACATTGGCACATTATTCTATTCTTTACAGTCTGGTTGAGTTTTTTGGCTATAACCCCGTGTGGGCTTCGGGCTGGGGAGCTTTAGCAGGGTTGTTAATCAATTACACCTTAAATTATTCTTTGACCTTTAAAAGCCAGCAGGCTCATCATCAGACCCTGCCTAAATTTGCCTTAATTGCCTCCATGGGCTTTGGGTTAAATTTAGCTTTAATGGCGGGTTTAACGCCGTATTTATATTATCTTTTTGCGCAGATTATCACAACGGGCATCGTTCTAATCTGGAATTTTTTTGCTAACAGCCTATGGACTTTTAAAATGGACACCCCCTCACACTTGCCAAAAGCCGCTTTAAGCACTTCCTTTAAAAGGCTGATCCATATCTTTGGCTTACTGTTGACACTGTTAGCGATACGCCTACTCACCTTAGGTTTTTACCCGCTTTATGACCCCTCTGAATCCCGTTACGCTGAAATGGGGCGTAAAATGTTGGAAACTCATAACTGGATCACACCACTCATTGATTATGGCGTGCCCTTTTGGGGAAAACCGCCCTTAACCGTTTGGTTAACCGCTGCTAATTTAGGTTTAACCGGCATTAATAATTTTTCTGCCCGCTTACCGTCTTTTTTATTAAGCGTCGGTATCCTAGCGCTAATCTATCATCTGGTTAACATTCAACGCAGTGCCGCAACCGCTTTAACAACCGTCATTATCTTAATCAGCACGGTATTATTTTTTGTGATGTCCGGCACCGTAGCGATGGATGTGTGCATGAATTTAGGCATCACCCTCACCTTAGTATCCTTCTGGTTAGCTTTAAAAGATCCTACTCAAAAACGCTGGGGCTATTTGTTCTTTGTGGGATTAAGTATCGGACTGCTCGCTAAAGGCCCTATTGCCGTGGTACTGCCTGGCCTTAGTATTTTTTTATGGACACTTGTTACCAATGAATGGCTGCGTATTTGGAAACGTATTCCTTGGGTGACTGGCACCCTATTAATGCTGATCATCAGTGTGCCTTGGTACCTCATTGCGGAATATAAAACGCCCGGATTTTTAAACTACTTTATTATTGGGGAACACTGGAAACGCTTCACTGAAAGTGGCTGGACCGGCGATCTTTATGGTAATGGCCATGCTAAACCGCGCGGAACTATTTGGTTATATTGGCTGGGTGGCGCCTTTCCCTGGTCTATTATATTTGTAGGTGTTGTACTCAACGCCTTTAGAAAAAAACAGGCAACGACTTTACTTAACTCATCCGATGGCTGGCGCTTGTATTGTTTGCTATGGATGTTATCCCCGTTATTATTCTTTAGCTTATCAGCCAATATCATTTGGACTTATGTGCTGCCGGGCTTAGCGGGCTTTGCCTTACTCTTAGGCGATTGGGTTACACTAAGTTCACGCTATAAAACGCTTTTAAGCTTATGCGTCCCCGTGGTTTTTACAGGCATTGTATTGTATTACCACTATCCTAAGGTCGAATTTTTTAAATCCCAACAACACTTAGTAGAACGTTACCAACAAGAAGCTCAGCCTGATGAAGCGTTGGTTTATTCAAATAGACGACCTTATTCTGTGCAATTTTATCTGCAAGGTAAAGGTATTGAATTACTTGACCTTAATGACTTACAGGCGCGCTTAACCGCATCAAATCATGATTTTTATGCGATCCAAATGGAGTTGATCCATGATCTACCAGAACCCATAAAAGATCGCCTTGAATACATAAAAGACTATAATCGCTTTTCTTTATTCCATGCTCACCCTGTTAATAAACCATGAGTCAAGCTAACACCATTGATTTAATCATTAATGCCGATGACTATGGCTATTTTCCCTGTGTAAGCCAAGGCATTATTGAAGCCGCCCAATCAGGTTCTTTAACAGCCACTGGCATTTTAGCGAATAGTGCTGATTTAAATACGCAATTCAATGCCTTGCGTTGCGTAGAAAACATTGATCTCGGCGTACACTTAAATCTCACACTCGGAAAACCTTTAACGAAGCAAATGACCGATCAGTTATCCGCATCGGCCGGGCAATTTCCCAGTGCTTATGTCATTAGTGGTCTTTTGTTAAGTCGAAAACTGCGTCTTGAGACGGTCAAACGTGAATGGTCGGCCCAAATTGAAGCCTGCCAATCACAAGCACTGGTCTTTTTAAATTCTCATGAACATATTCACATGTTTCCGCCCTTATTTCCTCTTACCTTAGAATTAGCGCGGCTTCATAACATTAAACACGTCAGATTGACCCAAGCGGATTGGCTTAAGCCTTTTACGCCGGCCAGTTTACTTCGTAACACCTTGATGCAAGGCATGTGTACCCTGAATCAATTTCGGTTAAAAAACCCGCCCCCCATTTTCTTAGGCTTAAGTTGCAGTGGTAAACTCACTTATGAGTATTTAGCACACCGACTTTCTACACTTAAACCGGGGCAGCGCTACGAACTAATGTGTCATCCAGGCCATTTTGATGTCACTCAAATTACCGATCCTAAACTCCTGTGTTATCATGATTGGACTGCAGAATTAGCACTGTTACAAAGCCCTAAAGTACATGACTTATATCAACAGTATCATATTCGTTTAATTCGCTATTAAGAGCAGTTCTTTTGAGTGACTTTATGTCTTTTGGGTTACGTTATATAAAAGGTCTCGTTATATAAAGGATAGCTCTACTTAAAACACATACAAATACGTTAAAATACTCACCCGATCTTCTTTGAAATACATAACGTAAGTCAAACAACTAAACTTACCTATCAACAGCGAACCTACCAGCAATGACTTCATCAACTCAAGCCACGCCCCTTATTAGCGCCATTGTACCCGCTTATAATGAACATCAAGGACTGACACATGCCATCCAAACCATTGCTGAGACACTGGAGGCCTGTACCTCTAATTGGGAAATTATCGTGGTCGATGATGGTAGTAAAGACAATACGTTTGTAAAAGTGGATCAACTCGCTGTCTTAGATTCAAGAATTAAAGGCCTGGCACTCAGTCGTAATTTTGGTAAAGAAGCAGCCATGCTGGCCGGTTTAGAATATGCAAACGGTGCTGCAGTGATTATCATTGATGCGGATTTACAGCACCCCCCAAGCTTAATACCAGAAATGATTGAACAATGGCAACAAGGGGCTCAAATCGTTCATGCCGTTAAGCGCAGTCGTGAGGAAGACTCCTTTCAACAAAAAGCCGCTGCGTATTGCATTAATCAACTCATCTCTCGTTTTGGTGGCATTAACGTACAAAACTCTTCAGACTTTAAATTATTGGATAGAGAAATTGTGGATATCATTGTCCATCAATTACCAGAAAGAGAACGCTTTTTCAGAGGCCTCACCAGTTGGCTGGGCTTTAATGAATATTTTCTGTACTTTGATGTGGCCAGTCGACAAGGGGATGAAAGCAAATGGTCTTTTTGGTCTTTACTTGAATTGGCAATTACTGCACTCACTTCTTTTACTTCATTACCCTTAAGAATTATCACGCTCTTAGGGTTTGCTACCTTAACCTTAGGCTTCTTTGTCATTGGAGATACCCTAATCTCCTTAGCCAATGGCAAAGCCGTATCCGGTTTCGCGACCATTATTATCAGTCTACTATTAATTGGTAGTTTTATTATGATTAGTTTAGGGATCATAGGCGAGTATATCGCCAAGATTTATGAAGAGGTTAAAGGCCGCCCACACTATCTTATTAAAGCCAGCGTGGGTATCAACCGCACCCAACCAAGGTAAACACATTCACTGATATCCCACACAGCCTCATGAAAACCCAGCACTGACGCGTCCAAAAACACCCGTCAGCGCTTGATAAAACCAAGTATGCGCATAGCTGATATTACTTAACCTCTTTTTGAGGTTGAGCCAATCTACAAGCGCCAGCACCCTGTTCAGGCACTTTAATCGCCCACACATAATGTATCTCTTTACCCTTTGGCAAAAATCCCCACGACACACTAAACTCACCTTTTACCTGCGCTTGATTCATTAAGTCCACATAATCTTGAGAAATACCCTCTTGATTAATCAATACAAAAGCAGTGCAGGCTGCAATATCTTGAGCCGTTAAGCCCGTTGACTTCTCTAAACTGTTATCGATTAACACGGGTGGTTCGGGACGTAGATGTAATAACACATTACCCGCCGTCCAATAATCCGAAATAATAACAGGTATCGGTTGGGACTGATGAGATCGCCAAATCTCAGAAACCTTATCCGCCAACGCCCGACTCGGAAACGTTAAACGCGCCGCACTGCCCACCTGTTTTGGATATACAACGGCTAAAGCAAAGAACCCCACCACAATACAAATCTGCGTGACTACCGTTAAACGCACCACGTATTTTAAGAGCTGACTAGGTTCAAAGCCTTTTAAAAACACCAAGGTGATTAAAGACCCTAACGGTAGAAAAAAAGCACTAATCCAATTACTATTAAGTTCGCCCCCCAACAAGAATAATTGTAGATAAGCTAAACCTAGCGGGGTAAAGAACATCACTAATAAAAAATTTCGATCGTAAATAGCGCCTGCTGAAGACTGAACCGAAGCAACCGAGGTTTTAACAATACGGCCTGATTTAATCAACAACCAAATTCCCAAGAGCGTTGGCACTGCAAAACTTAACCGAATAAATTGCGTCATCGTGAAACCAAACAGAATACTGAACACATGTCCTGACTCGGTTAACTTATCTTGTAGATAGCGAAAGGATGGCCAATTATTATCTATTAACCAAAAGACATGCGGTGAAAATATAAGTACTGCGATTAAAACGCTGCACAACAAACCGGTCAATATCGCTCTTTGCGTTAATAATCGCTGCCATACTAACCAAATAAAAAAACTCGCAAACACCAACAAAGCACTGTACTTAGTTAACATCGCTAAGCCTGAAACCAATCCCAACCAACACCAATTCGATAATTGTTTAGGACGACGAACAGCGCCATAAAAATAATACAGGGCGGCTGCCGTAAACGGTAAAGAAACCGTATTATGATTAAAGGCAAACGCTCTAAAGTTATGATACGCAATCAACGAGGTTAAAAGCACCGCCACAAGAGCTAACTTTCTTGAGAGTATTTGCTTAGCCAGTAACCACACATAAATCATAGCAATGACGTTACAGCCTTGTGCGGCAAAAGCATTAAGCCCTTTCGAAGGTCCGTCAAACACTCTATTTAATAGGTTCAATAATAAAGACGGTAATGGAGGATGTTTATAATAGCCCCACTGCCAACTTTGAGACCAGACAATTTGTTCTGTGCTATCCAACTCTGAAGCCAAGGGCAACCATTCTCCGCCCATCACCCAGATACTTAAATACAGGATAAAAAAAGCGTACAAGCCCAGTTCTTCTTTGATTGTTTTTATACAGGCGTTGCTATCCCTGTTAATCCAATTGGCCATTAAGCGCTATCTTTCCAAAATTAATCAAACTCATACAGTGACAAAATAGACGCGGTAAATGCTTATCTACCTTAAACCGCAATAGACCCTCGCTCAATTATGTCCTTCAGTGAGTTATAATAATATCATTATTGTAATGATTAATCCTTTTTACACACCCTTCAATCACTCACCTACCTCCAATATGAAACATATTATTACCCTATCTGGTGACATCGGCAGTGGAAAATCCTCTGTTGCTACCGCACTTAAACAACTCACGCAGTTTGAAATTATCGGCACTGGCGCTATTCAGCGTGCCATTGCCACTCAACGCGGCTTAACAACGCTTGAATTAAATAAAATATCTCAAACGGATCGAAGTATTGATGATGAAATTGACTCTTACGTGATTAATTTAGGTCAAACGCAAGATAAATTGATTTTAGACTCCCGCTTAGCATGGCATTTTATTCCAGACGCGTTTAAAGTCTTTTTAGCAGTTGACCCTCTCGTAGGGGCTCAACGCGTTTTTAATGCCGCCAGAAATGATGAAAAGAATCCCTCGTTAGAGATTACCCTAGAAAATAATTTTAAACGCCAAGAATTTGAAGATGAGCGCTTTAAACAACTCTATAACATAGAATTTAGAAACCATACTAATTACGATTTAGTGATTGATACCTCAAAAAACGCACCAGAAATCATCGCACAATCAATTAAAGATACTTTTGAGGCGTGGTTGAACAAAAATAATCCGTAAGAACTGAATTTAAGAAAAACGCAATTTAAATGCCCAATGCCAGTGTAGCGTTTAACTGGCATTAAACCAACAAAGTTGATTTCTACCTCGATCTTTAGCATCATACAGCGCTTTATCAGCTCTATCTAACTCAATATCTCCCTGAATATCATCAGACACAGAAAGTAAATTGGCGCCAATACTGACAGTCACTCTAACAGAAAAGAAGTCATGATTAACAATTGTATTTGCCAATTGAATACGTAACCGCTCGGCTATAATCTCGGCTTCTTTTTTGGTCACCCCCACCAACAAAATAGCAAACTCTTCTCCCCCCAGTCGTGCTGGAACATCCAAGATACGAATATTCTCTAAAACAATTTTAGAAAATGTTTTTAAGACTAAATCACCAGTTCTATGACCATACTTATCATTAACCTGCTTAAAATGATCCAAATCTAGCATTAATAACACCGTTGAAGCGTTAAACTTTCTGGCCAGTCTATTTTTTTCTTGATTGAGTTTCTCTAAAAACACCCTGCGATTAAAAAGACCCGTTAAAGGATCCACACTCGCCAGTCTTTCTAAGTTTTCCATTGACTCTTTGGCATTACTTAAGGCTTTTTTGTATTCCATTAAAAGCGCCGACACCAACAATCCTGTGATCACCAAACACAGTAAAAAAACATTTAAATCTAACAACAAAATATGCCCATCATTAACAAAAGGTCCATTTAACTGTTTTGTTAAATATAACGTAGTGATGGTAATAAGCAGAATAACGAGACTAACGAAAAACACACTGCCTTGAGCAGCATATAATATTAAAAATAATGACGTGGTGGCAAAGGAAATTGCGATACTATTAAAAGAAAATATAAATGAAATAACAATATAGGTGGCTATAAAAATAGCCAGTAACCCTAAGGCTTTATAATAAATTTGATTAATGTTGACCTTGAAACTATAAAGCGACAACAGTAGAGGCGTCATAATGGCTTGTCCTAAGCAATTACCCAACCACACGGAAAAACAAGAGGAAGCAAAATGCTCTGCCGTCAATATTCCGCCCAACCACAGTACTGAGTTCACTAAAACGGCGCCAATAGGTTGTAGAACAAAAAAGATCAAGATTAAAAAACTTAACACATCTCGAATGGTTTCAAGCGTCGACTGTATTTTTAAGCGCTTAAAAAGATAGCCACCCAACACTGCCTCAAAACCAATAATAAACGCCACAACTAACGCCAAGGGAAACTCTAAACCTTGATTTAGCGCCACCGCAAATTGACCAAAAAAAACACCTAGCCAAAATTTACTACCCCCCACAATCACAGCCGATAAAGCAATCCCCGCTGCCGCAAAAACAATAGGGCTCACCATTAAAGAAGAAACATAGAGGGAGAAACTAATGTCTGCTGCCAAATAATACGTCAGTGCTATCAGCACCATTTGAAAAATATAAACCACTTCAGAGGGATGTCGATAGCTTATATTCACGGCTAAATCCTTTCTTACAAAGTCATAGCTTTTCAAAAGATTGAAATGCATTAATAGGCACTCTATTAAATTTTTAACAAGTGATAATAAGTCGTCAATGCTTGCACTGATGTCGCCTGCATTTTTTCCATAACACGAGATTTATGAACCTTAACCATCGATTCTGAGATATCTAACTCATTCGCAATCTCTTTATTCATTTTACCTTTAGCTAAATGAATAAAAATTTCTTTTTCACGCGGCGTCAGACTACTGTAGTGATAATATAAGTTTGACTGTATGACTTCAGACTCAAGTACTTGATCAATTGATCTCATGAGTTCTTCTAATAAAAAGGGTTTAAGCAAAAAATCAACCGCTCCCTGCTTCATACCCGTTATAATCTGTTCTGGATGACTTTGACCACTAATAAAAATAATAGGCATTAATAAGCCCTGTTTATTTAGTTGTTCTTGAAGTTCAATACCGCTCATTTCAGGCATTTGCATATCAAGTAACACCACAGAAGGTCGAGTAATATGATGAGTTTCTTCTAAAAAAATTGATGGCGAATAAAAATCCTTAACGCAATAGCCTAATTTTTTTAATGCCCCCACTAAAGACTTACGCATAGAGTCATCATCATCTATTAAATAGACAGTTCCTTTCTCTAATAACTTCATATTTTCATTACTACATCTAAGAAAATTTTAACTTAACAGTTATGTTAATCACGTTTTAAGACTACTTAATTTATTTTTTACCTATTTTGTAGGCACAAAAATCTCTCAATAAGATAGCTAATGAATCTCCGTTATCAACCGCTTTATTCGCCCACTCATAGGCTACAGTAAAATCTTGAGTTCCACCTAGTCCCTGCGCATACATTTGAGCCAAATTATATTGCGCATTCACATTACCCTGTTCGGCCGCTAACTCATACCACTTTAGTGCCAAAAAATAGTCTCGTAATACACCCTGCCCTTCTTCGTACATCAAACCTAAAAAACTTTGTCCGTAACTATCGCCTTGCTCGGCCGATTTGCAACACCACTTAAAGGCTTCACTTAAGTTTTGCTCAACCCCTTCACCATAAAAATATAAGTAAGCTAAATTATACTGAGCGCTAGCATGACCTTGATGCGCCGCTAGTTCATACCAATAGCAGGCTGCTTTTATATCTTTAATAACATCGTCACCATTCGCATATAAATGTCCCAAATTATATTGAGAGGTAGTGTGACCTTGAGTCGCTGCTTGCTTATACCATTTAATGGCCTCAAGGATATCTCGCTTTACACCATAGCCTTGATCATACATCCAACCTAAACTACCTTGAGCAAAGGCATCACCTTGAAAGGCTGCTTTACGATACCAACTTAATGCCTGAGCATAATCTTGACTCGTGCCCACACCATACAAATGCATATCGCCCACTAAACACTGAGCACTCGATCGGCCTTGTTTAGCTTCTTGTAACGTATTATTGTAAGAAAGGATCTTTATAAAACGTAAAAACAAACGCCTGAAAACGTGTATTGTTAACATGATCTAATTAAGTTATTGTAAATTCTCATCTATCAGTTATAAGCATTGGTTTTCTTTAACTATAAACACTTTTTACCCTAATGATATACTAGGTATTTATTTCTGTGTAGTGTCTCTAAGGCTACCTAGATAATAAATTTTATTATCTACACTACATGTCCACCAATAAATCTAATGCCTCTGACAAAGTAGATACGCCATGAATCATCAAACCTTTAATAGCTGTTTTTGGCACATTCGCTTTAGGAATAATGGCCTTCTTAAAACCATGTTTAGCGGCATCGTTAAGACGCGCATGGCCATTAGCTACCGGTCTAATTTCACCACTTAAACCTATTTCTCCAAAAAAGAACACATCATGAGGGATGACTTTATCTTTTAAACTGGAAACTACACCTATCACAATCGCCAAATCTGAACTGGTTTCAGTAACCTTGATACCTCCGACTACGTTGGCATAAATTTCATCTTGAGCGGTAAAAATCCCACCATGACGCGATAAAACCGCCAGTAACATGGCCAACCGATTTTGATCGAACCCAACCGCCAATCGTCTAGGATTACCGTATTGACAATCGGTCACTAAAGCCTGAATCTCAACCAACAATGGTCGAGTACCTTCCCATAACACTGTCACCACACTCCCTGAGGACGGTTTTTCAGCTCGATTTAAAAACATAGCGGACGGATTTTTAACTTCTTTTAAACCAGAACTGTCCATCGCAAAAAAGCCTAACTCACCCACACTACCAAACCGATTCTTATCGGCTCTTAATACTCTAAAGCGGGCATCATCGGTTGAACCCAACATAACCTGGGTATCGACTATATGACTTAAGGTCATAGGACCTGCCAAGGATTGATCCTTAGTCACATGCCCCACCATAAAAATAGACACGTGATGTTTTTTGGCATACTGAGTCAAATAACTGGCTGACTCCCGCACCTGAGACACGGAACCCGGTGCAGAATCTGCTTCTTGGGTATGCATCACTTGAATCGAATCAATCACCAAGATATGAGGCTTAATTTCATCCAAGATGTCACAAATACGCTGTACTGATGTTTCCATTAACATCATGATTTTTTCAGCCGGCAACTTTAACCGTAAAGCCCGCTCTGCGATTTGTTGCAAAGATTCTTCTCCTGAGACATAAAGCACACTAATATCTCTTGCGGCAATGTTAGCAATCGCCTGCAATAGTAAAGTGCTCTTACCGGCCCCGGGCGCTCCACCAATCAGCACCACACTGCCTCGGACAATCCCACCGCCTAAGACTCGATCAAATTCTGCAATACCCGTTGAAATCCGCTCTGCTTGTGATAAATTTACCTCAGATAACAACTTTACTTCTGATCGACTCCCCGCATAACCTGATCGACTACTTCGTTCGGCTGTTGTTGAACCTAAACGAACTTCTTTAATCGTGTTCCATTCACCACAACTGGTGCATTGTCCACCCCAACGAGGATAATCGGCACCACATTGATCACACACAAAGGCAGTTTTAAGTTTTTTACTCATAGTTTCTTTTTCACAATGCTTAAGGCTAGTCTAATATAACAATTTAAAAACCGCACGTTTTAAATTGTATCAATTTGTAACAGTCAAGAATGAGTCATTGCAAACCCGCCTATCAACCTCACTTCTTAAACAACCAATGAACAATCCTAACCACTGATTATCCCTGTTACAGAATGTTACAATTAACTTCTTGAGTTACGGCAACACAACAATTAAGATGTAGTACACTGTAAAGACGTGTAATTCACTATCACTATGCCATTCCATCAACACAGAATGTAATAAAAATAGCCAATTATAAACAATAACTTAAAAATAATTCCTAAACTAACATGCGTGATTTAAAAATATTGATTATTGATGATGATAAACGTATCAGATCATTATTAGAACGTTATTTAGGTGAGCAAGGGTTTATCGTCGATAGTGTTGCTGACGGTGAACAAATGAAAAGCAAGCTTGAATATGCTCATTATGATTTATTGATATTAGATTGGATGTTACCCGGAGAAAGCGGTCTCTCTTTATGCCAAAACCTCAAAGCCAAAGCCTCAAGCCCCGCCATTATTATGCTAACAGCAAATGGTTCTGAAAATGATCGTATTTCTGGATTAGAAGCGGGGGCCGATGATTATTTACCCAAACCCTTTAACCCAAGAGAACTTATCGCTCGAATTCATGCGGTTTTAAGACGAAAACCCTTAATTAGTCCGACCTCCTTAAATCAAAAAAAGTCCATCAAATTTGGGCCTTATCGGTTGGACGGTATCAAACGCTCTTTGTACCAAAATGAACACCTGGTTACCTTAACTTCAACAGAGTTTTCTTTACTTAATTTACTCGCCAATCATTTAGGCATACCTATGACCCGAGAAAAAATAAGTCTCTTACTACAAGGCAAAAATTACAGCGCTGAGGATCGTTGGCTTGATATTCAAGTCTCCAGATTACGACGTATCTTAGAACAAGACCCTTCAAATCCAACTTATCTTCAAACGATTAGAGGGGTAGGTTATATATTAGTTGACGATGACACCCCTGTTAATTAAACCATGACGTTTTTACCTAAAACGCTATTTGGACGTCTTCTATTAATGGCAACTTTAACGCTAGGATTGACCGTTTTTTTAATGCGAGGCGTTGTTACTTTTGTTATCAATGAAACTGGAGGACATATTCTCGGCGAGATATCCAATGGATTGCTCACCCTCACTGAGTACAATGTCTTACAACAAAAGCCAGAAGACACGCTAAAACTCTTTGAGAAAATACAATCACAAACAAGCCTCATCTTTATTCCCAATGCAGACGAAATGTGGGATCCTTTACCCAATCTACCCACCATATTGGCTTGGCAAAAAAATCTTGAAGCTTATCATGCCAATAGCCAATTGCGTTATCAAACAACACCTCATCACATACTTTGGTTAATACACACCCAAAAACCGCAGTTTTCTATAGGGCTTCCTCTACAAAAGCCACTAGATCGCATGGTATATTATTTATGGTTTTACCTCATTCTTTTATTCGTTTCAATTCCAGCAACTTATGTCTTTACTCGCTATCTAATTACGCCCTTAAAAGACTTAGTGAAGGCCGCGCACGACTTAGGAAAAAACATTAGTGTTATCAATATAAATCCCACTGGGCCTGAAGAAATAAAAGCAGTCACTATTGCTATCAATACGATGAGTCAAAATTTAATGCGCACGATCAAAGAACAAGAATTTCTTCTAGGCAGTATATCCCATGATCTACGCACGCCTTTAACTCGCATTCGCTTAGCCACCGAATTAATGTCTACTGAATCAGAAGACTTAGTCACTGGCATCACTGACGACATAGCAGAAATAAATAGTGTTTTACAACGTTTTATTGAACTCGCCAAAATTAATATTGAAGAATCTGAACCCTGGGCAACGGGAAATCTGCATGATTTAATAAATGAAGTGAGCGCCAAATACCAAAGAGCTAATATTCCTATCAAGGTTATACTAAGCGAAGGCGACAAAGTGCGCTATAAAATAAGTGCGTTACGACGTTTTTTATACAATGTGATTGATAACAGCATCAAATACGGAGGGGGTGACATTACTATTAGGACTTACTATCAAAACCAACAGCTAGAATTACGTCTTTTTGATCAAGGTAACGGATTTTCAAACACAACCGACCGTCTCTACTCACCTCAGGATGATATTAAAAGTCAAGATGCAAGCCATGGTTTAGGTTTACTCATTATTCAACGCATTGCCAAAATGCACAATGCCGAAGTTACTTTTAGAAATAGACCAGAAGGGGGCGCCGAAACCACTTTGCGGTTAAGAACGGTAAAATCGGAGTGTTAACTCTGCCCCTTGCCGATCAGATCTATTACGTACCGAAATTGCGCCATTATGATTCTCCATAATCGCCCGACTCAACCATAAACCTACGCCCATACCTTGAGTTTTAGTCGTTTGAAATAACTCAAACCGCTTTTTTAAGATACAAGGATCAAAACCAGGCCCGGTATCTTGAATCTTAACCAAAATAAACTCTTCATTTAAATATTTTAACAGCACTTCAATTTCTCTCGGTCCTTGATGATTTCTAAGTGCGTCAATAGCATTATTAAACGCATTTAAAAACACCATCTCCACCTGCCCCAAATCGCCCTTAATAAACACCTCCTTATTAGTTATAATCCGCAAGGTAATGTCATTATTAGCAATCTCTCTGGAAACCATGTCACAGACATCATCTAAAACCTCTGATAAATTGACATCTAAAAACTCAGAACCACCCTGTAAAAATAATTTACGAAGGCGCGTTACCACGGTCGCGGCACGGGCATTATCTTTTAAAATTTGATCCGATAGCTCCTGCATTTTAACCACGACGTCACTGTCGATAGACTCTTTCAACTCATCAAGTTCTAACTTTAACATTTGAGTATTAATACTCATGGCGCCTAAGGGATTATTAATTTCATGGGCTAAAGAACTTACCAAATTACCCATACTATTGGCCTTGGTCACCACCGCCATTGACTTAAGCAATTGGTTTTTTTCGAAGACTGTTTTTTCGAGGGTTAAATTTAATTGCTCCATCTCTTTAAACCTCAATATTTGCTCATTCGCCATGGCAATATCTATTCCCCTTTTAATTGCCACGCGCTCAGCTTGTTTGCGTTGACTAATATCTAAAAAAGACACTAAGAGTAAACCGTCAGAAATATTAGCACTCACCAACACATCTAAACGTGTTCCATCCTTATGCGCAATCAAAAACTCTTTAGTGGGTATGCTAATGTACTGTTCTTTAAAATTATTAATATTACTTAAAATAGATCGCCACCAAGAAAATACATATTGCCGATACTCTTCTTCAGGGAAAGCTTTATGAAACAAATCTTGTAATAGGGACACCTCTTCCAAGGTATAGCCAAACGTACGCACAAAGTATTTATTCACAAATAAAACTTCTCGCATTAATCGAGTCGGTTTAACTGCCAACCAAAACACTGGAATAGGAATATTATTAAGAATACTTTGAGTTTTTTGATTATGTGTTTCAAGTTCATGCTTAGCCTTTCTTAATTTCCCAGCGTAAATAAATACACACAGAGTCAAGAATAAAGAAACCACAACCAACAAGAAAGATAAGCGATAATAATCAAAGGCCTCTTGCTTTACATAAGCAGTCTGTTTAACAGGCCACCGCTCTAAAATTTTAACCGGAGCCCCATCAGCATTTAGCTTTAATTTAAGGCCCTCATCAATATTCGCTTTTTTTATAATCGCACGGGTACTATCGATAACTATCCCATCTGGCTTAATACCATCTAAATAACTAAAAGGTGGATAATTATCATGATTGCCTAAAAAGAGCATTTTACTCGATGGTTTTATACCCTCTTCCGCTTGGGCTTGTATCACCATTGAGCACATAAAAACCAGCATAACTAAAAGGTGCTGTAAAATAAATTTCATAAAAATGGATCAGTAGACTGAGTGATAAAATACACAAACGTTCAAGATTAAACTGTATTGTAGTTTAATCTCCTCTAAACCCTAAATCATAAACATCCCAACTAACACGAATGGATATCTTATTTAAAGAATACTGCAAAGTCGTTTGGCAAAAAAAAGGCTATTTTCTCATGGCGTTATTCGCGTTAGGGTGCTCTATTACTCTCGACTTATCCGCACCGCTTTATTATAAAAACATTGCTAATGGCTTAGCCTTACCGTATTCAGACGCCACCCTGGCGTTATTACTGGATAATCTAAAAACAATAGCGTTTATTTATGCAGGCGTCTGGGTGTCGTGGCGTTTACTCGAAATCGCCATTGTGCCTTTAGATGGGGGTGGTATTAATCTTTTAGAAAAACGCTGTTTTGATATCCTCAAACAACAGAAATACGCTTTCTTTGAAGATCGTTTTTCGGGCAGCCTGATTAAGCAAGCGAATCGTTTTTCACGTTCTTTTGAAACTATCATGGACTGGTTTTTGTTTCAATTTTACATGAACATTATCGCGATTATTATTTCCTTTACCTTATTTTATCAACAACAACCCGATTTTGCGTTTTACTTTTTACTCTGGGTTGTTCTGTTCATCGGTTGGAATATAGGTTTTTCCCTTTGGAAAATGCGCTTTGATCAAGCGGTCGCCGAAGCGGATTCTATTGTCGGCGGGGGGTATTCAGACGCTATTAGTAATATATTTATCGTTAAAAGCTTTGCTTTGGAGTACAAAGAACAACACCTCATTAATAAAGCCTCTGACCGCGTTTATCAAAAGAAAAAAATTGCCTGGTTCTTTACCTTCTTCTCCTTTGCCATCCAAGGTCTAATGACTTTTGGTATTGAGCTATTTTTTGTGTATCTAATGATCCAAAAATGGCGCTTAGGCACGTTTGAAGTGGGCCTGTTTGTTTTATTTCAATCCATTATGATTATCTTAATTCAACGCTTATGGGAGTTTGGCCGCAATATAAGAACCCTATTTACAGCACTAGCCGATGCCTCCGAAATGTCGGAAGTATTTAGACAACAAGATATTGAAGCCGATCATCCTGCCGCACAACCCCACACCATACAACACGGCCAAATTGACTTTAATCACATTCACTTTAGTTATAAACCTGATAACGCCCACCCTATTTCCTTATTTAATGACTTCTCATTACACATTAAAGCCGGTGAAAAAATCGCCTTAATTGGTCATTCGGGTTCGGGTAAATCGACTCTGACTAAATTGCTCTTTCGGTTTTTAGAGCCACAACAAGGAGACCTGTGCTTTGATGGCATCGCGGCTCAACACTTTACCTTGCAAGCCTTACGGCAACAAATTTCGATGGTGCCTCAACAACCCGAATTATTTCACCGCTCTATTCGAGATAATATTTCCTTAGGTGACCCCATCAGCGATGAACAACTGCTGGATGTCGCTCAAAAAGCCCGGTGTCTGGATTTTATCCAAGCTTTACCAGAAGGGTTTGATACCTTAGTGGGCGAGCGGGGTGTTAAACTCTCCGGCGGTGAAAGACAACGTATTGCCATTGCCAGAGCCTTTTTAGAAGATGCGCCTATTGTCATCTTAGATGAAGCCACCAGCGCTTTGGACTCACTGACCGAGAAACAAATTCAAGTGGCTATCTTTGAGTTAATCAAAGATAAAACCGCCCTCGTGATTGCTCATCGACTCTCGACTATTTTAAGTATGGATCGAATTATTGTTTTAGAACAAGGTCGGATTATTGAACAAGGCAACCATCAAGAACTATTAAACCTTCACGGTCAATATTATGCGATGTGGCAACATCAAAGCAGTCACTTTATAATCGACTAATACGCCCCTCTTAAGACATTAACGCTGCGTTGCTGTAACGAAAAGTTTCCTTATCAGGCGACTTCCCTGTAAAATTATAAAATTTTTATTTATCAATGGAGTAACACCCAAATGGGTAGAGCGTATCAAAACCGCAAAGAATCCATGGCCAAAACGTCTGATACCAAGGCCAAGGTCTACAGTAAGTATGGTCGTGAAATATATGTTTGCGCTAAAGCCGGCGGTACTGATCCCTCCGGAAATCTTGCCTTACGAGGACTCATTGACCGTGCGAAAAAAGATCAAGTCCCTTCGCATGTGATTGACAAAGCCATCGACAAAGCCAAAGGCGGTGGTGGCGAAGACTTTGCACCCGCACGCTATGAAGGTTATGCCCCAGGCAACGTCATGGTGATTATTGACTGCTTAACTGATAACCCAAACCGTACTTTTGGCGATGTACGCATGTGCTTTACCAAAACTAAATGTAAAATTGGGACGCAAGGTGTGGTCAGCCACATGTTTGATCATTCGGCCATCTTAGCGTTTAAAAATACCGATGAAGACGCGGTACTTGAAGCCTTATTAGGCGCTGATGTCGATGTGTCAGATATTGAAAATGATGAAGGTAAAATCACCATCTTTACGCCGCATTCAGAATACTTTAAAGCTAAACAAGCCTTGCACGAAGCCTTTGGCGATATTGATCTTGACGTTGATGAAATACAATTCTTACCGCGTAGCATGACCCCTATCAGCGGTGAAGATGTCGAGATGTTTGAAAAATTCTTAAGTATGCTCAATGAATTAGATGACGTACAAAACATCTATCATGACGCTGAATATTAAAAACAGCTAAATCACCCGCCTTCAACCCTTTTAATTTAAAAAGGATTGAAGGCGTCGGCTGAAGATCACGCCGAAGAAATTCATTTCCACTCATTTACGTTTAGTGACTCAGGCATGCTTTGCCTGCTGTTCAACATTATTTTTCTATTACAAAAATATCACGCCTTGTAAAAACAAGCACCTAGACCCGCTTTTTTTTACAGCATTCGTTTCGCTTAAAAATTGGTTGTCTTTTCTCAAAAACACTATATATTGTGCCAACAAATTAAATATTTACCACATATAGATATTAATCTATTATCAGCCAATACCTCTAAGGTGCTGATTTCTGGTTTAAATTCCTTTTTCACTTAACCCTCTAGGGATAAACCCATGCCTGCAAAACTTCATGTGATCACCGATACCGTAACGGAAATCCCCTTTCAAGATGCCTCTATGGATATTTGGGATACCAAATATCGCTTAAAGACCAAAGATGGGGTTGCGATTGATGAGAACATTGATGAAACCTATCAACGAGTGGCTAGAGCGCTTGCACAAGTAGAAAAAGGCAACAACAAACAAGACCAATATTACCAAGAATTTCTTTGGGCTTTGCGTCAAGGCGTTATTCCAGCGGGCAGAATTATCTCAAATGCCGGTGCTTTAGAACATAAACCCGCCACCTCGACCATTAACTGCACCGTCTCTGGCACCATTGCAGACTCTATGGATGACATCTTAGGTAAAGTTCATGAAGCGGGCTTAACCTTAAAAGCCGGCTGTGGCATTGGTTATGAGTTTTCAACCTTGCGCCCTAAAGATGCGTATGTTTCAGGCGCAGGCGCTTATACCTCAGGGCCTTTATCCTTTATGGATATCTATGACAAAATGTGCTTTACCGTCTCATCTGCCGGTGGACGCCGAGGTGCACAAATGGCCACTTTTGATATTGGCCACCCCGATGTCATTGAATTTATTAGAGCCAAGCGTGAAAATGGTCGCCTAAGACAATTTAACTTGTCCTTACTGATTACTACTGAGTTTATGCAAGCGGTCAAAACTGATCAAGCATGGCCCTTATCATTCCCAGTGACCGAAAAAGAAGTGAAGGTTGATAAACTGGATTTAACCAACAACCAACAAATCATCTGGCGCGACTTACCGACTAAAGACGGTTATATCGTTAATACCGATGGCATGGTCGCTTGTAAAATCACTAAAACCATCCCTGCTCGTCGCCTTTGGGACATTATCATGAGTTCGACTTATGATTATGCAGAACCGGGCTTTATTCTGATCGACAAAGTTAACGAAATGAATAACAACTGGTTTTGTGAAAAAATCAGAGCGACTAATCCTTGTGGCGAGCAACCCCTGCCCCCTTATGGCAGTTGCTTATTAGGTTCTATTAACTTAACGCGTTTCGTTAAAAATCCTTTTACGGCTGACGCCACCTTTGATTGGAAAAACTACCGTAAAACCATCAAAATCTTTACCCGCATGTTAGATAACGTAGTTGAAATTAATGGCTTACCGTTACCAAGACAACGAGAAGAAATTATCAGCAAACGTCGTCATGGCATGGGTTATTTAGGTTTAGGTTCAACAGTCACCATGCTTGGTATGAAATATGGTGACACCGCATCCGTTGACTTTACAGAAGAAGTCACCAAAGTATTAGCCGTTGAAGGTTGGAAAGCCGCGTTAACGTTAGCCAAAGAAAAAGGCCCCGCGCCGATCATGACCCAAACCTTTACGGTCACCGGTGAAATGCTTCATAAACGTCCAGAAATGGTGACTGACGGCTATAAAATAGGCGAGGAAATATCAGGTAAGGTATTACACGCAAAATACAGTCGTTACATGCAACAACTGGCTAAAGAAGAACCTGCCCTGGTTGCCGAACTGATTGAAACAGGTGCGCGGTTTTCTCACCACAGCTCAATTGCACCGACCGGCACCATTTCTTTATCTTTAGCAAACAATGCCAGTAACGGGATAGAACCCAGCTTTGCGCATCATTACTCACGTAACGTGATTAGAGCCGGTAAAAAATCAAAAGAAAAAATAGATGTGTTCTCATTTGAACTCTTAGCCTATCGCGAAATGATTAATAGCCAAGCCATGCCTTACAGTGAAAATCCAGCGCATGCCTTACCGGATTATTTTATAGCGGCAGATGATGTCACTCCTAAACAACACGTTGATATTCAAGCGGCTGCGCAAAAATGGATTGATTCTTCGATTTCAAAAACAGCTAATGTACCGACTGATTTCCCGTATGAAGATTTTAAATCTATCTACGAATATGCCTATGATAAAGGCCTAAAAGGCTGTACCACTTTCCGCTTTAACCCAGAAGTCTTCCAAGGCGTGTTAGTTAAAGAATCCGATTTAGAAAACACCACCTATCAATTTACTTTAGACGATGGTGCGGTTATCGAACTTAAAGGCAACGAAGACGTCGAGTATGATGGTGAAATCCACAGTGCCGCCAATTTGTTTGATGCCTTAAAAGAAGGCTATTACGGCAAGTTTTAAACTTCCATTATCCAAAAACACTATGGAGCGGGGTCTTTACCCACCCACTCCGACTCGTTTTCTAGAGTTACTCTTTAAGATTAGCTCACTATAAAGCCTGAGGACAGAACACCATGGCATACAAGATTGACCGAAAAATTATCAGTTACAAAGTACTTAATACTGAAGAAAAAGCCTCTGCAGAACAAGCTTTGCTTGAAGAACAAAAACAAAACTTGGAAAGTATGCATGAAAATGTAGCACGTCCAGAAATTCTACATGGCACAACCTACAAAATTAAAACCCCACAATCAGAACATGCCTTGTATATCACAATCAATGACATGATCTTAAATGAGGACACCGAACACGAAGAACGCCGTCCTTATGAAGTGTTTATTAATTCCAAAAACATGGAACACTTTCAATGGGTCTTAGCCTTAACCCGCGTCATCTCAGCGGTGTTTCGTAAAGGCGGTGATGCGTGCTTTTTGGTGGACGAACTTAAATCGGTATTTGACCCTAAAGGCGGCTATTTTAAGAAAGGCGGCGTATTCATGCCCTCCTTGGTGGCAGAGATTGGCTGCACCATTGAACAACATCTTAAAAAGATCGGTATGTTACAATCTCACGAATTTGATGATCATCAAAAACAATTCTTAAACGCGAAACGTAAAGAATTTGAAGCGATTCATAGCGATAGCTCAACTTTAGATGAATCAGGTAGTTTTCCAGCTAAAGCTCTGCTCTGCGCAAAATGCCAAACTAAAGCTTTAGTGTTAATGGATGGTTGCATGACTTGCTTAAACTGTGGTGACAGTAAATGCGGATAATGCGAAAAACCCACTCAGAGATTAATAAAAATGACGCCCTGTCCACCCAAAACATCGTGTTTAACATGCCGATTATCTGACTTATGTCTACCCTTTGGTTTACAAATCGATGAAGTAGAAACTTTAGAGATTATTATAAAGAACAAACGCCCTTTACGGTTAAACGAACTTTTATTTACAAAAGACCAAGAATGTCTGAGTTTATTTGCGGTTAAGTCAGGTTCTTTTAGACGTTTTATGATCAATGCCGACGGTTTAGAACAAACCCTAGGCTTTTATCTTCCGGGTGAATTAATAGGCTTAGATGCCTTATTTGATGGGCACTTTACGTGCTCTGTGGATGCTTTGGAGACCAGTTCGGTTTGTGAGTTACCGCTCACCCGACTCAATGAATTATGCACAAAGATTCCTAATTTGCAATATCAACTCACTCGAATTCTAAGTAAAGAAATTACCACGAATCATGAGCAGATGTTTTTACTGAGTAATAATTCAGCTAAACTAAAAATAGCGACTTTTTTATTAATGTTGTCTAAACGCTTCGGGGCCCTGGGTTATTCAAACACCCACTTTAATTTAAGTATGCCCCGTCAAGTGATTGCTAGTTTTTTAGGCTTAAGTAACGAAACGATCAGTCGGCAATTAACAGCACTTTGCAAAGAAAACATTATTTCTGTTAATCAACGCCAGGTACAAATTCATGACCTTACCTTGTTAGAAGCCATTATAGAGCCCTACCATAGTCATTGAACGAATCTTAATATCCAAAAACATCTCTGAACCTGGGTTAGAGGTTCAGAAGGACTGTTTAAGGTCGAGAGAATACTATTAAATAATAGTTATTTGACACTAACTTGAGTCTGAGTAGCACCGGGTTTACTTGGGCCTTTACCTGAATCACAAGCTGTTAAGCTGACGATAGCGATCACTAATAATAATACATGGCTAACTGTTTTCATAGACTTATTCTCATTTGAATTTGAAATATAAAATCACCCTGTTAAAAGTAATTTTTCTCACCCAAGTTCGGGTGAAGCTATTGTTGCATTAATAAAAGTCAGGGCTCTTGATCTAAATCAAGTGACCGGTAAATAATTAAAATAAACCACTCAACCCAAAAATCAAGTTAGTAGGTCATTTATGAATAAACCACGCTCCAAAGCACTTATTTTTGTAACTGTTGTGGCGATTTTGCTATCAACCGTTAACAGTGCGCTTGCTCAAACGCCCCCGGTTAATTTCTATATCTCTGCCGACTCTGGGCAAGACACGAACCCCGGCAGCCTAGATTTACCGTTCAAAACGCTCAAAAAAGCCCAAGACACCCTTCGTACCCTCAACAAAACTATGTCTGAGGATATAACCGTGTACCTTAGAGGGGGACGCTACGAATTAACGGAAACTTTAGCACTGGATACCCAAGACTCCGGGATGAACGGACATACGATCATCTATAAAAATTATCTCGATGAAACAGCCCTTATTAGCGGGGGCCGCTTAATCCATGGCTGGCAAAAAGAGGGTAACTTATGGAAAGTGGACGTAGGAACAGAAGCTAAAACGCGTGAACTATATGTCAATAATCAACCCGCCATCCGCGCCCGCAATGACCAAGGTCTTCCTGACGTCGTAAAAACCGAAACAGGCTACACCACAACCGATACTTCGATGCAAAATTGGCGTAACCCCTCGGCTATTGAAATAGTCGGACGACATTATTGGAAGTTATTTAGATGTGGCATACAAAGTATCAAAGACACGACTATTACAATACAACAACCCTGTTGGAATCGGTCTCAGCTCAACAAAGATATCTCCTTAGACAATCCTTCTTGGCTTGAAAATGCTTACGAATTACTTGATAGTCCGGGCGAATGGTATTTAGACAACCGCAGTGGCTGGCTTTATTACCTGCCTCGCCCCAATGAAGATATGTCTACAGCTACCGTTGTGTTGCCTCGTTTAGAAACACTGATACAAGGCTTAGGCACGCCTGAAGCGCCTATTCACCATATTAAATTTGAAGGACTTATGTTTGCCGAAGCCACATGGCTTCGACCCAGCACCTCTGATGGCTTTCCTCCTGCTCAAGCCGCTATTTTTTTTACGGGCTCAAAAATACCTAACTGGTCATCGAATAGTGACATTATGGCCAATGCCGCACAAATACCCGGCCATGTTAACTTTAAATTTGCCAAAGATATTACCTTTACACTCAATACTTTTACAAGACTAGGCGCAACAGGTCTCAACATGAGCGATGGCAGTCAAGATAATGTTATTACTGGCAATCATTTTTACAATATCGGTAGTAATGCTATTAGCGTGGGTGACATTATCAATCCCAATACGAGCGATGTCAGACTCATCACTAAAAATATCAAAGTTTCGAACAATTACATTCATAACATAGCCAATCAATATGAAGGCTCTGTAGGTATAGAAGTCGGCTATACTGAAAATGTCCTTATTCAACATAATCAACTTTCAAATCTACCCTATTCAGGTATTTCAATCGGCTGGGGTTGGGGTGTTCCCGACCCTACTGTTGCAAAAAACAATACTATCCAAGCAAATCTTATTGACCATCCTATGAGCACCCTCTCAGATGGCGGCGGTATCTATTCTCTGGGCGCCCAACCCGGTAACATTATCTCTGAAAACATAATCACTAACCAATCATCAGATAAAGGCGCCGCATTATACTTGGACAATAGAAGTCGTTACATTACCGTGGTGAATAACGTAATATTTAACAACACCCGCAGTTTGATTGTAAAAGGCGGTGACCATAATATTCATGATAATTGGTGGCAAGAGAGATACCCAAACGATCTGTATTTTGTTAAACAAAAAATGCCGTGCCAACCTACAGAATGTGGTCCAAATACTTTAGCAGATAATAATTTGATTAACTCACTAACTGATGCCCCTTCTAGTCTTGTACAAAAAGCAGGACTTGAAGAGGTCTTTAAAAATAAACTCATGAATACAGCCTACTAGAGCGTTAAAAAGCCTGTTAATTTAAGCACTAACGACATTACTGTACCTTATAGATATATTAAGGCCGCTAAACACGTTATACTTTTATCATTCATAAATTATCCGTACTGTGTCAAACTCGATTATGTTTAAACTTTTTTTATTTATGTTATTACTGGCCCCTCTGCCATTTGGCGCCTATCGTCCTTGGGCTTGGAGCTTATTCGCGGTTATCTTTGCGTTAATCGGTGTTTATATTTGTATCTCGGCCTTTATAGGGCGCTCCTCGATACATTTAACCCTTAAACCAGTACGCTATTCACTGTTGTTGGTTCTGGTGCCCATTGGCTGGGCTTTTTTACAATATTCAACCTGGGTGCCCGCCGCTTGGATGCATCCATTTTGGCAAATAGCCGCCCAACAATTACCGGTTCCAGTACAAGGTACAATCAGTTTAGATCCTTATGAAACGGGCACCGCCTTAATGAAGTTACTCAGTTATTTTGTGATCTTTTTTATAAGCCTACAATATAACCGTGACTATGAAAATACCGTACTCACCTTTAAAGGCTTATCTTATGTAGGTTTAGTGTATGCGATCTATGGTTTAGTGTTGTACTTAGGTAAGTTTGATACCCTGCTTTGGTTTGACCGAGAGTTCCCAATGAATGGGGTCGCCAGTACCTTTATTAATCGAAACTCTTACGCCACCTATGCCGGCCTAACCTTACTGGCTAGTTTTCCGGTCTTGTTTGACAAAATTCAATCGTGTTTTCAATATGGCTTAAGCAGCAGTTATGGCCGACAATATTTTTTTGAGAATGTGTTTATTCGCGGCTGGCTGCCTGTATTAACCATTATCGTCATTAGCACCGCCTTACTTTTAACTCAATCCAGAGGTGGCTTTTTAAGTACTTCATTAGCGGTATTTAGTTTCATTATTGTATTACTACTCAGCCGTAAAATTAAAAACAATGGGGTTATTATGACCCTCTTAGGTTTAGTCGCGGCTATTTCTTGGGGAGTCATGGCCCGAAGCGGTGATAAGTTATTAGACCGACTCGACTCGACTTCGGCTGATAGTGAAGGCCGATTAGCGGTCTACTCCTTATTATCAAAAGCAAATGAAGAAAATAGTTGGTTGGGAGTTGGCTACGGCACTTTTCCACATAGTTTTAGATTATATCGAGATGAGACTATCATTGGCTTTTATGACAGAGCCCACAACACCTACTTAGAAAACATTTTTGAATTAGGTTTATTGCAAGCCTCAGCCTTATTTTTAGCCATCGCCTTATTGGCTTTTGTATGCTTACGTGGCGTTTGGTCCCGGCATAGACATTGGATTTACCCCGCCATTGGCTTTTCTGCCAGTTTATTAGTGGGCGCCCACGCCTTAGTTGACTTTAGTTTACAAATACCGGCTGTCGCTTATACGTATGCCTTAATGATGGGCGCCGCCGTTGCTCAATCACTGCCTACGCGTAAATAACGCCTAAACGCCTACTTTACAACCCGTCTTGGCTTATAAAGTAGGCTTTTAAAACGGTTTAAATTACATTACTCGATGTGTAATTGATTGACCAAATTCAGACGTGCCTGCATTTGAAATAGTCGCGAACCTAAATTCATAAACTGAACCCGGAATTAATCCTGTTAAGGAGGTGCGGGCATAGGTTGTTATGGGCAAAGATATCCACTCACCTTCGATGGCTCCGGGATTATAAAGCCTATACTGCCAAATATAAGCCACAGCATATAAGATCGCTTTAACCTTAATACTAATATCCCCTGAGTGAAACCCATTAACTATAACAATATCTGGTTTAACACTAGCAACCGGCTGTTTGCTGGGATGAAAACCACTACTTAAAATCTTAGTTTCATCGCCATCAGACTCGTGGTCAACATAAGCAGCTAAGACTCGAAATGCTTCATCACAAATCGCTTCTTTGTCATGCATATCCGAAATCGCTGTATGAGCACCATCAGCCGCCGCAATAATAGCGGCTTGAAAACTGACTAAGGCGTCCGAAGCCTCAATTAAGGATATAAATGGGTTTTGGTAATAAGGATTGTCGGTTAACTTAACCAACACATTGCTATAAAAACCAGTTTTAACATCTGGTTTATAGAGTATGAAGTCATACAATACTTTAGTTTTTCTCATTAGAGAAAACTCCTTTGGTTAACAGGTACGAAATGTACGTGTTACTATGAAAGTAGACTATTATTTTAGAAAGACAAGGTAAAACCAGAAAATAAATAATATAATTTGCGATTAGAGTAATTTTTGGACTATTTTGGTGCGTTTCATGGGGCATTAGCGAGAAATTATCAAATAAAAACCATCGTTAGCAGAGATAATTCCTTTAATTAAAAAAAACGGCGCCCTTTTATTTTTTTCGGCGCCATCTGTTGCTAAGACCACGCCCTTTTATTTTTGTCGGCGCTATCGGTAGCTAAGACCGCAGCCTTTTATTCTTATCGGTGCCGTCTATTACTACGACCGCAGCCTTTTATTC
>CAIPDT010000011.1 GCA_903863905.1 uncultured Methylococcaceae bacterium
ACGCAGTCAACTTAAGTCTCGTAACAGCAAGTGCCAACGGGTTTAACATTACCATTACAGGCAATCAAACTACTTTAACGGGTTCTTCAAAGGCAGATTTGATTACCGGTGGGATTGGTGGTGACATCTTGCTTGGTGGTGCTGGCAATGACAAATTAACGGGTGGAAAAGGTGCTGATATTTTAACAGGTGGCGCAGGATCAGATACCTTCAAATTTGCAAAAGGTGACAGTGGTCTATTAAGCACCAACCACGACACTATTTCTGACTTCGGTAAAGGTCTTGTAGGTACGGGCGATTTGATTGACTATACGGCTAACTTAACCAAAGGTGGCAGTAGTGCCGCTGCAACGAATTCTCAAGCCTCGATTAATGCCACAACAGGTGTTGCTACTTTTGCAGCAGGATCGGGTACCACATTAGCAGATGCCTTAGGTGATATCACAGCTCGAATGACTGCAGCAGGTGATACTGCCGGTGAATTTGCCTTCTTTAAGGTTAATAACACGGGCGATGAATATTTATTTATTTCAAACGGTGTTGCTGGTGCCGGCGCTGGTGATGAATTAATTCAATTGACGGGCCTTACCTCTGTTAACACTATTAATTTAACAGCAGGTAATCTAACGATTACTTCTTAATACCACTGGGCAATATAAGTTGTTGACTATCTTCATTGATACAACAATTTAATGAGTAAAAAAGAAGGGGGCTTACGCCCCCTTCTTTTTGTCTATCCAAAACATATTAATAGCTGACACAAACAAATTTTTATATCCGAACCATTAAAATAAATTAACAAAACTTGTTAACTCGTCTTCATATCAAATCGATATTTATTCCAGCACAATTAACTTATCGACTTGCCGATACATTTATCTTGTTTTTAGCAGGATTCTTTTTAGCCCCAGTATTTTTAACAATTGTATTTCTAGGTGGCCTTGGTGCACGAGGCGCTTCTACAGGCATCGGTGGTGCAATAGCAGACGCCTCATAACCAACGACTTGATCACGTTGAATAACCCCGCCCATCAACTTTTCAATCACCCGCAAAGCCCCAACCTCATCATGTGACACCAACGATATGGCCTGCCCTTCTTCCCCCGCTCGACCCGTACGGCCAATTCTATGCACATAGTCCGCTGGAGCACGTGGCAATTCATAATTAACTACATAGGGTAATAAGGCAATATCAATCCCTCGCGCCGCCACATCCGTTGCCACCAACACCCGAATGGTTCCGGCTTTAAAACCCGACAAGGCAGTTGTTCTAGCGCCTTGACTTTTATTACCATGAATAGCTGCAGCATGAATATCAATTTTATTAAGCTTTTCTGTCAAGCGATTCGCGCCATGCTTAGTGCTGGTAAACACTAACACTTGTTGCCAACTCTCGGTTTTAATTAAATGACACAACAAATCAGCTTTACTGGCTTTATTACATAAATACGCAATCTGTTTAACCGTTTCTGCAGCTGTATTGCGCGGCGCCACTTCAATTTTAATAGGATTAGTCAGCAGACCTGTTGTAAGTTTACGAATTTCATCAGAAAAGGTCGCTGAAAATAATAAGTTTTGGCGCTTCTTAGGTAACAACGCAATTATTTTACGAATATCACGAATAAACCCCATATCCAACATGCGATCCGCTTCATCTAATACCAATGTTTCTACTTTATCTAATTTAACTGCATTTTGATTCACTAAATCAAGCAAGCGCCCAGGTGTAGCAACCAAAATATCCGCCCCCCCCCTTAAACGCATCATCTGCGGATTTATTTTTACACCCCCAAAGACCACCTCGGTTTTAAGTTTAGGATGTAAATGGGCACCATATTGTGCAACTGACTCACCCACCTGAGCCGCTAACTCACGCGTAGGCGTTAGTATTAACACCCGAATAGGTCTATTTGCACCATAACTCCGCTGAGATAATCGATGTAATAAAGGCAAGGCAAAACCCGCCGTTTTTCCCGTTCCAGTTTGTGCGGCAGCGAGTAAATCATGCCCATCTAAAACCGCGGGAATAGCTTGTATCTGTATTGGTGATGGCGTAGCGTATCCCGCTTCAGCAATCGCTTGTAAAAGGGGGGCCGATAAGCCGAGTTTTGAAAATGGCATGATATTGATCTCAATTGATGGCTGCGATTAATGAACATAAACGTTGCAGCAAGATATGAAAATGATGTGAAACTGATTGTAAACAAGCAGATAACGATAATACGATGTCACAAGTCTTATGATAATGTGATCGTTAGATAGAAAAATACACCCACGTCCTAAAATACAACGTTATCATCAGTGAAAATCGACACCTAAGCATCAATATTTGTATTTAATAAGTTAAGACATGATACCATGAAGCACAGTAGGACTATAAAATTATCACATCAATTTTGTATACCCAATGTGGTAATAATTTTATTGATATTCTAATTTTATTACGTTACGATAAATCCCTAATTAATTTTTATTAATAGCAAGAAAATTAAATAATACTAGTAATAGTATTATTCAAAACTTGAGAAAATTAATAATATCTGTCTACTCTTTATTTTCCGGATCAAGTACAAAAATATACAGTGAAAAGTCTACTGAAAAAACTTTTTAAATCCTCTCCAGTTGTTCCACAGGATCCAGCGACATTACCAGACAACCACAGAATTTATTGTATTGGTGATATTCATGGTAGAGTCGATTTATTAAAACAATTGCACGATAAAATAAAGTTAGATAGCGATACGTTTAGTGGCCACAAAACAATCATTTATTTGGGTGATTATATTGATAGAGGACCTGATTCTAAACGCGTCATAGATTGTATCCTAAACGAAAAATTAACAGATTTTACAGAAGTTTTTTTGCTAGGTAATCATGAGCAAGTTTTGTTACAATTTGTATTAAGTGAAGACCCTTCTATTGCAAATGACTGGTTTAAATTTGGCGGCTTATCGACTCTCGCTAGTTATGGTGTAGAAATTAGAGGCATACCAACACTCAAAGATTTATCTCGATTACGTACTGAATTTACTGAAAAACTACCCAACACACATTTTGAGTTTTTCAAGGATCTAACCTTAAGTTTCGAATGTGGCGATTATTTTTTTGCACACGCAGGTATAAATCCTAAGATCAATTTATCCAATCAAAGACCAGAAGATTTACTTTGGATACGTGAAGATTTTATAAATAGTACGTTATTTCACAAAAAAATTATCGTTCATGGGCACACCGTTACCAGTGAACCAGAACAGTTGTTCAATCGAATTGGTATTGATACCGGTGCTTATAGTACTGGAAGACTAACCTGTGCAGTATTTGAAGAAACAGAATGTCGTTTTCTACAAACTAAAAACAATTTCTTATAAAATTATTTTAAAATTTTAACCTAAATAACTTTATAACTGAGTGTGACTTAAATTTTTAAACACCAATAACTCACGATAGTTTAATTAATTTCACTCATATTTCTACTTACCTTTTTACTGAGTCATCAATTATGTTATTTGGTTTATTTTTTCTTCCACTAATCGCCACCATTATTTTAATATTAGCCATATTTCCCTATGCTATCAAGTTTGGCTTTATTGATCATCCTAGCGCTAGAAAAAAACACGATAAACCAACCCCACCTATTGGTGGCCTAGCTATATTTTTAGGTACCTTGCTGACCCTAAGCATTTATGACATACAAATGCCTCACCAAGGTGCTTTTATTCTTGCACTTACCTTACTCGTTGTTGTGGGTGCAATTGATGATTACAGAGAACTTAACGTGAAACTCAGACTCGCTGCCCAAATTTGCGCAGGCCTTATCATGACTGAGTTTGCTGATATTAAAATAAATGATATGGGTGATTTACTAGGATATGGGACCCTACATTTAGGACACTATTCAACTGCTCTTACCGTATTTGCAGTGGTTGGAGGAATTAATGCTTTTAATATGATTGATGGAATTGATGGCCTTTCCAGCAGCTCTTCGCTTATCTCTATTGGTTTAGTCGCGTTACTTGCATTTGCTTTCAATAACCCATTATTATTAAACTTAAGCATCATCTTTATGGGTGCCATTATTGCTTTCTTATTATTTAACTTGCGAATCTTTGGACGAAGTAAAGGCCTTATCTTCTTAGGAGATTCTGGTAGTACGCTTTTAGGCTTCACAATATGCTGGCTGATTATACAAGGCTCACAACATCCTAATCCTATCATGACCCCTACTCTAGTTTTATGGGTCATAGCACTTCCTTTATATGATTCAATCTGTATCATGATGCGACGTATACACAAAGGTAAGTCCCCTTTTGCACCCGATCGTGAACATTTACATCATGTACTCCCTATGAAAGGCTTTAGTATTAATGAAACCTTATTAATTATCCTAGCATCCTCTTTATTACTCGCAGGCACAGCCATTGTTTCAAGTGTCATTTTTAAAGTGGCTGATAATATATTATTTTTCGCTTTCTTAATTTGCTTTGCTTCATTTTATGCGTTTATGCATAACACAATAGAAAAAGATTAAAAGACCATTAACTCCATAATAGCTTAATTGCCATCACAAATAATAAGATAGAAAAATATCGCTTAAGTTTTTTGGCGGGTAATTTATAGGCTAATTTTGCACCTAAAGGTGCCGTTAAGACACTTGATAATCCAGTGCCTATAAACACAGGTATATACACATAGCCTAAACTCCACTCAGGAAGAGTTGGAGTCTGCCTACCCATCAATATATAACTAAGTGTGCCAGTTAAAGCAATTGGCAATCCACAGGCACTTGAAACGGCAACCGCATTTCTCATTAACATCCGCCCTTTAACCAAATAAGGCACCGTGATTGTACCGCCGCCAATTCCCACAATAGCAGAAACAGATCCTATAAGAATCGCCACACTAGAATCGACTATCCTAGACTGATTTATTGAAGTCTCTTTAGGTGCAACTTGTAAAGCCATTTGCAGACCCACATACACTAAAAACACCACTAATAGCATTCTTAATGAATCCGCACTGATATATTGAGCAAGCATTGCTCCTACCCCAGTACCTAACATAATACCGGGACTCAATCTCACTACTTTGGACCAAATAACAGAACCTAAACGATGATGAGCAATAATGGATGAAATAGATGTTAGCGAAATAACCGCTAAAGAAGTCGCTACCGCCATTAACATAATCAATTCACTTGGAAAAGCGAGGTTCTTAAAGACAATCGCTAATACAGGCACAATGACTAATCCTCCCCCTATACCGAATAACCCTGCTAATACACCTGACACCATTCCTAATACAATACTTATCCAAAAAATATCCAACATACCTTCTCCAATAAAAACCTACCCACTGAATTATAAAGCTTTAACTCAGCACTCATTTAACATAACTTACAGAGTGTTCACATAAACACATCTCAAATCAAAATTCCCCTGATGAGTTGTTACTATCGCTAATCCCCCCACAATTATTTCATCACGCAAGAATTACCCTCTTATGCTATTCTAAGACCAATTTAGGGATGAGCACGATATAACTAGATCAAGTTAATGCTTCAACCAACCCAACACGAAAAGTATGTGAGCTCAAAGTTGCTCAAATTAATCATGCACGTTACTTAGCTCGTTTTTTTCAACCCTTTTTCATTCCCAATAAATAATTAATGAAATCATATCTTGTAGGCGGTGCTGTTCGAGATCAACTATTAGGTCTCCCTATTACAGAAAGAGACTGGGTTGTCTTAGGTGAGACCCCCGATTCTATGCTTAGCCAAGGCTTTCGACAGGTTGGAAAAGATTTCCCCGTATTTTTACACCCTAAAAGCCAAGAAGAATATGCGCTTGCCAGAACCGAAAGAAAAACGGCCCCCGGCTATACTGGCTTTATCCTTCACGCTACCCCAGAAGTCACTTTAGAAGAAGATTTATTACGTCGTGATTTAACGATAAACGCGATTGCCATGGCACCTGATGGTCAACTGATTGATCCTTTCGGCGGTCAACAAGATCTAAACAACAGAGTTTTCAGACATATTTCTCCGGCATTTTCTGAAGATCCGGTCCGTATTTTACGTATCGCACGGTTTGCAGCCCGATTTAAGCATTTAGGATTTACTATTGCAAAAGAAACCCAAGCTTTAATGGCAGACATGGTAAAAAGTGGCGAAGTAGATGCCTTAGTGCCTGAAAGAATCTGGGCAGAACTCTTTAAAGCCCTCAAAGAACCGTCTCCTGCGGCTTTTTTTCATACCTTAAGAGCATGCAATGCCCTTGAACGAATCATCCCTGAAATTAACGCGTTGTTTGGTGTTCCTCAACCCGAGAAATATCATCCTGAAATTGACACGGGAATCCATAGCTTACTTTGTATAGATCAAGCAACGATATTATCAAATACACCCGAAATTAGATTTGCCGCCTTAACCCATGATTTAGGTAAAGCATTAAGCCCTAAAGAAAATTGGCCTAGTCATCATGGGCATGAAAAAAATGGCCTCCCCATTCTTCAAAGTTTATGTGAGCGCCTACGTGTTCCCAATACTTTTAAAAAGTTGGCACTTCACGTGATGGAATATCATACTCATTGTCATAAAGCCTTTGAATTAAAACCCTCTACCCTCGTTGATCTATTAACGCACTTAGACGCCTTCAAACCGAATAGTAATCTCCCTGCCTTTGTTTTAGCCTGTGAAGCGGATGCTAAAGGTCGCACGGGGCTTGAACATATTCCTTATTTACAAGCAAACTTTCTGTTACAAATAGCCACGGTAGCCTCTTCAATAGATACGTCAGCAATTCTAAGTAGTTCCTTAAAGGGTGCCGATATTAGTATAGCTATTCGAAATTTAAGAATTAAAGCCGTTACAGAGGTTATCAATCACTACAAACCCATGTAAAATAGCATCATTTAACTAAATCCAATTTTAACGTATGCCTTCATTTGATATTATTTCAGAATTCGACACGCACGAAGTAAAAAATGCGATTGATCAAGCCACTAAAGAAGTCACGACTCGTTTTGACTTTAAAGGCACCAATTCCAGCTTTGAACTCACTGATGATAATTTAGTGATGACGTCAGAATCCACCTTTCAATTACAACAAATGTTTAGTGTTGTGTGTTCAAAACTCAGCAGACGAGGGGTTGACGTGGGCTGTATGGAAGTAGGTGAACCCAAAGGCAGTGGAAAACTAATGCGTCAAGAGATCACGCTTAAACAAGGCTTGGATTCTACTCTGGCCAAAAAGATCGTCAAATTAATTAAAGACAAAAAACTCAAAGTACAAGCGGCCATTCAAGGTGATAAAGTTCGCGTTACCGGAAAGAAACGTGATGACCTTCAAGAAGTTATTCAAATGCTTCGCGATGAAAAACTTGAAATGCCTCTACAATATGAAAACTTTAGGGATTAATGTTTAGTTTTGTTTATATACTGATAAGCAAAATAACCTATCAGAATCAATGTTAACCACACTGAAACGAAAGGCCCAATAACACCGTCATAATGGCTGACCAAATAGTGATACTGAACATTAAAATCCGTATTAAAGAGCTTTTTACTCATTTTAATTTGCCAGACCCAACTGGTATGACAACCTATACATAAGCCTAAGCTAACGTCGACTTGAGTCCTTAACACACCTAAAAAAACCCCTACCATTAATAAAGCCATAAAGGCGCTAAAATGCTGGGGATCGACGACATTATTAAAAGCCTCACCCAGCAATTGAAAACCGGTCCATAAAGTCACATCTTGCATAACAGGATTGGTCTTAGCACTTAAAAAGTGTAACCCAGCGTAATAAATAGACGTCAATAAAATGGCGATAAGTACAGGTAATTTTTTCTTTAACCCTACCAAGACAATCCCTCTAAATAACGACTCTTCGATAACAGAAATTAACAAGGCCACACCTAAAGTTATAGCCATATATTTAGCTAATAACCCAACAGTCCAATGCTGTGTTTCATCAATAACGTTAACATCTAAAACAAACAACACGCCAAAAACTGGCAATAACACCAAAAGACCTAAGCCAAACCCTTGAAGTAATTGTTTAAAAAATTGTCCCCGTGGCGCAAAACCTAACTCTGCTTTATTAATCCTTAAATAAGCCATAAAAGGAAAAATACTCAGTAATAAAAACACTTGTGTCACTCGGGTGATGATTTGTCTAAACTCACTCGCATCGCCCAAACCTATCACCACACCATACGCAATGACGGCCGATAATGATAAAGCCATCAACAGTACTAAAAAAGGCACTAGGCAATAAAAAACATAACGCATTAGACAATCTCTCTAACTATAGTTGAACTTGGGGCCTCTACAATTCCAAAATCACCCCATAAAACTTGTACCGCCGCCAAAGCCGCTAAGGAAGCTGTTTCAGTTCTGAGTATTCGTGCACCCATCCGCACCGGAATAAATCCAGCCGCTTTAGCAATATCTCGCTCTACTGCCGAAAACCCACCTTCTGGCCCCGTTAATAAAGTCACATGACCCTCAATTGGAGTTAAATCATTTAAGCTTTTATCGGCATAAGGATCTAAGAAAACCTTCAAACCTTTTTGCTGTCCGACCCACTGTGTTAAATGCTCAATATTATTCAAGATCGGTAAACAGGTGCGACCACTTTGCTCCGTTGCATGTTGAGCAATCTTTTGCCAATGCAATAAACGCTGCACCTTTTTCTCACCCTTAATTTGTACTTGGCAACGCTCGGTGATTAAAGGCGTCATGGCATTAACACCTAATTCAACCGCCTTCTGAACTGAAAAATCCATTCGATCTCCTCGAGCAATACCTAAGCCGAGGGTCACCTTTAAGTGTGATTCAACACTACGATCTGTCCAAACCGTCATGGTAATCAAAACCGATTTTCGACTCACCTCATCTATCTTACCTAAATATTCACCACCCAAGCCATTAAACAAAATAACTTCAGCGCTTTGTCTTAAGCGTAAAACCGTTCTAACATAAT
Organism: uncultured Methylococcaceae bacterium; assembly: GCA_903863905.1. Taxonomy (GTDB): domain Bacteria; phylum Pseudomonadota; class Gammaproteobacteria; order Methylococcales; family Methylomonadaceae; genus Methylobacter_C. The sequence goes on from CAIPDT010000011.1 coordinate 8,988, forward strand.
GCGCATTGTCTTCATCTAGCGCCACCTGTTGCCCAACGGCTAAAGAAAACGACACATATAATCTAGATACTCGCATATTAATCCTTTATCGCTTGATTGATAGCGTCAAAAGCAACCTCAACAAGCATGATTAATTGCTCTTCTGTGATGACATAAGGTGGCATAAAATAAATAACATTCCCTAGAGGACGTAACAATACACCTTTTGATAAGGCATACTGATACACTTTTTGGCCACGCCGCTCTTGCCATGGATAGGGCTCTTTAGTGTATTTGTTTTTTACTAATTCAATGGCCACCACCATACCCGTTTGTCTGACTTCGGCTATATGTAAATGCTCATTAAAGCGCACGACTAACCTAGACATGATAGCGGCCAGACGTTTATTATTTTCCAAAATGGGCTGTTGCTGAAAAATGTCTAAAGTCGCCACTCCAGCTCTACACGCCAACGCATTACCCGTATAACTGTGGGAATGTAAAAACGCAGTTAATTTCTGATAATCATCATAAAAGGCCTGATAAATAGCATCCGTCGTTAAGACCGCAGAAAGTGGTAAATACCCCCCCGTAAGGCCTTTTGATAAACACATAAAATCGGGGCTAATATCCGCCTGCTCACAGGCAAATAAGGTTCCTGTCCGACCAAAGCCCACGGCAATTTCATCGGCAATGAGGTGTACCTGATATTTATCACACGCCGCACGTAGCAAGGTTAAATAAATGGGATCATACATGCGCATCTGACCGGCACATTGAATTAATGGCTCTATGATCACTGCACAGGCTGAATCTGCATAACGCTGTAAGGTCTCTTCCATCAAAGAAAACCGACGCACTGAATAATCAAACCATGATTCACCTGTCTCCCGATAATAACAATCAGGGCCTGGCACCGTAATCACATCCATCAATAAAGGCGCATAGGTTTCTTTATATAAAGGCACATTACCCACCGCGAGTGCCCCTAAAGTTTCACCGTGATAACTATTTTCTAAGGTAATAAATTTAGTTTTCTGTGTATAGCCTTTATTTCGCCAATAATGAAAGCTCATTTTAAGCGCCACTTCTACGGCTGCCGAACCATTATCGGCATAAAAGCATCTAACTAAGCCTTCAGGACTTAGCTCAACCAGTTTTTCTGCCAACTGAATAGCCGGCTCATGTGTAAAACCAGCAAAGATAACGTGCTCTAAAGTATCAATTTGATCCTTTAAGGCGGCATTAATATGAGGGTTTGCATGACCAAATAGATTCACCCACCAAGAACTAATGGCATCAAGATAGTGATTACCATCCATATCTTCTAACCAAACACCGTGGGCTTTTTTGATCGGAATAATTGCGGAGGTTTCGTGATCTTTCATTTGTGTACACGGATGCCACAGTACTAAAAGATCTCTTTTTTCAAACCGTTGATTAGCGGTTATCATGATTTATAAACATTACGGTAATTTTTAAAAGAACACCGGCTATTCTAAAAAGACCACTGCCTTAATCAATCTTATTATTTAAGATGTAGTCTTTCTATAATAGATAAAGTCAAACTCGCTTGGTTCATAGTATAAAAATGCAAACCAGGCGCACCATTATCTAATAAGCGCTGACAAAGATCACTGACTAAATCTAACCCAAAGGCCTGAACAGACGCCCTATCATCGCCAAAACCTTCCAAACGTTTTCTCATCCAGCGTGGAATATCTGCACCACACATTTCAGAAAAACGGAATAATTGCGTATATTGAGTAATTGGCATAATTCCAGGAACAACTGGAATATCTATACCATTTTTCTCACAGGCTTCCATAAAATAAAAATAAGCATCGGCATTATAAAAATACTGCGTAATGGCCGCATTAGCGCCCGCCTCTACTTTTCGTTTAAAGTTTTTAAAGTCTTCTGCCGCATTCGCTGCTTGGGGATGTACTTCTGGGTAGGCTGCCACATGAATTTGAAAATAATCACCCGTTTCTTGACGGATAAATTCAACTAACTCATTGGCATATCGAAACTCACCGGCTGATAACGTGCCCGAAGGTAAATCACCTCTTAACGCAACGACACGAGAAATATCTTTATCCACATAATTATTCAAAATGGCTCGAATATTTTCTTTAGTCGATGCCACACAAGATAAATGCGGAGCCGCTGCTATACCATGCGCCTGAATATCAATCACGGTTTCAAGAGTTTTATCACGCGTTGATCCACCCGCACCAAACGTGACAGAAAAAAATTCCGGATTAAGTGCGGCTAATTGTTTATGAACGCCCTGTAAATTTATAACCCCTTCTTCTGTTTTAGGTGGGTAAAATTCAAAGCTAAACAATTGCTGGGGGTTTTGAAGTGACTGCATGCTGATCTCACAAGAGGAGGTATAAAGCGTGTCCGCTTAAGATATTGATGAAAATAGACCTATTTTCTTTCAGAATCTTATATAGAGATACCTTATAAAAGATATCTCTATACCAGACTAATCTAAATATCGATTTAGATTATTTCCATTAATAGCGATAATGATCCGCTTTATAAGGACCTTCAACAGGAACATTAATATATTTAGCTTGCGCTTCAGTTAAGGTCGTTAAATTAACACCAATCTGTTGCAAGTGTGATCTTGCTACTTTTTCATCTAAGATTTTAGGTAAGATATAAACTTTATTTTCGTAATTGTCCGCGTTTTTCCATAACTCAATTTGAGCTAACACTTGATTACAAAAAGAATTAGACATAACAAAGCTAGGATGCCCCGTTGCACAACCTAAGTTAACTAAGCGACCTTCTGCTAAGATAATTAAACGTTTGCCATCAGGGAAAATAACATGATCCACTTGTGGTTTAATGTTTTCCCATTCGTATTGGCGTAAGGATGCAATTTCAATTTCAGCATCAAAATGACCAATATTACAAACGATCGCTTGATCACGCATCGCTAACAAATGTGCGTGCGTAATAATACTAAAGTTACCGGTTGCTGTGACAAAGATATTAGCTATTGGTGCAGCCTCTTCCATGGTCACCACACGATAACCTTCCATCGCCGCTTGTAAGGCACAAATCGGATCAATTTCAGTGATTAAAACCGTCGCACCTAAACCGCGTAATGATTGTGCACAGCCTTTACCAACGTCACCGTAACCACAGACCACGGCAATTTTACCGGCAATCATTACGTCAGTAGCGCGTTTAATACCATCGACTAAAGACTCACGGCAACCATATAAGTTATCAAACTTTGATTTAGTCACCGAATCATTTACATTAAACGCAGGAACTTTTAAGGTTCCATTGGTCACCATTTCATACAAACGTAACACGCCTGTAGTGGTTTCTTCTGATAAGCCTTTTACATCCGCCATTAATTCAGGATACTTATCATGCATCATCGTGGTTAAATCACCACCATCATCCAGAATCATATTAGGACGCCAGCCATCAAGACCGTCTATCGTTTGAGCAATACACCATTCTGCTTCTTCTTCGGTTTCACCTTTCCAAGCAAACACGGGAATACCTGCCGCAGCAATCGCTGCCGCCGCATGATCTTGTGTAGAAAAGATATTGCACGATGACCAACGCACTTCTGCACCTAACGCAGTTAATGTTTCAATCAACACCGCTGTTTGAATAGTCATGTGCAAACAACCTGCAATACGCGCATCTTTTAACGGTTGCTCTTGACCAAATTCTTGGCGCAATGCCATTAAGCCTGGCATTTCAGTTTCAGCGATATTAATTTCTTTACGGCCCCATGCCGCTAAAGCGATATCTGCAATTTTATAATCGTGTTGACTCATCGTGCTTCCTGTCTATGTTGTTTATTAAAGGCCCGCCGCATCTCTTAATGCGTCAACTTTATCAGTTTTTTCCCAGCTAAATGACTCTTCTGTACGACCAAAATGACCATAAGACGCCGTTATTTGATAAATAGGTTTCAATAAACCCAATTGGTTAATCAAACCTTTAGGTCTTAAGTCAAAATGATCTCTAACGATTTGCACTAAACGATCTTCGCTTAGTTTGCTAGTACCAAAGGTTTCTACGGTGATTGATGTGGGCTCTGCAACGCCAATCGCATAAGAGACTTGAATCTCACAACGCTCAGCTAAACCTGCCGCCACAATGTTCTTAGCCACGTATCTAGCCATATAGGCCGCAGAACGATCTACTTTTGAAGGATCTTTTCCAGAGAAAGCGCCACCACCGTGTCTTGCCATGCCACCATAAGAATCTACTATGATTTTACGACCTGTCAAGCCGCAATCACCCACTGGACCACCAATAATGAATTGACCGGTTGGGTTAATGAAATATTTAGTGTCTTTATGTAACCATTCTTTAGGTAAAACCGGCAGGATAATTTCATCCATAACCGCTTCATGTAAGGCTTTGTTACTGATATCTGGAGAATGTTGAGTTGATAAAACCACTGCATCAATAGCAACAGGTTTATTATTCTCATATCGGAAAGTAATTTGGCTTTTTGCATCCGGACGCAACCAAGGCAAAGCGCCACTTTTACGAACTTCTGCTTGGCGTTTAACCAATAAATGCGAATAAGTAATCGGAGCAGGCATCAATACATCCGTTTCGTTACTTGCATAACCAAACATTAAGCCTTGATCGCCTGCGCCTTGCTCATGATTTTCATCTTCATCAACGCCCATGGCGATATCAGAAGACTGCTTACCAATCGCATTTAAGACCGCACAACTTTGGCCATCAAAACCAATGTCACCATGATCGTAACCAATATCACACACGACTTTTCTGACCAGTGCTTCTAAATCAACCCACGCATTCGTAGTGACTTCACCGGCAAGAATAACCATACCTGTTTTAACCAATGTTTCACACGCAACTCTCGAACGTGGATCTTGCTCTAATAGAGCATCTAATACCGCATCGGAAATTTGATCTGCAACCTTATCTGGATGTCCTTCTGAAACTGATTCTGATGTAAAACTGAAGTTATTGCTCACGTCACCACCTTTTTAATGTAAAAGCTAAATACACAAAAGGCTGCAAAAGCAGCCTATTTATTTAAATGGTGGGCCCTGTAGGACTTGAACCTACGACCTGCCGATTATGAGTCGGACGCTCTAACCAACTGAGCTCAGGGCCCTTATTACTATTTATTCACCATCTAGAAAACATCTTAATTGTTCTGATCTAGACGGATGTCTTAATTTTCTTAACGCTTTGGCTTCAATCTGACGAATACGTTCGCGTGTGACATCAAACTGTTTGCCTACTTCTTCTAACGTATGATCGGTATTCATGTTAATACCAAAACGCATCCGTAATACTTTTGCTTCTCTAGCGGTTAATCCTGCCAACACATTTTGCGTTGATTCACGTAATCCAGCTATCGTTGCGGCCTCAACCGGTGATAAGACTTTTGCATCTTCAATGAAATCCCCTAAATGAGAGTCTTCATCATCACCAATGGGCGTTTCCATTGAAATCGGTTCTTTTGCAATCTTCAATACCTTACGAACTTTGTCTTCAGGCATCTCCATTCGCTCTGCTAACTCTTCAGGTGTTGCTTCACGCCCCATCTCCTGAAGAATCTGTCTCGAAATACGATTTAACTTGTTTATGGTTTCAATCATGTGCACGGGTATACGAATTGTTCTAGCTTGATCTGCGATTGAACGCGTAATAGCCTGTCTAATCCACCAAGTCGCATAAGTAGAAAACTTATATCCACGGCGATATTCAAATTTATCAACCGCTTTCATCAGGCCAATATTACCTTCCTGAATCAAATCAAGAAATTGTAAGCCCCGATTAGTATATTTTTTGGCAATCGAAATAACGAGCCTTAAGTTGGCTTCGATCATTTCTTTTTTTGCACGTCTCGCTTTAGCTTCGCTAATTGACATACGGCGATTAATATCTTTTAAGCTGTTAATCGTTAAACCATATTCAGATTCAATATCAGCTAAGGTTTTTTGCGCTTTTCTTAATTCTTTTTCACGAGGCTTCAACACGTCTGAATAGCTATGTCCGCCATTAAGCTGTTGATCTAACCACTCACTACTTGATTCGTGCTCTGTAAAAGAAGTAATAAACTCTTTACGAGCCATTGCACCTTCTTTAACAAAAACATCCAAAATTAACTTTTCTTGTTCACGTACAGCAGCAACGCCATTAGGAATAATGTTGGTTAATTTTTTTAAATACTGAGGAGCCCATTTAAACTCCATAAACAATTCAGCCAATACTTCAAAAGCACCTTCTGTTTTTTCATTGGTATAACCGTACTTTTTGATAGATGATGAAGCTACTTTTAATTGCTTTCTGAGTGCATCAACTTTTTCTTGCACTTCTTCGGTATTTATACCTTTTAATTCGTCTTCAACCGCTACAACTTCTTCAGCATTATCAGTTAATGGCAAGCTAGCAACTAAATCTTCCGCTTCACTTAAATCAACAAAACCAGAAATTAAATCAACTAAACGAACACCGCCGTCTTCACTGGAGATGCTGTCATAGGACTTTATAAAATCTTCAACAACGAAGCACGATCGAGAGATAGATTTTACCAGTTGTTGCTGACCTTCTTCAATACGTTTAGCAATTTTTAATTCGTCAGCACGTGTCAATAACTCAACAGAACCCATCTCACGCATATACATACGCACTGGATCTGTTGTTCTACCAAACTCACTATCAACAGACGCCAAAGCAGCTACTTCTTCTGCATCTTCGTCATCCGTGGTCACGGCTGCTGAATCATTAATGAGAGAGTCTTCATCAGGTGCAGATTCATAGACCTGAATACCCATCTCATTGATCATGCTAATGATGTCTTCAATTTGCTCAGGATCAACAATATCACTAGGCAAATGATCGTTAACCTCGGCATAAGTCAGGTATCCCTGCATTTTGCCTTTAGCTATCAATTGTTTAAGCTGCGACTGTTGTTGTTCTTGATTCATCATTTACTCACTAAATACTCTGTTCACTACAGAGCGGTCAAACTTAACGGGTGATTATACTATAAACATTTAAAATTAATTAAATTATTTTATAGACAACATTCGAAGAAGCAGTGATAACTCTTCCTTATCCAAACCTTGAGCCTGTGCTTTAGCTTGAAGTCGTGCAATACTCGTCTCACTCGCCTGCTTAAGCAAGCCACTTAATGCATCTGAAAAAACATCCTCTATTTTATCTTCAGGAACAAACACATCCAACAACGCCAACGCTTTGACTGATTTTTCTTGAGGTGTATTACGATAATGTTCAATCAACACAGCCGTATTAACCGCTCCTTTGGCCAATATCACATCTAAAACACTTCTAAATAACTCAACCCCTCTAAACTCCAACCCATCCCACTCTATTTCTTTTTGCTCAACACACTCTGCCAAACGCGGATTCTGCAATAATAAGGCTAGAGCGACTCGGGCAGATGACAATCGATTTAAATCTTGGGCACGTAACTTTGGAGCCACATCCATCACGAAGTTTTTATCAGTATTCACCAAACCTGACATACCTGACAACAACTGAAGTCTCTCAAACATCATGTCTTTAAAAGCGCCTTCAGTCAATTTATCTAGATAAGGCTTCGCCTTACTAAAAAATAACGCCCGCCCCTCAACCTCAGAAAGATTTAATCCAGAAGCCAGCTTATCAAAAAAATAATCCGACAAAGCCTGCGCACTTTGAACACGCTGAGTAAAACTCTCAACGCCTTCTTCACGCACCAGAGAATCAGGATCATGCTGCTGAGGCAACAGCATAATTCGACAAGAGCGCCCATCTTTTAAACTTAAAAAGGCGGCGTCCATCACTCGCCAAGCCGCTTCACGCCCGGCTTTATCACCATCAAAACAAAAAACCAGTTCTGACGAAAAGCGAAATAATAAATCAAGATGAGCCGATGAACTGGCCGTTCCCAACGCCGCCACGGCATAATGAATACCAAACTGAGCTAAAGCAATCACGTCCATATAACCCTCAACGATCAATATTCGCTGAGGCTTTGAGTTTTTCCCTAATAACTCATGCAAACCGTAAACTTCTTTTCCTTTATGAAATAAAGTCGTTTCCGGTGAGTTTAAATATTTAGGCATTGAATCGTCTAGTACTCGACCACCAAAACCAATAATCCGAGCCCGCCTATCACGAATAGGAAAGACAATTCTTGCGCGAAAACGATCATAAACGAGGCCATCATCCTTAACAACAACCAACCCGGCCTCGACCAATAACTTCTGATCAAAATGCTCCGATAAAACACTCCATTTATCAGGCGCATAACCCAATAAAAAATCCCTAGCCACCTCACCTTTAACCTGCCGAGCCTTTAGATAATCAATAGCCTTAGGATTCACTCGTAACTGCTCTACATAAAAAGCCGCCACTTGTTCCATTAATTGATAAAGATTATTTAAATCCCCTTTAGTGGACGACTCTGCTGAACTGGCGACTGAATTGGCTACTGACTCCCTTCTAACACTGACACCAGCAAACGCCGCCAGATCTTCAACCGCTTCAACAAAATCGAGATGACTAAAATCCATCAAGAAACCAATCGCATTACCACTCGCACCACAACCAAAACAATGAAAAAACTGTTTTGCGCGATTAACCGAAAAACTAGGCGATTTTTCTGTATGGAAAGGACAGCGGGCCACATAATTTGCACCCGTTTTTTTTAGAGGGACGTGCGAATCGATTAAATCGACTATATCAACCCGCACCAAAAGCTCATCAATAAACTCTTTAGAGATTCTACCGGACACTTTACCGGAACCCAAAAAGTTATCCAGCTAACGCAGCCTTAATCTTAACACTGACCACAGACATGTCAGCTCGGCCTTGCATCTTTGTTTTTAACAAAGCCATGACCTTACCCATATCTTTAACCGCTTCAGCACCGGACTCAGTCACTGCGTCTTTAACCATAACATCGATTTCTTCTTCACTTAACGCCTGCGGCAAAAAGTCTTGAATCACTTTAACCTCAGCTTCTTCAATAGCCACTAGGTCATCCCTACCTGCCTCTGAAAACAACCGAATTGATTCACGACGCTGCTTAAGCATTTTATCAAGCGTTAATATTGTCCGATCATTATCAAGCTCAATGCGCTCATCTACTTCAATCTGCTTAACAGCCGCTAAAATTAAACGAATCACCCCAAGTCTTGCTTTGTCCCCCCCTTTCATGGAGGCCTTCATATCTTCCTTGATACGATCTGTTAACAAATCCATCACATTAACCTAATGTTAAAGTACAGGACGTCCACGACGTAAGTTTTTCAATGCATAACGCTCACGAGCCAATTTTTTCAAATGACGCTTAACCGCTGCAGCACCTTTACGTTTACGTTCAGCAGTTGGTTTTTCATAAAACTCACGACGACGTACTTCTGCTAAGACACCTGCTTTCTCACAAGCACGTTTAAAACGACGAATTGCGATATCAAATGGTTCGTTTTCTTTAATTTTTACTGATGGCATTATATGATTCCAGTTATGTTAATATTGTGTGTATGAGGACATTTACTATCCACTGAACAAACAGAACCCGTAATTATACATTCACTTTCAAATTTTTCAAAAATCAATGTACGTTTTAGGCATAGAAACTTCTTGCGACGAAACCGGTGTCGCTATTTATCATTCAAAAAAAGGCCTAATAACACATGCTTTATATAGCCAAGTTGACATGCACAGTGAATACGGCGGAGTCGTACCAGAACTGGCCTCACGGGATCATATCCGTAAATTAGCCCCCCTAATCAAGCAAACACTGAACGACAGTAAACTACAACCTTCAGACATTAACGGCATAGCCTATACCGCAGGCCCAGGACTGATGGGAGCACTGCTAGTGGGCGCAACCACGGCGAGAAGTTTGGCATGGACTTGGCAAATTCCAGCCATTGCAGTCCATCACATGGAAGGACATTTACTGGCACCCATGCTAGAAGACACCCCTCCAGCGTTTCCATTTATTGCCCTATTAATTTCTGGAGGACACACCCAATTAGTCAAAGTGACCGGGGTTGGGCAATATGAATTATTAGGTCAATCTCTGGACGATGCGGCCGGTGAAGCTTTCGATAAAACCGCAAAACTGCTCGACTTAGGCTATCCAGGCGGCCCTCGCTTATCCGCTTTAGCCGAACAAGGCACGCCTCTGATAAGGTTTCCTCGCCCCATGACTGACCGACCCGGCTTAGATTTTAGTTTTAGCGGTTTAAAAACCTTCGCCCTTAATACCGTTAATGCCTCGGAAAAAACAGCTCAAGATAAAGCTAATATAGCCGCGTCTTTTCAAGAAGCCGTTGCCGACACACTGAGTATCAAATGCAAACGCGCCTTACAACAAACCGGTTTAAAAAGACTCGTTGTGGCCGGCGGGGTCAGCGCTAACAAACAAATTAGAGCCTCTTTAACTGAAATGGTGACGAAGGAACACGTTCAAATATATTTCCCAAGACTTGAGTTTTGCACCGATAACGGCGCCATGATTGCTTACGCAGGCTGTCAACGTTTACTCAACGGACAACACCAAAACCTAGAAATATTTGCGCGTCCACGCTGGCCCATGAACGAACTTTCTTAAGTTCCAAAGCCCAACAAGCACCCAACCACTTACTCTTCGCCGTTAATTAATCGCTGAATATTACTTTTATGACGCCACAATAAAAATACCATCATAAACACAGCGGCGCCCACCACATAATAATCGCCCACTAAAAACCAAGCATAAACAGGCGAAATAACAGAGGCAAACAAGGCCGACAATGACGAAATCTTACCTACCTTATAAATCAACAACCAGGTCGCCACAAACGCTAAACCCAAAGGCCATGAAAAACCCAGCAACACACCAATAGAAGTGGCTACCCCTTTTCCGCCTTCAAACTTAAAAAACAGGGGATACAGATGCCCTAGAAAAGCCGCCAATCCAGTTAATGCCAACAACTCTACCGACACGCCCATCACTTTAGCCAAATAAACCGGCAACAAACCTTTTAACAAATCACCTAATAAAGTAATTGCCGCCGCTTTCTTACCCCCTATTCGCATCACATTAGTCGCCCCAGGATTACCAGACCCCTGCTCTCTGGGATCAGGCAAGCCCATTAAGCGACAAATTATAATTGCACTAGAAATAGAGCCTATCAGATAGGCAGCAGGAACAAACAACCATTCAATCATGTAACCCTTTCCTCATTCAGAACTTGTAAGCGGGACATATTTCCCTGATACTTACTACTTTTTAAAACGCACATCATAACCGGAAACAACTATGGACATCATCTTTTTAGGCGGGCTTGAAATTGAAACAATCATCGGCATCTATGATTGGGAAAGAGAAACCAAACAAACTGTTGTGCTTGATATTGAAATGGCTTTTGACATTCAAAAAGCCGCAGAAACCGATGATATTCAATATGCACTGGATTACAAAACCGTTTCCAAACGAATTATTTCGTTTGTTGAAACGAGCGAATTCTTATTAGTTGAACGCTTAATTTCAGAAATAGCCGATATTATTCGTCATGAATTCAATGTCCCTTGGGTAAGAATCACGCTTAACAAAAGAGGTGCTATTCGGGGCGCCCAAGGCGTAGGCATCATTATTGAAAGAGGCGAAAAATAAGCCATGCATATTGGTTACATTAGCATTGGTAGCAATATAGACAAAGAGTTACACATACCCGCCAGCCTAACAGCCCTTGAATCTTATTTTGGCTCACTCACCTGCTCAAGCATCTATGAATCCGATGCGGTTGGTTTTGAAGGCGATAGTTTTTATAATCTGATTGTAGGCTTTCATTCAGATCTGGGTGTTAAAGAAGTGGCCAAATTATTACGCCAAATAGAATTAGACAATGGTCGCGAACGTAATAGTCAAAAGTTTTCACCTCGCACACTCGACTTAGACTTGATTCTCTATGATGACCTCATCATCAATGATGGCCGCCTGCAAATACCCCGTGATGAAATTGAGCGCTATGCTTTTGTGCTTGAACCCTTAGCAGAAATAGCCCCTGATTTAAAACACCCCATTAGCCAATTAAGCTATGGCGAAATATGGCATAACTTTGATAAAGGTAATCTTAAGCAACAGGTTGTAACGCCGATTTGGTGATCTGAAACTGACAGACTTAGAAACAGGGTTAGCTGATCATTCTTAAAATGACCCGCCTCGATATCCACTGAAACTTCATCTCAAATAAATCTAAAGGCCTTAATCGATCAAGGCCTTTTTTATGCCTGCTCCCAATCTAGCCATCAAAATCTTTTAGCCGATCAATGAACACGGACAGAACGACTTTACGCATTTACCAACGAATTCTTCCGATAGACCCATAACAGCAAACATGGCGCTAAACCGTAGCTAGGTTATAATGCAACTTTATTTTTCCGCTTCTCGACCGTACCGAGTTAGTTCTACGTTGGGCATCTTATTATGAACAGGAACTCACAAATGCACATTAAAATCATCCTTCGCGCGCTCATTCCCGTACTTTCAATAATGTTCTCCGTGCCAACCTTCGCACAGCCGTCCCTTAAAAATCGGCTGTTTAAACTTGCGATTGAAGCCATAAAGTGTGAAGAAACTCCCAATAATGGGCGCTATTGCACCTACAAATTTGATAAGGTTCTTGAAATAGGTATTCAGGATGTCGGCGGCTCAGATACGGTCGTTGGCTTTCACAACTCGAATATCAATAACGAGTTGTACGCTGTGCTGTACTTTGGCTGCGTAGCTATAGTTCCCGGACACGCTCACCCCAAAAAACACGACCTAGATTACGGCGCGCTCATCTCCCCTAAAACCGGATATATTTACCGCACATCTTCTGAGTGCCGGGCTTCATTAAAGTGATGCCCAATCTGGAACTCAAGGGGGACTGCACAAAAACGCGCAGCCCAGTAGACTGCTTGTGCCATTTACACAAAATAAAATACCCGCTAAGACTAATAAAATAAAGTCCGCCCACCATCTACCGTTAATACTTGACCCGTCATATAATTCGCATCATAAATCAAGAACCGCACGGCCTTAGCAATATCTTCAGCCTGGCCTTGCCGTTTTAAAACCACCCGCTGCAAAATCTCTTGTTGCTGCTCTTGTGATTCTAAAGTTTCTGGCCAAATAATAGCCCCTGGCGCAATCGCATTCACTCGTACAACAGGCCCTAATTCTTTAGCCAATACCTTAGTCATCGCCACTAAACCGGCTTTAGCAATACTATAAACGGGATAGCCTTTTAAACCCCGCTCCGCATGAATATCAACAATATTAACCACACAACCCTTATTTTTAAGCAAAGTATCCGCTAATAAGGTCGTTAAAAAGAAAGGCGCTTTTAAATTACTGCCCATTAATTCATCCCATTGAACTTCTGTCACCTCTACAAGCGGTGTAGGATAAAAAGCAGAGGCATTATTAACCAAGACATCAATCCCGCCCCAAGCTACAGCGGCTTGCTCCGCCAGCCTTTTTAACTGCTGACTATCCAATAAATCGGCCTGTATTAACTGCGCAGAATTGGCGCGCAATAAATTGAATGCCTCACACAAAGCCACCGCCTGTTCTTTAGAGTCTCGATAATGCAGCAGAATATTACAACCCTCCTTATGCAGTAATCTTGCACAATCAGCTCCAATACGCTTCGCAGCCCCCGTAATTAATACATTTCTTTGCATATCACTCACCTTTACCTTGTAAAAACTGCCATACATAACCATAACATAAACAAGTTATTGCCAGGAATTATTAATCGAAACTTTAAAACAACTATGGACATCTTACCGAATCTAGCCTAAATTAATTTGCTCGGTCACGGTTGATAAAAAATAACTACAAAGAAACAACCCCTATTAAACCGAAAATACGCTTATTATTGAGTTACTCGCTAGAAGTAACCGCATTAATAACTATGTCAACTTACAGAAGGAGATAAAAATGAACGAACTCACCAAAAAATTATTAAACTATTTCTTGATAGGAACATTCTCAGTTATTCCTATTGTGGTCGTCTTACAAATTATATTTTTTGTAAAAGACCTCATTTCTGATCTATTTAGCGTTGTCTATGAATTTTCTGATAACTACGTTTATACCGGCTTATTTTTTATCTTTAGTTTTGCTTTATTAATCTGGATCGGTAGCACCATTGCAGAAAAAGGTCGCTCTTGGATCATTCATATCTTTGACCTAATGATCGGAAAAATTCCTTTCATAAGAACTGTTTATCGAGTCATTAAAAAAGTAATCAACATGTTTTCATCGCATGAACAAACCATTGCCAAAGAAGTTGTGTATGTTGAATATCCAAAAGATGGGATATGGGTTCCTGCGTATGTGACTAATCGCTATGAAAATAAATATGTGCTCTTTATCCCCACGTCACCCAACCCTACGTCAGGCTTTACGGTTATCGTTGATAAATCAAAACTTATAAAATCTGACATGGATATTGAAGAAGCGACTAGCTTTATCGTCAGTGTAGGGGTTGATTTTAATAAATCAGCTGAAACGCTTAACCTACTTTAATAAGCCACGTTTAGTTTGATTGACATCTTGATCAATAACAACCTCGGTTTACAATAGAGGTGTTATTGATCTGATCGTATTGTTTTATAAAGCGGGCAACGTCTAAAAAGCGCTTAAGCCCTAAGACTCTAAATGATACGCCACGACCCGCTCTACTTCTGCCTTTGAGCCTAAGACTAAAGGCACGCGTTGGTGGATGGCGCTCGGCTTAATATCTAATATACGCTCACGCCCTGTAGAACACGCTCCACCGGCTTGTTCAATAATAAACGCCATAGGGTTTGCTTCATACATCAATCTTAAGCGCCCCGCCTTAGTGGGGTCTTTAAAATCATAAGGATACATAAAGAGGCCGCCACGCGTTAAAATTCTATAAACCTCAGCCACTAACGACGCCAACCAACGCATATTAAAATTCTTTCCTCGTGGACCTTCCACGCCTTGCAAACACTCTTCAACATAACGTTGTACCGGCTTTTCCCAAAAGCGCTGATTCGACATATTAATAGCAAACTCACTGGTCTGCTCAGGAATCATCATTGCCGGATGCGTTAAAATAAACTCCCCGATCTCTTGATCTAAAGTAAAGCCATTAACGCCATGCCCTGTTGTTAAAATCATCATCGTAGAAGGCCCATACAACACAAATCCGGCACAGACTTGTTCATGACCAGGTCTTAAAAAATCCTCATGGGTTGGCTCAAGCCCTTCCTGACAACGCAAAATTGAAAAGATAGTCCCTACGGTTAAATTAACATCAATATTAGAAGAGCCATCCAAGGGATCAAACAAAACCAAATACTTGCCCTTAGGATACTGACCAGGAATAGAGATGGTTTCGTCAATCTCTTCTGAAGCCATACCGGCTAAGCAACCGGTCCAATTGAGCGACCTAACCATAATGTCGTGGGTAATAATATCTAATTTCTTTTGCTCTTCGCCTTGAATATTTTCTGATTCAGCACTTCCCAACACGCCCACTAAAGCGCCTTGATTCACTAAATGGGATATTTCTTTGCAAGCCGTAGCAATATTATTAAGCAACACACTAAAGGTGCCAGAGGCATTCTGTAACTCTCTTTGATGCTCAATAATAAACTGAGTTAACGTGACTTTATTTGTCATTATCTAAATTCTCTCATCGCTCAATACCTAAAGAGGCTTGAGCAAAAAACGTCTCTTGTTAAAAGGATAAGCTATTCCGCTATTTCTTAAAAAAACTATTATAAATTTTGTAAGACAATATGATGATTGCCAAAAGCAACGTAATGGCATTGGCAACAATAATCGCTTCATCCAAGATTTGGATACCGTAAATAAGCCAAAACAACACCCCAAGGGCAAACAAGCTGTACATGCCCAAAGATAAGCCATCGGTATCTTTGGTTTTAATGGTCAAAATCGCTTGGGGTAAAAACGACACCGTCGTTAATGTAGCGGCCACATAACTCACAATCTCTTTTGTTTCCATCATTTGATTTTACCGTACCAAAAAGTGAATAATAAGGTGTGCATTAAACACCTCGATAACCGGAAGTGATGGGGTAGCGCCTATCACGCCCAAACGCCCGACTGGTAATACGAATCCCCGGCGGTGATTGCCGACGCTTATATTCATTTCTATCCACCAAACTAATCGCCCTCACCACCTCTTCACGCTTAAAACCGGCGGCGATAATGTCTCCTGCCGATTGATCCAATTCAACATAACGTTCTAAAATAGGATCTAAATTTTCATAGGGCGGTAAGGAATCTGCATCGACTTGATCAGGTGCCAATTCAGCAGAAGGCGGTCGGGTAATGACTCGTTCTGGAATGACTTCAGCTAAACTATTTCGATACCGCGCTAAAGCATACACCAATAACTTGGGCACATCTTTAATCGGCGCAAAACCACCCGCCATATCGCCATATAAGGTGGCATAACCCACACTCATTTCACTTTTATTGCCGGTGGTTAATAAAAGTTTGCCTTTCTTATTCGACATCGCCATTAAAATAACGCCACGACAACGCGCTTGGATATTTTCTTCAGTCGTATCCTTCGTCGTACCGGCAAAGACTTCAGCTAACATGCCCGTAAAAGCCTGAACCGCTGGCGCAATCGGTATGACATGATACTGAACCCCTAAGGCGTCTGCCTCTAATACCGCATCTTCATTACTCATATCTTGGGTATATTGAGACGGCATTAACA
The DNA here is from genome assembly GCA_903863905.1 of uncultured Methylococcaceae bacterium. Classification (GTDB taxonomy): domain Bacteria; phylum Pseudomonadota; class Gammaproteobacteria; order Methylococcales; family Methylomonadaceae; genus Methylobacter_C. The sequence continues at coordinate 25,727 of CAIPDT010000011.1, forward strand.
CCACCTCCACTTTATCCGCCCCGAGAGCATCCACCGCTAAAGCCAACACTAGGGCCGAATCAATCCCCCCCGATAAACCTAATAAAGCGCCCTGAAAACCATTTTTACGCACATAATCTTTAATACCTAGCACCAAGGCCTGATAGTCACTCGAAATCGGCTGATAATGTGGCGCACAGGTGGTTAATAGGGGATTAGTCCCATCATATTCAACCACACTAATTTGTTCTTTAAATTCTGCCGCCCGAAACACAACCTCCCCGTGCGAATTAAGCACAAACGAAGCCCCATCAAAAATGAGTTCATCTTGCCCGCCCACTTGATTCACATAAACCAGCGGTAACGCAGCGGCTTTAACTTGGTCACCAATAATGGTTTCACGTTGATGAATTTTTTCAGCATTAAACGGCGAAGCATTCAGCGTTAACATTAACTCTGCCCCAGATTGCTTATAGGTTTCAATAATGCCGGGGCGCCACACATCTTCACAAATGCTTAAACCCATAAACACCCCGTTAAATTCAAAGACACACGGTTTATGACCGGCGGTAAAATAACGTTGCTCATCAAAGACGCCATAATTAGGTAAAGCCTGTTTGCGATAGCACGCCAAGACCACCCCTTGATATAACACCACCGCGCTATTGTAAAGTACGCCCTCCGCTTGTTCAGGAAAGCCGATAACCATCGCAATACCCTCAACACGCTCGGCGACTTCATAAACCGCATTATTAGCAGTCTCAATAAAGTCAGCTCTCAATAATAAATCTTCAGCCGGATAACCGGTTATCGTTAATTCAGGAAAAACCACAATATCTGCGTGTAACTGATCACGCGCATACTCGGCGGCCGCGATAATATTATCAACATTAGCGGCTATATGACCCACCACAAAATTAATTTGCGCCAGTGCAACTTTTAATGACATAAGACTACTCTACCGTTAATACTAAAATAATAAATCAAGAAATGAGCTCTATTATACTGATTTTTTTGACCCTTTAAATCCACATAGTTTCTACGTCAAATTTTTGTCAATGTTTTGTAAAGGTTTGTGATAGTATAAGCCTTTTCAATTTGATGCAAAGAAGCAACTATGACTGTAATTAATGATGACTCAGCGCAATATTTAATTAGAACAGTATCAAAAAGATCCGGTGTTAAATCTGATCTCGTTAGAGCTTGGGAGCGGCGCTACCAAGCAGTAACGCCAACGCGCACATCCGGTGGTCATCGCGTTTATACGGACCAAGATATTGCGCGCTTAAAACTTCTTAATGAAGCGACTAGCCACGGCCATAGTATCAGCCAAATTGCGCAACTGTCTTTAGATGACCTTAAAAGCTTATTAAAAACAGAAACCAACGCCCCCGCTCTTTCTTCTTCAAGTAACAACACGCACGCTGTTGCCCAAATTAGAGATAAGAAGTATCTTGCTGACGAATATACCGATAAATGCTACGCCTCTGTACTGGCCTTTGATGCTCAGGAACTTGAATCTCATTTTGAAAATGCCATTGTAGAATTGGGCGCCGAAGCCTTTATAGAGTTTCTATTAACACCGTTACTCACCAAAATTGGAGAACGTTGGAAAACAGGCGAACTTAGACCTGTTCATGAACACATGACCTCTTCCGTCATTCGTTCCTTAACCTATATCTTACGCAACAACAATCCTTGCGCCCCTAATGCACCTAGAATGATTGTCAGCACGCCCATTGGACAACTACACGAATTAGGCGCCTTACTGGCCGCTATTATGGCCGAACTGTATGGCTGGCAAGTCACTTATTTAGGTGCTAATCTCCCAGCGGAAGAAATTGCTGCTGCCGTTAAATATACCAAAGCCTGCGCACTGACATTAAGCATCAGCTTTGCCACCGAAGATCATATTGTCGCTAAAGAATTACGCCGCTTAAAAAAGCTCATTGGTAATAACGTCAGCCTGATTGTCGGCGGACGTGCCGCAGGACATTTTAATGCCGTATTAACGGAAGTGGGTGTTATCAACATACAAAGCTACGCCCATTTTAAAACGCTCCTTAAACAATTGATGATAGAGTATCAAACCCAAAATACGCCGTCTGAACTCAATACCCCTAATTCAACACGACCTAACTGATTAATCTGACACTATGCGCTTTTGGGAAACAAAAAAATTAACAGAAATGAACCCCGAAGAATGGGAGTCATTATGTGATGGCTGCGGAAAATGTTGCCTGCATAAATTAGAAAATGATAAAACAGGCAAAATAGCCTTTACCAATGTTGCGTGTAAACTGCTTAAACTTAATACCTGTCGCTGCTCTCGCTATGACGACCGCACCACCTTAATAGCCAACTGCTTAGATTTAAAAAAACTCGAAACTACCCAATACCATTGGCTTCCGTCTACCTGCGCCTACCGTTTACTCGAAGCTAACCAACCCTTACCTGGTTGGCATCCTTTAATATCGGGAAATACTGCCAGCGTAAAACGTGCAGGGGTTTCAATCAGTAGCTATGCAATAACAGAAAAAGACGCTAGAAACCTCGAAGACCATATTATCCCAGGCTTAAACTAAACGAATATTAAGGTTTGACATTAATAACAATCCCCGCCCCATCGACGGTTTTCTTTCTTTCTGCTTCAGGCTCGGGCGACATCAAAAAGTTACCCTTTAATTCTAAACCTTGAGGAGACCTTCTCTTCTTAGGATCAAAAATATCATTCGAATTACCTAAATCAGACTCTGATTGCCTCTTATTAAAATCTAAGGGATCGTCACTTAAAAAAGGTACTGATAAATCTAAAGGCTTACCTAAGACACTGGGATCAATTAACCCAATGGACGCTTCAGGCTCAATGACCGGGAGTTTTCTTTTTTTAAGTCGTTTTTTAACCACGACTGAAGGCACTTGAATCTGAGTTAAATCAGATGGCGAGCTTACTTGCTGAACAGAGTCGGCCACAACACCCGCATTAGAATTCTTTAACCCACCTAAAAAAAGCCATAAAACCCCTAGAAAACCACATAAAAATATACGATAAACTATCATCTTAGTTTTTTACTCTCGTTAAAGAAGAGTTATAAAAAGCAACCTCTATAAGTATTCATCACACCTAAGTAAAGGACACAAAGCCACTAACGTCTTTATGTCCTTTGTCTCAGTTAAAGCGAATCGCCTACTTCTGTTTTATAAAAAGGCCAGCTTTTAACATGTAAATACTTTCTAATCGGTGTTTTAATAACCGACACACACAACGCAATTGAGAATAAACACCAAACCGCCGCGTATTCATTGGGATCAGTGGTCGTTAAATCAGAAATAAAAGGTCCAATTAAATAATGGAAACCCACAAAACGCCAAGAACCGTACATCAACGGCATATAAAATGCCACCACGATATAGGTAAAGGCATGTAAGCCCCAATTAAAGCCAAACAACCATTTAACCGGATCAGACATTAAACCATTTAAAGGCATTTGCCACGCAATATGCCATGCTCCCGAGGTTGAACAAACACTCGGTCCGCAGAAACCTTCTACCCCAATATTACAGGTTCCAGCCCAAGCGAATGGATACATTTTAATTAACATGGTAATCGTACCAATCGCACAAATCGTATAAACCGTGGTCCGGATTTTTAATTTAACGCTATTAGGAATAAAGTACATTGCCACCATATTGACAAAAAATGGTTGAAAAGCCACATGTAAATAGCCAAGCATCGTCAAAATTTGATTATTTGGATTATCACATAAATCAATATAAACGTAAGTCGCTGCCTGCAACAACTCCATTAAAGCAAAATAAGTTAATGGAATCCAAAGTTCTTTAGACTCCCCCTTGAGCGCAACATACGTTGCCGTACTTAGACCTGCGATGGCTAAAACACCTGACGCTTCACCGCTCCAACACATAAAAATGTACCTCCTTTCTTATAATTATTAAATTGAGAAAACCTCAAACACTCCGCTATTGTATTACAAGCACAGCCATTTGAGAAAAGCTTATCCAAGTGACAAAGGTAATGCCGAAAAAGCATCTAAATCTTTAACGGCCGCCGCTGTTCGAATAATAAGCTCATGATTACTCTTAAGATCCATCATATCGCCAATAGCCAACGTCACTAACATCGCTTCAAAAGGATAAATTAAATGAGCTCGATAGCGCTCAAATAACCCGTCAACATCAACACGCTCAACACCCAACGATTTAAGACATTGACCATAATAGTCGACTAACTCCACCTCATGAAGACATCGTATTTCAGGGGCTAAAGCCGTTGCCAAAAAATAAGCAATATCACTGACACCCTCACCAAAACGCACTAATTGCCAATCCAGAAATCCAGGTTGAGTATCATTCCAAAACAAATTACCCGGATGACAATCATGATGAACCAACGTTTGAGGCGCTTCTTGTAAAAAGCGCATCACCTGTTTACGGTTTCGAGCATAATGCACCGCATGACCGTGCAATTCTTTAGGCACCCGGACAGAGGCTTTACGCAAGCCTCGCTTCATTAAAGGCACTGCCAAAGCAGACCCTAAAAAATCTTCAAGTTTCCTTACAGGCCCAGCTAACCAACGATAACGCTTAACTAAATGCGGTTTATTCCAATAATGCGCATGTAACGTGGCTAACTGCTCAATCACCTGCCGCGCTTGCGATGTACTTAAGGTATCATTAGGAGAGCCTGGCACAAAGCCACGCTCAGTTAAATCAGACAACACTAAAACCGAACCTTTACCAAACTGACTTTGTCCCACTAAAAAATCGGGAACCGTCAACGCCGCTGGGTATTCGACTTCATTATAAAAACGCACTTCTGTGTGTAATAACCGAGGCAAGGCTGTGATTAACTTAGCTTGCCACGCCAAGGAGGGCAATTTAACAAACCACTGCCCCGGAAAACGAGTCGGGGCATTATGCTCTACTTCCAATCGCACTCGCGTGGTAGTCCCAATATCCACAGAAGCCACTGTCACTTGACTGACCGTAATATCAGTATGATGATGATTTAATACCTGCTGCGCCCAAGCAACGTTCAAGTCGCTGGGTTTAGAAACAAGAATAGATGACATTAACGGATCACTTTAATTATTAAATTGCATTAGCATCTTGATCAATATAAACATCAATTCCAGACTTAGGCACTATTGTTGCCACTGGCAAAGACTCGCCAGTACGCCAACCGTTTACCGCGTCTTGCTTATTTACACCGGTAATTAAGAACAGCACTTCGGTTGAATCACTCAGGGCTTTGGCACTGATAGAAACGCGTTCTGGGGGTGGCTTAGGTGAGTTATAAACCGCATGGGTTAAATCCTCTTCGACATGAACATGTCCCGGAAATAAACTCGCCGTATGACCGTCTTCCCCCATCCCTAATAACACCATATCAAAGGGCAAAGCCTGAGCCACAACATCGTAATACGCTTTAGCCGCTAAATCAGGCCCTAACTCGGCGGGCATCGTAAAAATCTGCGCCGCAGGAATAGCCACCTGACTTAAAAAACTCTCAACTGCCATCACACTATTTCTATCGGCATGATCAACCGGTAAACAACGCTCATCGCCGTAATAGATAAACCATTTTGACCAATCAGCATCGGCTTTTGTCAATAAGCGATACACTTTTTCAGGGGTACTGCCCCCGGCTAACACTAATTTAAATTGGCCCTTTACCGCAATCGCTTGTTCAGCCGATTTAAGAATATGATCATAAACCGCCAAAGCGACTTGTTCAGCATTTTCTAACGTATGCCAACGACTATAACTCTGCATTTATTTACACTCCGGTGTTAAAGAACTCCGCCACGTATGGGCGCTTTTTTCAAATAAACGACTATCTTCAGGTCCCCAAGAACCTGCCGGATAAGTCGCAATATAATCACGCTCATCCGCCCAGGTTTGTACAATAGGATCCACAATACGCCACGCATATTCCACTTCATCAAAACGCAAAAATAAAGACCGATCACCTTTTAAGACATCCAACAATAAATCCTCATACGCATCAATTGCCTTCTCATCCTCATTTCTAAAGCTGGCATCTAAACTACTCGTGCGCGTCTTCATCTCTAAACCAGGCTCTTTTACAGTCATCTCGATTCGAATACACTCTTCTGGTTGAATACCTAATAATATCCAATTTTGATCCACGCAATGTACCGAGGTATCTCTAAAAAATTGTAACGGAGGATGTTTAAAACAAATCGAAATGGTTGATTGGGCTTTAGCCATCCGCTTACCCGTCCGTAAATAAATAGGCACCCCGCGCCAACGCCAATTATCAATATTCAGCTTCATAGACGCATAGGTTTCGGTCATGCTATCAGCGGGAATATTATCTTCTTGCAAATAACCGTTCACCTTTGCACCTTTAACATGGCCCGATGCATACTGCCCTCTAAAGGCATGACCATGCACGGCCTCTCTTGGAATAGGTCGAATCGATTTTAAAACCTTTACCTTTTCATCACGCAACGATTCAGCTTCCATTGAAGCCGGTGGCTCCATGGTGACCAAGGTTAATAATTGTAATAAGTGACTTTGCAACATATCTCGCAACGCGCCCGCACTGTTGTAGTAATCGCCTCGCCCTTCTATCCCTAATTCTTCAGAATGAGTAATTTGAATATGGTCAATATAATTACGATTCCAAATAGGTTCTAACATGACATTAGCAAAGCGGAACACTAATACATTTTGCACCATACCCTTACCGAGATAATGATCTATACGATAGATTTGTTCTTCGGTTAGATAATGACTGATGCGTTTTTGCAAGGCTCTCGCACTGTCTAAATCATACCCAAACGGTTTTTCGATAATAACGCGACGCCAACCTTCATCTTCATTAAACAAGTGATTATTACTTAATAACTCCATTACCCTGCCAAAATCAGCCGGACTAATCGACAGATAAAAAGCAATATTACGGGCAAACTTAGTTTTATCACTTAACACCTCAGCCAAAGAGGAATAACAAGCAGGATCAACAATATCGCCTTGATGATATTGCAAACGCTCGGCAAAGCGCTTAAATACTACTTCATCAAAGTCATCCTTGGCTTTAGCAACCACCATATCTCTTACTTCAGACAACCATTTTTCTTGGTCCCAGGGTCTTCTACCCAAAGCCAAAATTCGAGTACCTGATGGCAATTGATTAGCCACATCTAAATGATAGAGTGCAGGCATTAATTTAATTCGGGATAAATTTCCCGTCGCACCAAAAATTACGTACGTACAAGGTTCAGCATTCATAATGAAAAACTCAGTCAATAATAGGCCTGACTGTTTAGCATTTATAATCCATGCTAAGCAGTCAGGCACACATTAGGGGGTTAAATAATGAGAGATGACTTAAACTGTATAAGTAGTAGACGCCGTTTTACCGCCGTGTCCAGTCCAATCGGTATGAAAAAACTCACCACGGGGCTTATCAGTACGCTCATAAGTATGCGCTCCAAAATAATCCCGCTGCGCTTGCAATAAATTAGCAGGCAATCTTTCGGTACGATAACCATCGTAATAAGCCAGCGCAGAAGAAAATGCCGGCGTCGGGATACCTAATTCAACCCCTAAAATGACGCCTTTACGCCAACCGGCATCAGCCGTCTTCATCGCCTCTATAAAGAAATCAGCCAATAATAAGTTTTCTAGCTCTGGATTAGCATCGTAAGCTTGCTTAATGTCATTTAAGAACTGACTACGGATAATACAACCGCCTCGCCACATTAAAGCAATTTCACCATAATTTAATGACAAGTTATATTCTTTAGACGCTTCACGCATTAAACGGAAACCTTGTGCATACGAAATGATCTTAGCGGCATATAAGGCATCCCGAATTGCGGTAATCATCGCAGATTTATCACCTGAGAACGCTTCAATATGTTTTGGCAATACCTGTGCCGCTCTAACGCGCTCTGCTTTTTGAGCGGATAAACAACGCGCAAAGACAGACTCACCAATTAAGGTTAAAGGAATGCCTAAATCTAGGGCATTTATCCCCGTCCATTTTCCGGTCCCTTTTTGGCCCGCAGTGTCTAATATTTTATCAACTAAAGGCAGTCCATCTTCATCTTTATACGCCAAGATATTTGAGGTAATCTCAATCAAATAAGAGCTTAATTCGCCTTGATTCCATTCCGTAAAAATATCGTGCATTTCATCGGCACTTAAACCTAAACCTTCTGATAGCAATTGATAGGCTTCACAAATCAACTGCATATCGCCGTATTCAATCCCGTTATGGACCATCTTAACGTAATGACCGGCGCCATTATCTCCGACCCATTCACAGCAAGGATCACCCTCAACGTGGGCACTGATTGCTTGAAAAATGGGCTTTACAGTGTCCCATGCCTCTTGATTTCCACCGGGCATTATTGAAGGTCCATGACGAGCCCCCTCTTCGCCACCTGATACACCTGCGCCGATATAATTAATATTTTGCGCCTTAAGCGCCGCCGTGCGACGATTAGTATCGGTAAATAATGAATTACCACCATCAACAATAATGTCGCCCACCGACAAAAGTGGCACTAACTTATCGATATATTGATCAACCACGTCACCGGCTTTCACCATTAACATCACGATACGTGGACTGGCCAAACTATCTACTAATTCTTCTAAAGAATGTGTACCTACCACCAAAGTATCTTTTGCTGGCCCGTCTAAAAACTCATCAACTGTACTCGTGGTACGGTTATAAACAGCGACCTTAAAACCATGGTCATTCATATTTAAAACCAAGTTTTGTCCCATTACTGCCAAACCAATTAAACCAATATTTGCTTTCATGTTAGTGCCCTATGCAATGACTTTAGTGCGAAATATTACCATACTTTAATCAGGAGATCAGTGACAGGTTAATATTAAACAAAACAGCCCGGCCTCGCTAATTAAATGCCCGATCGTCCGGTTAATGAAGCAAGGATGTTAAGAATTAAATTAAATTTTCAATTTACTATTGACTAATCACAGATAATCGAGTCTAATGACCCTCTTTTGTAGTGACGCCCAGGTAGCTCAGTCGGTAGAGCAGAGGACTGAAAATCCTCGTGTCGACGGTTCGATTCCGCCCCTGGGCACCATCTTCAAGAGAATATAACACTATAAAAAGCCCAGGTAGCTCAGTCGGTAGAGCAGAGGACTGAAAATCCTCGTGTCGACGGTTCGATTCCGCCCCTGGGCACCATGAATTCTAAAGGCTCCTTCTCATAGGGGCCTTTTTTATGCCTGACGGTTTTGGGTTACGGGGGATTATTCCGGCCTTACCCAAGCAAAAAATCCCACACCCATCAACCATCTGCAGTCAGTGTCCCCAATTTATATCTTCAATTTAGCTCTTTAGATTCTCTGATCTACTAAAGGGCTAACATTACCCATATTTATTGTAATTTAATCCAATTAATTCTAAGGATGTAATGCTTAGCCAATTTGACTATGCTAATATGAGTTTCGAATAATGTAAAAAAGAATATCACTGTAAAACATGCCAACTTTACTGATTTACGAAGGGCTTAAGTTTTTCTTTTATGCAAATGAACATGAGCCAAAGCATATCCATGTAATGAAAGGTGGCGACTTTGCTAAAATTGAATTAACTACTTTTAAAGTTATCGATTGTTATATGAAACCAAAAGATGTCAAAAAAGCATTAATGGTTTTAGAAATTCATAATTCTGAGTTTGAAAGGAAATGGGATGAGTATTTTAATTAAAGGTAAAACAGTGCATTTTGATGACCGTTACTTACATGTTGAACTTGAAGATGGTCGAATCATATTAACACCCATGTCTTGGTACAAAGATCTCCAATCGGCAACGTTTAAACAATTGACCCATTATCAATTTATTTGTCAGGGTACGGGCATAGAATGGCCTGAATTGGATTACCATTTAAATATCGAAAGCATGTTGTTGTCACAGATAAAAGAAAAAGCCGCATAATCTTAATTTTAAGCAAACTGATATTAAAGCACCATGAATTCCAAAGACTCCTTCTTATAGGGGCATTTTTTATACCCGAAGGATTAACAAGTAATAATTTACAAAGGAAAATCGCCTCAGAACCAGTTACAACATATCGAGTGTGATGGCGGGGGCGATCAATGAACCGAAATTAGGCAATTCGAGAAACGTGGGTGTTGGGCTTTAGATCGTTTGGTTTGGATGCAAAACAGAGGCCTCAATATAAAAGCCTCCTTTTGTGTTTTGATTGGGATTAAGCGGTTTTATTGCGACGTTTCAAGCCCATAAAACCGATCAGCCCAGAAAAGAATAACCAGATTGCACTGGGGAGCGGAACGACGGCAACATCACCCGGACGAACAGGCCATGCGTAGAGCGGGCCAACCTTCCAGTTGTAGTCCTGGGTGCCAATGCTGGTATAGAAGTACCACGCGGTGCTTGGATCGGGCGCGTACTCACTACCCGACCAGTACAAATAGCTCTGCACATTAGAAAATAGATTGTAATTGGCATTATGGGTTTTGGTAATTTCAGTACCCGCTACACCACCGAGTTGGTTATAAAATAAATCGCCCATTTGGCTAGTATCGATGTTATAGCCCCAATTGTCTGGGTTGGCTGCATCTGCTGTCGAGGGTAATGTCCAACCCGTTACTCCACCTAAGCTTAAGTTGTTTGCCCACGCTTGTGCGCCCCACCACGTCATGGCACCGGAACTGGTATTAAAGTCTGCAGTAGTCAGTGTGTATGTGCCATGATCATAATTATTTGGCGTATCATGAATCACCCCGCCATTCGCCGCGATAATCTCACTGACTAGATTGGGATTACTCGCCGCTTGGGTTTGAAATAATTTGGCATCAGAAGCCCAAGTGATGTTATTTA
>CAIPDT010000012.1 GCA_903863905.1 uncultured Methylococcaceae bacterium
TCTAACAAACCAATCTGTTCAAGTCTATTAAGCGTATCTATAAATGGTTTTGATTTAGGATTTTCTTCTTGTAAAAACTCTAACATCGATACAAATAATTTCTCTCCCATTGCATCTTGTAGTTTTGAAAATCGAAATAAAAATTGATCGATGTGCTCAACTTCATCATCAGAAAGAGTCTGATATCGACTTGAATCAAGGGGCATAAATAACGCCATTTTTGTATAAGCATAATTCATTCTTAGTACATGCTTATCGCACTCACTGATAAGCCTTTCCATTCTTAACTTAATCATAAGCATATTCCATGCAATAAAGCCTGTTGTTCAATAGCTCTGCTTTGATCTGTAGCCATGAACAATCCGGTTACGTAGGCCAACCGCAGCATTCCACTGTTGAAGTTCTGCATCTGATATATGCTTTTTAGCATGTAAACTGGCAAAACTATCGTAAGCGGAAACAGGTACGGTCTCTCCTGATGCTTTTATCAAATGCTTGGTCTTGCCGATGGCGTTTTCAATCAAAATTTGCAGTACATGTAATGCGCCATTTTGCTCCAACTTACTCAGTGCTTGCTTATTGATTAGTTTTTGTTGCGCTTCTTTTAACAATGCGCTTTGCTCATCGGCAATACGACAACATTCAGCATAATATAAATCAAGCCGCATTACACTGATTCCAATAATATTCTTCTAACTCACGCCAGGTACGTTGTAAAAAATAATGCCATGCCAATGTCTCCTCCCCTTTAAGTACAACACCTTCCTCGGCGACTACGACCCGCATGGTAAGTCGTGCATTTGTTAAATCAATCAAATCAATCTTGTCATCGGTAACATTAAGTAACTGTGCTAAGGTTTGTCGGAGTGCTTCTGTTTGTGCCAATGCGGTCATTACGTTAATTTTAGGCTGACGATGCCAACGAATAGCAATATCCCAATCACTTTCTGAATGCGTTTTACCATTGACTTGACTACCTATCAATATAGCGAGTTCTAACTGTGAAATATTTAAGAGGCATTGCCTTAAGGCCTCCTCATTCAAATTAAGTGTTGTACGCATAGTCCCTACAAAAATATCAAATACAGTGCAATTGTCTGGTCAATTTTGCCATCAAAACCCTATGGCCATATATCGTGTCTTAATAAGCTGATAAATACTCTCTAAAGTTGGTTTTACCGCATAAATGGCATTTAACGCTTCTGAGGCTTGTTTAGGCTCGTCTTCATACTGATGAGCAATGTTATTGCTGATTTTTCTAAGTTCTAACCAAGTATTTTTATCTTCTAACAAACCAATCTGTTCAAGTCTATTAAGCGTATCTATAAATGGTTTTGATTTAGGATTTTCTTCTTGTAAAAACTCTAACATCGATACAAATAATTTCTCACCCATTGCATCTTGTAGTTTTGAAAATCGAAATAAAAATTGATCGATGTGCTCAAGTGCGACTAGAAACTTAATTTTATGCGTTAAATCATTAGCGAAATTAGTTTTGATATACAAGTCAATATCTCCGCCTTTTTTTGTATCATCAACACGGCTACCAAATAAAAACACCGCAACGTCTGATCCAAAAATGTCAGTAGCAGAATGTTTAATAATGTGGATTTCAGTCTCTGTTAAACGCATTTAATATTCAATATAAAGATTTAGGACATGACTTAAAATTAAACACTTCAACTTTTTTCTGACTACAAAAATTGTTTAACAAAATTTGCTATGGCTAAAGCTAAAATAGCCCCTAGCATCCTTAAAACTTTCCGCCATTGCCGATGCTTGCTCGCCGCTTACGGTGGCCTTTTCCAATCTCTGGACAAACTTTAAGGTATTAAACGTAATCGTGGCCATGTCAAATGTCTATTATGGACTAAGTTTTAAAAAAATAATGTATTTTTAATAAAAACCGACCTTTTCAGATGTTTTGTATAATATAAAATCATACCATATTCTAGTTTTCTTAATTAGAGTCCCCCTTGGTTAGTGAAGTACGAAATATACTTATTATTAATGTACTTACTATTAGTGAAAGTAGACTATTTTTTTAAAAAGCACAGGTAAAAGCCGAAAATACATAAAATAAATATTTATTAGGTCCATTTAATGACATTATTGGCGAATTTTACGATTCATTAGCATTAAATCACCTCATAATAGTTTTTTCTGAGAAAAATCGTTTTCTCTGCCTAAGACGGCGTCCTTTTATTTTCATAATCGTTTTCTCTGCCTAAGACGGCGTCCCTTTTATTTTCATAATCGTTTTCTCTGTCTAAGACGGCGTCCTTTTATTTTTAAAATCGTTTTCTCTGCCTAAGACGGCGTCCTTTTATTTTTAAAATCGTTTTCTCTGCCTAAGACGGCGTCCCTTTTATTTTAATAATCGTTTTCTCTGCCTAAGACGGCGTCCTTTTATTTTTAAAATCGTTTTCTCTGCCTAATACAGTGTCCTTTAAATCCTGCCCCACTTATCTAATCTAGGATTAAAAATAATGCTCGTGATTAACGATACCATGCACAAAGAAAGTATCCCTAGTCTGCCAGATTCCACCTACCACAAAAGTAAAACCCTACTAATCAATCACATCAGAACCACCACAGTCATTCTATTGTTTGTCATCTAGGATACTTTGACTTAAAATACTTAAATACAATCTAGTATCAATATCAATTAAACCTACCCTCTTATGACCGCAGTTATAGCAAGCACAACAACAGCCCCTGTAGCCCCTAAAATAGTCACTGATTCAAGTTATCAATGGACTGTTGATCCGCAGGTTACTCTGACTATTACTACGTCTGGGAATGTCAATGCATCCGGGGCTGTGGTTATTGAGCTTCAACCCCAGCAAGCACCTATTACGGTGGCTAATATGCTGGCCTATGTAAACTCGGGGTTTTATACGGATGTCATTTTTCATCGCGTAATCCAAAACTTTATGATTCAAGCGGGTTGGGTCGGTGTCACTGGTACAGCAGGTTATTTCAAAAGTCCCATTTATAACCCTATTACACTAGAATCTAACAATGGCTTGTCTAATTTAACTGGCACAATCGCCATGGCAAGAACAGTTGATCCAAACTCTGCATCTGCACAATTCTTTATTAATCAAGTTGATAATACTTTTTTAAATTATGTCAACGCGGCGAATCCAGGTTATGCGGTATTTGGAAAAGTACTGACAGGTATGAACGTGGTTAATAGTATTGCTCAGGTACCAACCAATTCAATGCAGGGTATTTTACAGAACTTTCCAAATACGTTCGTTGACATTAATTCTATTAACCAAACAGTCGCGGGTAGTGCAATTTCTCATTCAACGACCTTAAGTTTAAGTGATATCGCGGCCGGTGCTACCTGGAGTTATAGTTTAGACTCTGGCTCAACTTGGTTAGCAGGCGTTGGCAGCAGCATCATTTTACCGACCGGTAACTATGCGGTAAATCAAATTGAAGTTAAACAGACGACGGCGGGGGTGGATTCAAATATCAGTAATTTTACCAGCGCCCTTGAAGTTGACCCTTTAGCATTGGCGGCAATCAATTTCTCTACCTTAACGTCAACAGTCGCTGTGAGTGATACCTCAACGATTATTGCCAATAATCTAAATACCTTACAAACCAATAGTGCACTGATTACCAGCATTACTGAAACAGATAGTATTCCCACAGCCATTACTTTAACGGCCACTCAATATACATCAGCTATCTCCGCTAAATTTACAAACTTTTCAGCGGTGGTGACAGATCTAACTGCAACAGCAGCAGTAAGCGCACAAGCCGATACCAACGTCTCTGGTTTTACGGTAACTGATACCTCTGCTAATATCAGTCATAATTTAATCGCATTACTGGCAGATACCAAACTGACTAGCATTACGCAAACTGACACAATGACCGCTCTTGTCATCAGCGCCTCTCAATCAGTGACTGAGGCGATTACTCTTACTAAAATAATAGGCCCTTATAATTTAATCATTACGGGCATTGCTGGTAACGATACGCTGCTTGGTAGCATGGGTAATGACACCCTTAATGGGGGTGCCGGTAACGATACGCTTAAAGGTGGCGCAGGCAATGATGTAATGACGGGGGGCACGGGTAACGATACGCTGAATGGGGATGCAGGTAACGACACGCTGATAGGTGGCGGAGGCAACGATGTAATGACGGGTGGTACGGGTAACGATCTTTATAGTGTTGATAGCCTTGGGGATGTCGTGATTGAAACTTCAACCATACTGACTGAAATTGATACTGTTAATTCTGCTATCGCCTATACCTTAGGGGCTAACGTAGAAAATTTAAATCTTGTTGGTACCACTAATATTAATGGTACGGGGAATGGCTTAGCCAATATTATCACTGGAAATGCCGGTAATAATTATTTAGCCGGTGGCGCAGGCAATGATAAGCTGAATGGAGGCGCAGGTAACGACACGCTCATAGGTGGGGCAGGCAACGATATAATAATGGGTGGTGCGGGCAACGATATTATTTATGGTGGCATGGGTAATGATACCTTGACAGGTGGAGTAGGCGCTGATAGTTTTGTATTTAATATTGCAGCCAATGCCAGCACCAATCTTGATACGATCACTGACTTTACATCGGGAACTGACCTACTTAAGTTTACAGTGGCAGCTCTAACGAGCTTAGGAACGCTTGGTCAGTTTGCCATCGGAGATCAACGCTTCTGGTCAAGTAACACGGGCGTGGCCCATGATACAACCGATCGTTTAATCTATAACACCTCAACGGGGCGCTTGTCTTACGACAGTGATGGCACTGGAACTGGTGTAGCCATTACAATAGAAGTGCTTGGAACGTCAACGCATCCCGCTTTAGTTGCAACGGATATTTTTGTAATGTAATTTTATTGTAAAAATCAGGCCAAAGTGGTGCCATGCAGGCGTTTGTTTGCCACCGTATCCAGCCAATTCACCATATACGCTTCCAAGCTTTTCCAGTCTTTAAAGGTAATACCGGCACGGGCAATATGATCAAAATAAGCTTTTAAAGTAGACGGTATACCTAAGTTATACCTTGGCAAACCCTGATTGTGCAGGCCCAGGAATTAAAAGACTCTCCGAGATTATTAAAGAATCGGTTAAGCCAACAGGGTCATTAGTTAAGATAAATCCGCTTTCTTAAACAAAGGTAATGACATTAATTTTGCAAACCCTTGCAACACGATAGGTGCGCCACCAATAGCCACGGCGTCTACTAAACAATACCAAGCTGCAACACCGCTGGGTGGATTTCCCTGCGGTAAACTTAAAACTGGATCAATGGGGGCCCACTTCCACGTTCCTTCTGCCGTGCCGATAAGTTCTAACCACGTGGTAATAAAAAAAGCCGCTAAATACACCATCGGTGAGCGACCTTTAAACAAATAGACTAAAAACACACAAAATAGCAAAGCACCGACTGCATCGCCTTGATCAGCTAACCCACTAATACCCCACAAAGACCACAACCCACAAACCACAATTACAAACTTTGTAATTGTTCTCGCGTGTGTTAAAAACAGCCCCGAACGTGCCAAAGCAACAGCCGTTAAATATACCATGCCATGCCCGGGTGGAACATAAGCGGGTACATTTCCAAAGCGATAGGTATAACCGCCCATAAAGGGGGAGGCAAAATGCTCACCAATGGTGGCAAAAATAACCGCGATTACTACCTGCATTCTAACTTCTTTATTTTCACCTAATAATAAACCGATTAAAAACACCCACCCACTGACACCTAAGGCATTTTGTTTTTCTAGCGAAGCATTTGCATCACTCATTAAACACACAGCAACACAAAAAAAGGTAAACAGTGCTATAAAATAATCGCGCTTTCGATGTGGATAGACCGCATTAAGGCGTGGAAAATGACGTAAGTCCAGACGTTCTTCTAATTCTGCTATGAAGCGTAACATTAATTTAATTTCTTTTTAACTTTAAACAAATACCCATGCAATCACTGCATAGCGACTCAACTTACCGATACCGATCATTAAACAGGCGGGAATAATAGGGAGTTTTAACCACCCGCCAGCAAAGCAAAAAGCATCACCAATCACGGGTAACCATGAAAAGAATAACACCCAAATGCCTCTTTTTTGTACGATCGCTAAGGCTTTTTGTTTTTTTTCTGACAATAAATTAGCCACAGGGAATTTCTTAGCTGCCAACAAACCTAAGCCCCATGTAGTCATGGCACCTAAGGTATTACCGACTGAGGCTAAGATCACTAAATAACTCACCGGATAATGACCTTGTGAAACCATATAAGCCAAAACGGCTTCTGAGCCACCCGGTGCTAGGGTTGAAGAGATAAAAGCACTTAAAAAAAGTCCCCATGCCCCCGTGAATGTTTCTTGCATTTATTGATTCCAAAAAAAACCCTGTACTCGTTGAGTACAGGGTTTTTAACTTTAGTTTTTTTATTTATCAGGTAGTACGTTGTTTTTATTACCCGTTACCAATTTAATTAAGCGAGACGCTTGTGAAACTAACCAGCCAATTGATCCACTGACTACATCAAGCACATAAGCGACTACTTCTGCAGGACTCATGCCTTTAAATTTACGCGCCAAGAAAGGAGCTGCTAATAAACCGACCGCTAAGCCGATAATAGTCACGCCTGAGATAAGTGAATCCTCTTGGGGAACTACAGGGGCTTTTGCAGCAGGTGCAGGAGCAACCGGTGCTGGCGGCGTATTAATAGCTTTTAATTCTGCAGCGACGGCTTTAGCTTCAATCTCGGGCAAGGTCGCTTTGTAATCATCCGCAATAACCAAGGCCGTTACGCCAGGAATACTGGGTAAATCACCATCGCCCTTACCTACTTTTAATTGCGCCTTCATCCCTTTTTCCATGTGCTGAGCAATATCGCAATGCACTAAATAGGTTTTGTCTCCCGGTGGTAAAATCAACGTGCCTGAAATTTTAGACGGGCCTGAAGCTTCTATATGAAACATCCCTTTGGGATATAAATATTTTGGTAAACCGTGCATCATCCATTGATGTCGAATATTATCTTCGTTGACAAAATGCACTGTCAATTTAGTACACGGTTTAAAATTGAATTCTTGGGTATCGAAGGCAAACATTCTGCCTGGAAATTTTTCAGCGTATTTATGACCTGCATGAACCGTAATTTCTTTTGTTTCAGAAATACGATCACAGCCACCCGGCAAAGTATTGGCATTTTGGCCCATCACCATACCACCCGCCATGTCCATTAAATGGCCATCACCGTGATCCATCAGCATACCATCATGCTCTTCGTATTCTACAGCCCAAGTAGGAGCCGAAAAAAGAGCCATGAGAACGCCCACTGATAATAACTTTACCATTTTTTACTTCCTCTTTTACTTGACATAATTAATGCACTTTTAGTTTAAGTCCCAGTCAGTGCGCTAAAGCTCAAATAATTTAACTTACCAGAATTTTAAACTTAATTCATCTGATGTTACGCAACAATTTTATTCATTATTGCGTAACATCAGACCTTTAATTAACTTTTTATTTTCGTAACTACTTCGTCAATTTTACGTTTAAAACCCGAGTTAGATAAATACAATACGTATAAACCCGCTAAAGCAAAGAATGCGTAAAGTAATAAACTATTTTTACTAACTGATTGTCCACTGCCTGCTTTGAAGCCCATGTGCACGTCTAATCTTTCAGTTTTTCCGGCGCTGTCTGGATCAGTTGGATCTGGAACCAAGGTAATATGAATTAAATATTTACCGGCTTCAGCAACACCATTAGGTAATTCTAGGTTAACAGAACCTTTTTTATGTTTTGCACTGGGTAAGAAGAATACTTGAGTACCTTCAGGTTCTTTGGTTACTTCAAACTCAATTAACATGTTTCTATATTTCATGTCTTGGTAATCAAAAACCAATTGAGTTTTAGTATTAAGACCAGGCAAATTACCGCAAAATTCTTCTGCAGGAAACGCACTGGGTTGATATGCAGTATAATGAACCCAATGAGTGGGCTCTAGTTCAAATTTACACTGATCGGTATCCGTACCCGCTGCACCACCATGCGCCCACACTGATGCTGAAAAAAACAAACCTAAAAGACCTAGGCAACTTTTTCTTATTAATTGTACTTTATTCATAATACCTTCCCATTATTGATACATAATTATTATTATATGAAATTTTTTAATGCTATTTTTATGTTTAATGTAATACAAAAAAGCGGCATTTGCTATATACCAACCGATAGCAATGCCAACTCTAGCACACCCCCCTTTCTAAATAAAGGAATTGATAGGAATCTGTTCTAAAAACCCACATTTAATAAGAAAATAACAATGCACTCATTGCGCTCTTGCTATCCAACCATACTTTTCGTAGACTTAAGCTAACTTATTCCAAACGGAGCCCAAAACATGTCATCGTTGACTTCCTCAAAAGCATGGACCGCTTTAAAAAATCATTATCAAGATACTAAAAATGATTCTGTACGCGACGCTTTTACAAAAGACCCTGACCGATTCAATAAATTTTCAATTAATTTTAATGAAATCCTATTTGATTACTCAAAAAATCGGATATCACAAGACACTGTATCGTTATTATTAGAACTTGCAAATTACGCAGGCCTAAAAGATAAAACAAAAGCGCTTTTTTCTGGCGAAAAAATCAACACTACGGAACATAGGGCGGTATTACATACGGCTTTACGCAATAGAGGCAATCAACCCATCTATGTAGATGGTCAAGATGTGATGCCTGATATTAATCAGGTGTTAGCCAAAATGCGTACTTTTTGTGAATCTGTTCGCTCGGGTGCATGGAAAGGTTATACCGGCAAATCAATTACCGATGTAGTTAATATTGGTATTGGTGGCTCAGGTTTAGGTCCTAAAATGGTTTCTATGGCGTTAACACCGTATAGTTCACCGTCACTTAAAGTGCATTACGTCTCTAATATTGATCAAACGAATATCATTGAAGTCTTAAAATCTTTAAATCCAGAAACCACTCTCTTTATCATTGCCTCTAAAGTATTTAATACTCAAGAAACGATGATGAATGCAAAGTCTGCTAGAAATTGGTTTCTTGAAAGTGCTAAAGATCCAGCGACTGTTGCTAAACATTTTGTGGCAATTTCAACTCATGCCGAAAATGTTGCTCAATTTGGTATTGATACTGAAAACATGTTTGAGTTTTGGGATTGGGTTGGCGGACGCTATTCATTATGGTCTGCGGTCGGATTATCCATTGCCTTATATATCGGCATGGATAATTTTGAAGAATTGTTACAAGGCGCTTATGAAGCGGACTGTCATTTCCTTGACACCCCTTTTGAACAAAATATTCCGGTCATAATGGGCTTATTAGGTATTTGGTATAACAACTTTTACCATGCCGAATCTCATGCCTTGTTACCCTATGATCAATCCATGCGTTATTTTGCTGATTATTTTCAACAAGGCGACATGGAAAGTAATGGCAAGGGTATTGATCTTCAAGGCGAGAAAGTTGATTACAACACGGGCCCTATTATTTGGGGGCAACCGGGTACGAATGGTCAACATGCTTTTTTTCAGTTAATTCATCAAGGCACCAAACTCATCCCGTGTGATTTCTTAGCCGCGGCGAACAGTCACTATAAATTACCTGAACATCACGATATTTTAATTTCAAACTTTCTCGCTCAACCAGAAGCCTTAATGAACGGCTTATGCATTGAAGATGTTAAAAAGAAATTAAGTCCTGAACAACAACAAGACGCCTTACTGGTTGCGTCTAAAGTGTTTGATGGCAACAAACCGTCAAATTCATTTCTGTTTAACAAAATGACCCCCAAAACCTTAGGTTCGTTATTGGCTTTTTATGAACATAAGATTTTTGTGCAAGGTGCTATTTGGAATATCAATTCGTTTGATCAAATGGGTGTAGAACTCGGCAAGGTATTAGCCGGGGTGATTTTACCTGAACTTAAAAACAATGACGTTATCACGAGTCACGATGCGTCAACTAATGCGTTGATCAACCGTTATAAAGCGTTACGCGAGTCTTGATAATTATTGATAAGGATTGGTTTTAATGTCAAACCAATCCTTTTTATTAATCTGATTATGCCTGTTTATCGTCTCGCTCGAAAAAAGTCTTTTAATAACCCAGCACAAGCTTCTTCTAAAACGCCGCCCGTCCACTCTACACGATGATTTAAGAAACTGGCGTCACTTAGACTTAAAGCATTGCAAACAGCACCTCTTTTAGGGTCATACGCGCCGAATACCAAGCGTTTTACCCTGCCATGAGCCAATGCCCCCATACACATAACACAGGGCTCTAAGGTCACGTACAGCGTCGTATCGTTAATTCTATAATTTTCTAAAGCTAAGCCAGCGGCTCTTAAGGCCACAATCTCTGCATGAGCGGAAGGGTCGTGATGGGTAATAACGCTATTCCAACCTTCGGCAATACAGCGATTATCTTTCACAACAATCGCTCCGACGGGCACTTCTCCTTGTTGTTCAGCACGTTGCGCTAAGCGAAAAGCGTAGCGCATCCATGCTTCATCTTGCTCGGGGTTTATTCCCATTCAATCGTAGCGGGTGGTTTTCCAGATATATCATAAGCAACACGAGAGATACCAGGCACTTCATTGATAATACGACGAGAGATTAAATCTAAAAACTCATAAGGTAGGTGTGCCCAACGTGCAGTCATAAAATCAATCGTTTCTACGGCACGAATAGCAATCACGTAATCATAACGACGACCATCCCCCATGACACCCACTGATTTTACCGGTAAAAATACCGCAAACGCTTGACTCACTTTATTATAAAGATCATGTCGATACAACTCTTCGATAAAAATAGCATCAGCTTGACGTAATAAGTCAGCAAATTCTTTTTTAACTTCACCTAAAATTCTGACGCCTAAGCCTGGCCCCGGAAATGGATGACGAAACACCATATCAGCCGGCAAACCTAATTCTAAGCCTAATCGCCTCACTTCATCTTTAAACAACTCTCGTAGCGGCTCTACTAGCTTTAAAATCATGTTTTCGGGTAAGCCGCCTACATTATGATGTGACTTAATCAAATGCGCTTTACCACTTTTTGATCCCGCCGATTCAATTACGTCTGGATAAATAGTGCCCTGTGCCAACCATTTTGCATCATTTATTTTTGAGGCTTCTTCATCAAAAATTTCGACAAATAAGTTACCGATAATTTTACGCTTTTGCTCTGGATCAGTCACTCCAGCTAAGGCAGCCAAATAACGTACTTCAGCATCGACTCTAATAACCTTTACGCCCATGTGTTCTGCAAAGGTCGCCATGACCTGATCGCCTTCGTTTAAACGTAATAAGCCGGTATCAACAAACACACAGGTTAACTGATCTTTAATCGCTTTATGCAATAAGGCCGCTACAACAGAAGAATCCACGCCGCCTGACAAGCCTAAGATAACATGATCGGTACCGACCTTTTCTCTAACTGCGTTAATGCTATCTTCAATAATATTACTGGCTGTCCATAACGCTTCACACCCACAAATATCGAGTACAAAACGAGATAGAATCCGTCCACCTTGTTTTGTATGCGTCACTTCTGGATGAAATTGTAGGGCATAAAAAGATTTTTCTTCGTTGGCAATACCTGCAATCGGTGCACCATCAGAACTAGCTATCAAACTAAAGCCTTCGGGCAAATCAACCACTCGATCACCATGACTCATCCAGACATCTAATAAGCCAAAGCCTTCTGGAGAAAGATGATCTTCAATACCGGTTAATAGTTTTGAATGACCACGGGCTCTGATTTGTGCATAACCAAATTCACGGTGATCTGAGCTTTCAACTTTACCGCCCATTTGCTCTGTCATGGTTTGCATACCATAACAAATACCCAATACTGGGATACCTAAATCAAAAACACACTGCGGTGCTCGGGGTGTATCACCACTGGTGACGGTATCAGGGCCACCCGACAAGATAATGCCATTCGGTGCAAAGTTTTTAATCTCTGACTCAGAACACTCACAGGAATAAATCTCACAATAAACTCCAATCTCTCGAATACGTCGAGCAATTAACTGGGTGTATTGAGAGCCAAAATCTAAAATCAGAATTTTATGGGTATGGATATTAGTAGATTCTTGTTTCACGGGCTGCTTTATTATTGATTGACTGAAATGTGCTCAGGTAGGCCTTGCTTCTATGAAAATCAACGCGTGATCTTCATAGAATAAAGCCAAATATAGGATATGAATGAAATAGCTTTATAAAGACACGCTATTCAACGCGGTAATTAGGGGCTTCTTTAGTAATTGTCACATCATGAACGTGACTTTCTCTCATGCCCGCACTGGTCACTCGAACAAACTGGGCATTTTCATGCCATAACTCAATCGTTTGATTGCCGGTATAACCCATGCTGGCACGAATCCCACCGAGTAATTGATGAATGACGGCTAATAAACTGCCTTTATACGGCACGCGACCTTCAATACCTTCAGGGACTAGTTTTTCTACGGAATCCGTTTCTTCTTGGAAATAACGATCACTTGAGCCTTGTTGTTGACCCATCGCACCTAGAGAACCCATGCCACGATAAGACTTATATGAGCGACCTTGAAATAATTCAACTTCCCCGGGTGCTTCTTCAGTACCTGCAAACAAACCGCCCAACATAACCGCATGTGCTCCTGCCGCTAATGCTTTAGCCACATCACCCGAATAACGAATGCCGCCATCTGCGATTAAAGGTACACCTGTGCCTTTAAGTGCCTCTGCGACATTACTGACGGCCGTAATTTGTGGCACACCCACACCCGCAACAATACGGGTGGTACAAATGGATCCGGGGCCAATGCCCACTTTTACGCCATCTGCGCCAGCTTCAACCAACGCTAACGCGGCAGCAGCCGTGGCAATATTGCCACCAATCACTTGAACATTAGGATAGGTCTGCTTAACCCAACGCACCTTATCCAATACCCCTTGAGAATGTCCATGTGCTGTATCAACAACAATAACATCAACGCCAGCTGCGACTAAAGCAGCGACACGCTCATCAGTGCCGACCCCTGTTCCAACTGCCGCCCCTACTCGTAAGCGCTCTTGCTCATCTTTACAAGCAAAAGGATAATCTTTGGCTTTTTGAATATCTTTAACAGTGATCATGCCGCACAAATGGAAACTGTCATTAACCACCAACACTTTCTCAATGCGATGCTTATGTAATAAAGCAATTGCTTCTTTACGATCGGCATTTTCACTCACTGTTATTAAACGTTCTTTAGGCGTCATTACTTTTGAAACGGGTTCATCAAAACGGGTTTCAAAACGCAAATCACGACTAGTTACAATGCCAACTAATTCATCGCCATTAACAACGGGAACCCCTGAGATATTTTTAGAGCGCGTTAATTTAATGACGTCACGAATACTGACATCAGGAGAAACGGTAATGGGATCTTTAATAACGCCACTTTCGTATTTTTTTACGTGGCGAACTTCGCGAGCTTGCTGCTCAACGGTCATATTCTTATGAATAATACCAATGCCACCCTCTTGTGCAATCGCAATAGCGAGCCGTGCTTCTGTGACTGTATCCATAGCAGCTGAAACCAGAGGAATATTGAGTGTAATACCTCGGGTCAACTGGGTTTTCATTTCTACATCACGTGGCAGCACAGTAGAGTGCGCAGGTACTAATAAAACGTCATCAAACGTGAGCGCTTCCTGAATAATTTGCATAAACCACACCTAACTATTACTAAAATAACCGCCTATTATACGGTGAGTTTATTAACTACTGTAGTACTAAAAATAAAACATCAATCATAAATAGTATCAGACCACTATAAAACCTAACTTTATTATTGAGTATTATTGGTTTTTTACTTACTTTACTATCCGCAAATTAGGCCTTGATGGTGGTTTTTTTTCGGGCGGAGGGGTTTCATCAGAAACATCTTCTTCCAAATCAAAAATCATACCTTTTCCATTTTCTTTTGCATAAATAGCCATCACAGCCGCAATAGGCACCGCGATACCGGTAGGCCTACCATTGAACCTAGCATTAAAGGTAATCTCTGTATTTCCTAACAATAATCCGTGTATTGCTTGAGGCCGCACATTCAAAATTATTTTACCGTCTTCCACTAAATGTTGTGGAACAACGGCTTGGGTATTTTCTGCATCAACAAGAAGATAAGGCGTTAAATCATTATCAATAATCCAATCATAAATAGATCTAATCAGATACGGTTTTAGTGATGTCATTTTTTCAGCCATTATTTTATTACATCCGTCATATCTTTTTCAGCATCACTCAAACTTCGTTTAAAAGCGGGGCGTTTAAATATGCGCTGGGCATAATTAATAATTTCTTCATTTGGCGTCGATATGTCAATCCCTAAACTTGGGAGTCGCCACAACAAGGGCGCAATAGCACAATCTATTAAGGAAAACTCATCGCTCATAAAATACGGTCGAGCCGCAAAAATAGGTGTCGCAGACAAAATACTTTCCCTCAGTATTTTTCGGGCTTTACTTGCTTTTTTCTCACCTGAACCTTGTATTTCTTCCAACAATTGATACCAATCTTGATCGATACGTTTGATTAACATTCGAGCATTTGCGCGGGAAACGGGGTCCATTTGATGTAGTGGCGGATGAGGAAAACGCTCATCTAAATATTCCATGATGATACGGGTATCATAAAGAACTAAATCCCGTTCGATTAAGGTTGGAGACGTTCCAGTTGGATTAAGCTCAAGTAAATCTTCTGGAGCATCAGTCGGGTCATAATATTCTATATCTGCTGCAACGGCTTTTTCATGTAAAACAAATCGAGCACAATGACTCATTGCACAGGTTGGAGATGAAAAAAGTGTCATCACAGATTTACGAGTAATAATATTTGCCACGAATAGCAACCTCTTTGGACGTGTTGGGCAATAAAAGGGTCATTGTAGCATATTCAGCAAGTGTTTTAAGGTAGCGTTATATACAATTTATAACGCTAACTACTTAAAAATACGTCAATATTAACTAAATTAAACTTAATTTAGTTAATCTACGTCCTTCCAATATTCTTTTTTCAACAGATAAGCAATCACTGTAAAGATTAACAAAAAGAAGATTACGTATTTACCCAATCGCTCTCTTTCTAATTGAACCGGTTCGCCTACATACACGAGAAAATTAACCAGATCGTTAACAAACAGATCAAATTCTTTTTCTGAAAGTTTACCTGGCTCATCTAAGACAAGCTTAGTATATTCACCATAAATGGTTTTTCTAGCTTCGGCGTGTTGCTCGCCTTGCAATTGCCATAAAGGATTTGGCATTGCAGTATCTTCAAACACTAAATTATTAACACCAAAAGGACGAGAAGGATCTATATAGTAACTTTTTAAATAACTATATAACCAATCTGCACCACGTGATCGAGCAATTAATGATAAATCTGGGGGTTGTACACCAAACCATTTTTCGGCATCATGCTTATTCATCGCACTATGAATTTGATCATAAATACTCGCCCCTTCAGGCGCGATATCTTTCAAAACCTTTTCTTTGTCGATATTGGCATCCAGTGCAAAACGCAAGTAACGCATGTGTTTTGCAGAATGACATCCCAAACAATACGTCACAAAATGTTGAGCACCTCGTTGTAATGAAGCATTATCAGACAAATCAATATCTGCTGATTGTAATTCAACGCCTTCAGAGGCATTTGCACCAAACGATAGCATCAATAATAGAAGTAAAGCTTTTAAATTTTTCATATCAATCAAGGCTCCCTTTTAATTTGATCGCTACACGACTAATAACATGTGCAATCCCTTTAGGATTCGGTCTTCTATTAAAAAACGTCCCTTTAAAGGCAGCATCACCAATCTCAGTCGATGCGGGCTTTAATTCTGTAATTTCTTCAATAAATGCGGGTAATTGCTCTTCAATCGCATGCAATTGTTCTTCAAGACTATGTACCTTGGTTAGACGTCTAGGCACTGGTTTTGTTTTTTCCCATCGAGTATAGATCGGCATCAACAAGAAGAAGCCAAAATAAATTGTCGTAAACAATCTCGCCATGGTAGTAGCGACAGGGGTAACAGGTTGAGTTCCCAAATAACCCAAAGCTAAAAAACTAACCACAAAGAGGAACAACGCTTTCTTAAAAATGCCACCACGATAACGAATCGATTTAACTGGGCAACGGTCTAACCAAGGCATCAAAAACAACACCACAATTGACCCACCCATACCAATAACACCGGCAAACTTATCAGGAATCGCTCTTAGAATTGAATAAAAGGGTGTGAAATACCAAACCGGTGCAATATGCTCAGGTGTCTTCATTGGATCAGCCGGAATAAAGTTGGCGTGCTCTAGAAAATAGCCGCCCACTTCTGGCATATAAAAGATAACTGTTGCAAAGAACAATAAAAATACCCCAACCCCAACTAAATCTTTAACTGTGTAATAAGGGTGGAAAGGTATCCCATCAATAGGATGACCCCAAGGATCTTTAGAGGCTTTAATTTCAATACCATCTGGATTATTTGAACCCACTTCATGTAAAGCAACTAAGTGCATAAACACCAGCATAACCAACACTAAAGGCACGGCAATTACATGAAAGGCAAAAAATCGATTTAGAGTCGCGTCAGCAATAACATAGTCACCTCTAATCCATAGAGATAAATCGTCACCGATCACGGGAATAGCACTAAATAAAGAAATAATAACCTGTGCACCCCAAAAAGACATTTGTCCCCAAGGTAATAAGTATCCCATAAAGGCTTCTGCCATCAGGGCTACAAACAACAACATCCCAAAAATCCAGATTAACTCACGAGGATGTTTAAATGACCCATAGATCAAGGCTCTAAACATGTGTAAGTAAACCACAATAAAAAAAGCCGAGGCTCCCGTTGAATGCATATAACGCACTAGCCACCCCCACGGCACGTCACGCATAATATATTCAACAGAGTCAAATGCTAACTTTGCATCCGGCTTGTAATTCATAGTTAACAGAATACCAGTAATAATTTGATTCACTAACACCAATAAGGCAAGCGACCCAAAGAAATACCAAATATTAAAGTTCTTTGGCGCATAGTAATGCGCCATGTGATCATTCCAAAATTTTGTGACAGGGAATCGATCTAAAACCCAATTGCCACATTCACTTAATCGGGTTGGTTTCATGCGTTTTTCTCCTCAGCGGTTTCACCAATAATAATGCGCGTATCACTTACATAACGATAAGGCGGAACTTC
The DNA here is from genome assembly GCA_903863905.1 of uncultured Methylococcaceae bacterium. Classification (GTDB taxonomy): domain Bacteria; phylum Pseudomonadota; class Gammaproteobacteria; order Methylococcales; family Methylomonadaceae; genus Methylobacter_C. Next base: position 17,276 of record CAIPDT010000012.1, read on the forward strand.
TAAATTAGTGGGCGCAGGTACACCGCGGTAAACACGACCGGCTAAATCAAACCAAGAACCATGACATGGACAGAAAAATCCACCCTTCCACTTTTCTCCTAAATCAACTGGCGAAACTTCAGGACGGAATGTTGGAGAACATCCTAAATGTGTACATAAACCGACCGCGACAAAAATTTCTGGCTTCATTGATCTGCCAGCATTTTTACTTGAACTAGGCTGCTCTGAATCATTAGATAATGGATCTCTAAGTTCTGCATCTAATGTTTTTAACCGCTCCAAAACCTCGGGCGTTCTATTAAGAACCCATACCGGCTTGCCTCTCCATGCAACTCTTATAAGTTGACCGACTTCCATTTTACTAATATCTACTTCAACTGGTGCTCCAGCCGCCATCGCTTTTACACTTGGCTGCATTTGAGCAAGAAAAGGAACGGCTAAATAGCCTGATCCTACAGCCCCAACCACGGTTAATGCCGAGGTTAAAAACTGGCGCTTAGATTTATCTACGCCTTTATTATTCATTATGGAAGTCTCCTGATTTTATCCGTGGCTTTGCAGCTTATTATTATTTTCGTCAATATAACACTAGAAGCAGGTGAATTTGAAGCGCTTAGTTCGAATTGTTAAAGATACTTTACAATTTTAACTAATCATCCTGCTTAATTTACAATGGCTACAACTCTTTAAGACTATTTTGCAATGCATCAAGAAATGCCTTATTTTCTTCTGGCTTCCCTATCGTCACTCGCAAACAATCTGTTAATACCCCGCCTTGGCTCGTCATATTTTTAATTAAAACACCTTGGTTTTTTATCGATAAGAAAATATCGGTCGCTTTACCTTCTGGGGTTTTAAATAGAATAAAATTAGCCGCACTGGGATAGGCAATAATCTCTTTAAATTCATTCAATGCCTTTGATACAAGCGTACGCTCCTGACAAATCGCTTGCGTTTGCTCATCAAAAAAGCTTTTATTAGACAAAGCAAAGTCTGCACTCACTTGAGTAAGACTATTAATATTATAAGGAAGTCGAATCTTATTCAATTGCTCAATGATATCAGGTCTACCCATTAGATAGCCCAATCTTAGGCCCGCAAGGCCTAGTTTAGACACCGTCCGCATCACTAATATATTGTCATAATGACCCAATTGATCGACAAAACTAGCACTGGCAAACGGGGCATACGCCTCATCAATGACCACTAAGCCTGGAGCAGTTTTTATAATCTCTACAATGGCGTTTTCGTTAAATAAATTTGCCGTTGGATTATTAGGATACGCTAAAAATATAACGTGAGGTCGATGCTGTTCAATCGCCAACAACATTGCCGGCAAATCTAAATCAAAACCCTCTGTTAATAAAGGCACTCCAATGTATTTTAAGCCTAATGAGTCGCTGATTTGCTTATACATTACAAATCCCGGTGCCGGTGCCAATACCGCCGAAGCCTCAGGCAACGCCATCAAAAGCAACTGAATAATCTCATCCGATCCATTACCCAGTAATATTTCAAATTGATCTGGCAAGTGCGTTAACTGCTTGAGTGTTTGCGTAAGCGTTTTAGCATCTGGATCAGGGTATCGATTTAACGGACACTCTTTTAAAATTGCTAACCACTCTGCTTTAATTGATTCGGGCCAACTATAAGGATTTTCCATCGCATCCAGCTTAATTAATCCTGTTGCATCAGCCACTTTATAAGCGCTCATAGCCAAGACTTCTTTACGAATAACGTGGGAGATTAAATTGCTTTGAGTCATAGTTCACTACTTAATGTTAAAAGCTTACAACGTCATTAACTACAATTAATGACTTTAAAACTTATTTAATTCTATATTCCGCAGATCGCGCATGAGCCGTCAAACTTTCACCTCGCGCTAAAATTGATGCCGTTTTACCCAAGGTATCAGCGCCCACATCAGAACAATAAATGATGCTTGATCGCTTTTGGAAATCATAAACGCCCAAAGGGGAAGAAAATCGTGCTGTGCTAGACGTGGGTAATACATGATTGGGCCCAGCGCAATAATCACCTAAAGCTTCTGCTGTATAGCGCCCCATAAAGATAGCCCCAGCATGGCGTATTTTCGCACTTAATGCTTCTGGCTCTGCAACGGATAACTCTAAATGCTCTGGAGCAATAATATTAGCAACGTCTGCGGCTTGGCTTAAAGAGTCTACTTTAATTAAAGCGCCTCGCGTCGACAACGACGATCGAATAATCTCAGCACGCTCCATCGTCGGTAATAAGGCATTAATACTTTGCTCAACGGCCTGTAAAAAAGCACCGTCATCACTAATTAAAATGGCTTGTGCATTTTCATCATGTTCTGCTTGAGAAAATAAGTCCATTGCAATCCAATCGGGATTCGTTTTACCGTCGCAAATAACTAATATCTCAGAAGGCCCAGCGATCATATCAATGCCTACTTGACCAAAAACCAGTTTCTTGGCGGTCGCCACGTAAATATTACCGGGCCCTACTATTTTAGCTACAGATGGAATCAATTCTGTCCCGTAAGCCAGAGCCGCAACAGCTTGTGCACCGCCAATCGAAAAAACTCGATCAACACCAGCCAAAAAAGCTGCCGCTAATACCAATTCATTAGCCTCGCCTTGCGGCATGGGTACAACCATAATTAATTCACCAACTCCCGCTACTTTTGCAGGAATAGCATTCATTAAAACTGAAGAAGGATAAGCCGCTTTACCACCAGGCACATATAAACCAACCCGATCTAAAGGTGTTACCTTTTGACCTAATACTGTGCCATCCGCCTCAGTATACTGCCAAGATTGTATTTTTTGATGTTCTGCATAAGCCCGCACTCGATCAGCCGCAGTTTGAAGCGCCCTAGCTTGGTCTACTGGCAACCGCTCCCACGCAGATTTAAGCGTGTCTTTAGACACCTCTAATTCAGTGGCTTGTGCAATTTGACGATGATCAAAACGATTTGTGTATTCTATAACTGCACTGTCACCATTTTTACGGACATTTGCAATAATGTCTGATACCCGCATCTGAATATCTAAATCATCCGTTTCATCCCACGCTAATAGTTGCCTTAATTGCTGACTAAAATCTGATGTGGAGGCATCTAATTTTAGCATTATTAAATCAGACATACGGTTACCTATTGGCCAATGTTTTTTCAAACTGTGTCAGTAAAGCTGAAATGGCTTCATGCTTCATTTTCATAGCTGCTTTATTGACCACTAGCCGTGAACTGATATTCATAATCAATTCTCGTGGCTCCAGATCATTCGCTTTCAGCGTATTTCCGGTATCGACTAAATCAACAATACAATCAGCTAATCCTACTAATGGAGCAAGCTCCATTGATCCATACAGCTTAATAATTTCTGCTTGAATACCTTGGCTGGCAAAATAATTTTGCGCAATTTTTACGTACTTGGTAGCGACTCGAATACGCCCACTCAATGGAGGGGCATCTTTATGGGCTGCCGTCATTAATCGACAGCAAGCAATATTTAAATCTAAAGGTTCATAGAGACTTTCAGCACCATGCTCTATCAAAACATCTTTGCCAGCAATACCTAAATCTGCTGCGCCATATTCTACAAAAGTAGGTACGTCAGTCGCACGAATAATGACCAACTGCACATCGGGACGAGTGGTTGCCAATATTAATTTACGACAGGTCTTTGGATCATCGGTTGGCACAATACCGGCTTCGGCCAACAAAGGCAAAGCATCTTCATAAATCCGACCTTTTGATACTGCAATCGTTAACATTTTAAAACCTTACCTTGGCACACGACGAATCGTGGCACCTAACTGAGCAAGTTTTTCTTCAATATGATCATAACCACGATCAATATGGTAAATTCGATCTACTAAAGTACTTCCCTCTGCCACTAAAGCAGCCACGACTAAACTGGCAGACGCTCTTAAATCGGTAGCCATCACTGGCGCACCAATCAATTTTTTTACACCCGTACAAATAGCGGTATTGGATTCTAATTTGATGTTAGCTCCCATACGCTGCAATTCTTGCACGTGCATAAAACGGTTTTCAAAAATAGTTTCAGTAATAATACCAACGCCATCCGCAATAGCATTCATCGCAATAAATTGTGCCTGCATATCGGTAGGAAATGCCGGGTAAGGAGCGGTTCTTAAAGACACTGCTTTCGGCTTTTTACCGTGCATATCTAAAGCAATCCAATCTTCACCAGTGGTAATTTCGGCACCCGCTTCCACTAATTTTTCTAACACCGCATCCAGAATATCGGGGCGAGTATTTTTAAGCTTTACTTTACCCCCCGTAATAGCCGCCGCAATCAAGTAGGTTCCTGTTTCAATTCTGTCAGGCAATATATCGTAATGTAATCCGTCTACACCCAATTTTTCTACACCTTCAATAACCAATACATCCGTACCAATCCCAGTGATCTTTGCACCCATCGCATTAAGGAAATGAGCTAAATCAGTTACTTCAGGCTCTTTAGCGGCATTTTCAATAATGGTTACACCTTCTGCTAAGGTAGCGGCCATCAATAAATTTTCAGTTCCTGTGACGGTAATTTGTTCAAGGACTAAACGACAACCCTTAAGGCGCTTCACTTTTGCATGAATAAATCCGCCTTCAACAGTAATATCTGCTCCCATCTTAATCAATCCATTGATATGGATATCAACAGGGCGAGTTCCAATAGCACAACCACCCGGTAAAGAAACATGCGCTTCACCAAAACGTGCCAATAATGGACCTAATACCAATATAGATGCACGCATAGTTCTGACTAATTCATACGGAGCTTCATAGCTATTAATAGTGCTACTATCCACTTCGATGTTCATTTTTTCATCAACGACCAAATGAACACCCATACGACCCAACAATTCCATTGTAGTCGTGATGTCATGCAAATGAGGAATGTTACCTACACTCACCGGCGTTTCTGAGAGCAATGTCGCAGCCAATATAGGAAGCGCAGCATTTTTAGCACCTGAAATTCGTAACTCTCCAGAGAGACGTGTGCCACCGGTAATAATTAATTTATCCATATTCGGTAATTTTTAAATAGTTTCTGTATAAGGTAAGGGCTCAACATCATGCCCCTGTCCAGTTTGCTGTGTAAAATGGCTAGTTTTATCAAAGCCACTTAACTTTGCGAGATTAAATAGCTGTTCTGGAATATTTTTAAACACGAGTTGCGTGCGATGATGTCGGGCATATTTTATCCATTCAATCATCAAAGCCAACCCTGCACTATCCGTACAAACCACTCGACCCAAATCAATCGTAATATGTTTTGTAGCGTTTAGAAATGCAAATGATTTTAGAATTTTTGTATCGATCGTTGCAAAAGTCAAATCACCATCAACAATATAACTACCTACACCATGTTCGAGAATACTCAGTTTGGTCACTTTTTTTCTTCCGCAGATTTAAACAAAAATTGACCTATTGCTTTCTCAAGAATAATGGCAGACTGCGTAATTTCAATTTTACCATTCGATTTTAAGTACTCTTCAGAACCACCTGGCTCTAAATTAACATATTGTTCACCTAATAAACCCGCCGTAAAAATACTCGCGGTAGTATCGTCAGGTAATGTATTGTATTTTGCATCAATGTTCAGTTGAACGACCGATTCGTAAGTTTTAGGATCGAAACTAATCGAAGTAACCTTACCAATTTTAACGCCTGCCGCTGATACGGGGGATTTAACTTTTAACCCGCCTGAATTTTCAAAACGAGCAGTGATAACATAGCTATCTTGATCAGAAAAAGAACTTAAATTACTTACGTGCATAGCAAGAAAAAAAAGCCCTACAATACCTGAGGCGACAAAAAGCCCGACCAAGGTATCTTGGGTAGTGGTGTGCTGCATATTAATTGTCTCCAAACATAAGTGCAGTTAAGATAAAATCCAGACCTAAAATACTAAATGCTGAGTTAACAACGGTTCGCGTGGTCGCCCTGCTAACACCTTCAGACGTTGGGATAGCGTCATATCCTTCAAATAATGCGATCCAAGATGTTACAAAACCAAACACAACACTTTTAATCACCCCATTGATAATATCATCATAAAAGTCTATTCCCGCTTGCATCTGCGACCAATAAGCACCTTCATCTACGCCTAACAAACCTGAGCCAATCATTTCACCGCCAATAATACCTACTGCACTAAAAAGTCCAGCTAATAAAGGCATTGAAATAAACCCAGCCAAAAAACGCGGCGTAATGATTCGCTTTACTGGATCAACAGCCATCATTTCCATACCGGATAGCTGTTCGGTTGCTTTCATAAGACCAATTTCAGCCGTCAATGCGGATCCAGCACGGCCGGCAAATAAAAGGGCAGAAACAACAGGCCCCAACTCTCTCACTAGAGAAGCCGCAACCATGACACCTAAAGTTTCTTCAGCACCAAAATCTGATAACGTGTAATAACCCTGTAAGCCCAACACCATACCTACGAACAACCCAGAAATGGTAATAATTAAGAACGAAAGTACTCCAACTGAATACAATTGATTTAAGAGTAATCGAGGTCGAACTAAGACGCTGGCAATCCCCGATATAATTTGTATCAGAAAGTAACTCGCCCGCCCTAACTTAGTGAAACTAATGCGTGTACTTTTACCCAAATTTTGTATAAACCGAATCATTTTATAGTATATCTACACTGTTAGCGTTGATTTATAAAGAAACCATAGTAGCAAAAACTAAAAGCTATCTATTACTACGATTAATAACGTTTACCTATTGACAGTAAATCATCCACATAATCTTTTGAGGGATAATGAAAATGTACAGGCCCATCCGCTGCACCCGTCATAAATTGTTTCACCCACTCAGAATCTGACTGTTGTATTTGTTCTGGCGTTCCTTGCCCAACTATTTTTCCTTCTGAAAGGACATAAATATAATCTGCTATCGCTGAGGTATCATGGACATCATGCGAAACAATAATACTGGTTAAACCTAAAATATTATTCAGTGATTTAATCAAATGCACTAAAACACCCATTGAAATGGGGTCTTGTCCAGTGAAAGGCTCATCATATAAGATCATCATTGGATCAAGTGCAATAGCTCTTGCTAACGCAACTCGTCTCGACATCCCGCCAGATAACTCATTAGGCATTAAATCTTTTGCACCGCGCAGACCAACCGCTTGCAACTTCATTAAAACCAACGTTCGAATCATTGACTCCGGCAAATGAGTATGTTCTCGTAAAGGGAACGCCACATTATCAAACACTGTCATGTCCGTTAATAAAGCTCCACTTTGAAAAAGCATTCCCAATCGTTTACGCAGATCATACAACTCTGCTCTACGTAACTGATGCACATTTTTCCCATCAACAAAAACAGATCCGTGATCAGGAAATAGTTGCCCCCCTATTAGCTTTAATAAGGTTGTTTTTCCGGTACCACTGGGGCCCATAATCGCTGTTATTTTACCGCGTTGAAAATCTAACGAAATATCGTCAAAAATTTTCTTACTGCCACGAGAAAATGTCAGATTACGGACAGAGACTAAATTATCTTGAGAAGAAACGCTGTTAACCATGCGTAATTTTAATAGTGTTTATCAATCTAAAAGGGTTATTTTCTACGACTACTCGCCGATAAGTCAATCTATTGTCGTTGATATTGCAAAATGCCGTTGTATTATTTAAATTATTCACAAAAACGACCTAATTTTAAGTCAACGTTATATGAATAAGGCACGTTTAATCGCCCCCGCAGCAACGTTTAAATTTCTTACCACTACCACAAGTACACGGTGCATTTTTACCCTGATTAGTTTGCATATCCACTTTGCCCATCGATTTTATAACCCCATCCAAATAAAACCAACGTCCGGCTATTTTAGTAAACCGACTAATTTCATTCATAACACACTCTTCACCATCCGCATTATAAAAAGCTTTAAACGCCACGACACCTTTAGTATCTTTAGCTCCGCCCTTTTTTATATCGGTAATTTCAAGCCGCAACCAGGTTATTTTTTCTCGCGAAAAATCAATGGCCTCAGGTCGCTTTGTTACATTCCATGTTTGTTGCAAATATTCAGAGTTACGTAAAACATAAGCACTATACCTTGAACGCATCAGTTGTTCAGCCGTTGCAGGTAATTTTTGCGCTAAATGAAACGGTTCACAACAGACATCATACCGAAAGCCCGACCCACAAAGACAATCTTCATTCGTGTTCAGATATTACTCCTTATTCAATAGCTTATTATTCATGACTGGCATCACAAAAATAACGGGTAAACCATTCAATGGCTTACCCGTTATTATTCACCAACGTTTTAATAAACTGAGTTATTTATTGCTTTTCAAATAAGTAATCTAACCACAAGTTAGATAATTTTTCTTGTACCGTATTTTGACGTAAACGGGCATTTAAATGTGTAAAGTCCACTTTATCTAAATCTTGATCTTGGTTATAGCAAGAATACACAAAATATTCCTTACCAGAATCTGCGTCTACATGTTTACACAAACACTGCGCACAAATTCCTTTCATCATACATTGCATCGGTGAGTTGATAGACCCAATCGCATGATGCGCTTTTTTAAGATAAGGTTTTAACACATCAAAACGGGCTGATTTCACTGCTGCCATCATACGGTCGGAACCAATCACCACTAAATGATCAACATCCGCTAAAGAAATAGGCTGATCACCTAACTCACCCGTCGCATAAGCCACCATACATTCCAAGATATTGCCAACAAAGCTTTTATCTTGTGGGCGGGTGGGAACAATTGCCTCAACACCTTCACCTTTATCAACAGACCACACAATTAAATCTGCCGCCGCTTCTACATCCTCCACTTTAAATCGGTCTTGAGAATATTTATAACCCGCGAAATAAATCACCCGATTGTTGGCTGCACGAAGCGCTTTACCAATTGAGAATAATACCGCGTTACCCAAACCGCCACCTAACAACAGCACAGTTTGATTGCTTGGAATATCCGTTGGCGTGCCAGTTACACCCATAATGACCAGTGGATCACCTACTTTCCAAGAAGCACATAAACGCGAAGAAGATCCCATTTCTAAAGCAATTAAAGAAATAGTGCCTTTTTCTTTATCCACTTCAGCACCCGTTAAAGCCAAGCCTTCTGCCGCTAACACTGTGCCTTCAACTGTTGGCGCAAAGGCTTCATAGTTTTGCACACGATAAAATTGTCCTGGATAAAACTTCTGCGCCGCTAACGGCGCCTTAACAACCACTTCAATAATGGTCGGCGTTAAACGATTAATAGCCACAATAGTGGCTCTAAAGGCCTCATCCAATCGTGAGAACAAAGCCGTTAAATCCGCATCACGCTCAGCTTGTTTTGTCGCATCTAAGTTAGCTAATTCCTTAGCAAATAACTGAGTCACATAAGGGTAACCATTCTTAGCGCTGGCCATCGCTTTAACCACGTTCCCAGCATACACTGGATGGTTATCACCATAGAAACTAATAAACTTACCATCTTTTTGATAAGACGTTAAAGGTGCAGGTTTACCTAACTTAGGCATTTTCTCATCATGCATAGGCACTAACTCAATGCTATCATTATTCCACTCTGGCTCATAACGCTGGAAAAACCATTTATCCATGACAAAAGTATCTGGGTATTCACTTTGATAAATAGTATTGGGTGAAGTACCTGCGGCCACATATAAACTTCTTAACGGCACATTTACAATCTCACCGGAGTTGACCCAACGATCACCGTCTAAAACTAATTTTTCAAAATCAACAGACGCTAAATGGCCATACTCATCAGGCTCAGCCCCTAAAGGACTCATACCTTCAGCCAACGCAATACCTTCTTCTAAAGCTTCACTAATTTCTTCATGATTTTGACGATATGCCGGCGCATCTTTCATACCTTTACGATAAAACAAAGTTACACCACCCCATGCTTCAACCAATGGTTGAAAGTTAGGTGCTTCTCCTTCACTTTCTGCACGCACTCGTTCTGCATGAATAACGTTACCATGCACTAAAAACTCATCTAGGATAATCGTCTCTTCTTTGTCATAACGTGCACGAACCACTTGTTCACCATACACATTTACAAGCGTTTCATAACGATGCAATATTTTTTCAACTTGCACAGGATAGTACGCCATCAA
>CAIPDT010000013.1 GCA_903863905.1 uncultured Methylococcaceae bacterium
GGCAATAAAGTTTTATACTGTCGCAAATAGAGTGCAAAGGTAAGTGACTTAAATTTTTAGTGCTAAATGGGTTTTGTAGTTCGATACCAATTCTATCCAAAGATAACAATGGATAAGCGACTAAAAAATAAATGAATACGGCACTGAACTCCAAGTTTTCAATTAATGAAAACGGTAGTAATAACAAAAAAATTAAAATAAACCGTCTTGCTTTAATTGCATAAACCAGTGGCATAGGTGTTTTAAGGATTCTTTCACAGCCGCCAATGTGATCAATTAGCAAAATACGTTGTCCTTCTAGTTTTTCAAAAACAAAGCCATCTATATGATGGGTAACCCGAGCCTGTTGTAATAAGAAGGCTATTTTATTGGCGGCGAACAGAGGCATGTGAATAGAAGACCTCAGTGTCTCAATCTCCTGTTTATTTAGTAAATCGGTTAACTCATCTAAGTTATTACTATTACGTAAGTATTCTTTAGACGCAAAAGAAAATGCAATAGTCCACTTCACCACATCTTCACTCCACTGTTTGTTTTGAGGGTTATTATTTAAATCTTTGCTGTAATTTAAAGTCTGAATGACGAGGTTTCGACATTGATTATTGATGCCACCCCATAATTTTCGAGCTTCCCACCAACGTTCGTGACCGGTGTTAGTTCTAAACACCAGAACCAAGCCAAGAACTACGCCGGTGTACTCAAATGGAGTCACAGCAAGATGTGATAATGGTCGCCAGTATTTATCTAAGGTCACTATTAGCAGACAGTAACAAGTCATTAATAGCAGGCTGGGCAATATGCGTGGGGTAACGGAACCTCGCCACATGGTGGCACCACGCAAAAAACCTGATGATTCATCCTTGTTACTATGTAGCTCTATATGGTTTTTCATGTTTTTTAGCCTCAAATAAAAATACTAAGGGTCAACTGTCTCTTTAAGGGTATTTCGGATGCTAACGCAATATTTAAGTTCAAAGGAACCGTCACAAGAAACACCACAACACTGATAGGCATATCGCTTTTGATATTTTTAAATAGTGTGTTTACTTTCATATTCGTTTCTTTTTAGAGGTTAGCGATAAATAGTAAAAGAATCGTAAAAGATAGTAACACTATCTTTGCAAACTGTAAAACCTTCAGTTATGCTTATGCTATGAAAATACAATTAAAAATTAATATGAATGCAAAGTTATTTCTCAGGGATCCGGAGCAATCCGAATTGGGGAAAAAAATCATTCTGCACAGTATCCAGTTAATTCACAAAAATGGGTTTGAAGCCTTTACGTTTAAAAAACTGGCCATAGATATTGGTACAACTGAAGCGGGTATCTATCGGTATTTTGAAAACAAACATCGATTGCTGATTTATCTAACCGCGTGGTATTGGAGTTGGCTTGAATACCAGGTTACTTTTCAAACTAACAATATTAAAGATCCTGCTGTCAAGCTCAAGCGGGTGATTAAATTATTGGCTACTACAGTGGAAGACGATAACAGTACCCTTTATGTCAATGAAGGTATTCTTCATCAAATTATTATTAGCGAAGGAACTAAAGCCTATCTGACTAAGCGGGTATCTGAAGATAATAAAGATCATTTGTTTAAACCTTACAAAGATCTTTGTGCTGTCATTGGTAATATGATTTTGGAGTGTAATCCAGAATATAAATACCCAAAATCATTAGCCTCCACTATTATCGAAATGGCGCATTTTCAGAATTTTTTTATGAATAATCTGCCTTCACTAACTGACTTTGGGCATGATAAAAATGAGACGGAGATTGTAATATTTCTGGAAGATTTAGTGTTTTCGAGTATAAAAAACTTTAAATGAAAATTGGTATACAAACATGGGGTTCTAATGGTGATATTAGGCCTTTATTAGCTTTGGCAGATGGTTTGAAAAAGCAGGGGCATCAGGTCACTTTGGTGGTGAGTAGTATTGAAAATCAGAGTTATCAAGCGATAAGTGAGCAGATGGGCTTAGCGTATCGTCAGGTTCCTGAATCGCTTGAGTTTGATATGCAAAGTTTTGCGCAAAGCTCCTTTAAAATGCACCCCTTGCAATGGTTACGCGCCTTATTAGATGAGGCTTTCTTTGTTTACGAAGCCGATATTTATCAGGCCTCGCAACATTTAGTCGCTGAGCATGATTGTGTCATTGGGCATCATTTTTTGTATCCGTTAAAATTAGCCGCTTTACAACAGCATAAGCCTTTTATCAGTGTGATGTCATCAAGCTTGTGGGTTTTTAAATTTAACCGAAGACATGCAATAGTGGGAGTTTCCCCAATCGTTAACTGATTTTTTAGCCAGTGGTTCCGCACCTGTGTATATGACCTTTGGTAGTTTGCAACAAGCGTTACCCGAATGGGCGATGGATTTATTTATTGAGGCGGCTAGTTTAGAAATGCACAACAATCAGGGCGTGACACAGGCTATTCGGTTAATAGAGCCGTTGTTGAGTGAGTAGGGGAGGAGTTTTGGTTTTTAGGCCTTGTTTCTTATCTGACAATCTTGCGCTTTAAAGGAACGCTTGTCCCTCCTTCGTATATAATAGCTGCAAATCTGTTGTTTTTTAAACTCACTTATTAAAGGAGCCATTCATCATGCCTGTTTATCGTTCTAA
>CAIPDT010000014.1 GCA_903863905.1 uncultured Methylococcaceae bacterium
ACTTTTGTACAGAAGTTGGTTAGAACTTAGAGAGTTTCTTAGTTCAATCAACAAACGCCCCTCTATCTCATGAGTCTGGCAAAGTTGGGCACTAATTTGGATGATTTTGCGGAGGGCATCCCATAACAGGTTGGTATCGATTAGGAAATGTACGTCTGTTTTGACTACAAAAGAGTCACAGCGAGTTTTTCCCGCCAAAATGAATGAAAAACCATCTAGGAAAACAATAAATCAATAACTTAGTCATGTCTTCTGAGTCCGTCCGAACACTTCTTCAATTCATTTGAATTATTATAACATATTGAAGTATATGCGGATATTGGGTTTTCTTTCAGGCACAAAATAGCAGTCTTGAACACCTGATGTTGGGTATTTTATGCGTGAAGACTTCCTTCGGGATTAGCTTAATCATTAACTCAACTGTTGACGAAACTTCCAATTAGCGAGGGACAGTGTGCCAATGGCAATCACCCACAGCGGCCATAAATTGCCTAACACCAGCAGATGATCCATATCTTTAAGAAAAATCCCTTTCACAATCACAATAAAATGTCGCAGTGGATTAAGCCAATCTAAATACTGCAGCCAACGTGGCATATTCTCAACCGGTGAGACAAAACCGCTCAGTAATACCGTGGGCATCATAAAGCTAAATACCCCCAGAAACGCTTGTTGTTGAGTGGCACAGATTGAGGCTATCAATAGCCCAAAGCCAATCAGCGCCATAATGTAAAAAACCATACACAGATACAGCAACGCCAAAGAGCCCATAAACGGAATGTGATACACAAAGATTCCGGCTAATAAAATAATAGTCGCCTGGGACATCGCCACGATCATGGCTGGAACGGCTTTGCCGATCATAATCATACCGGGAGTTAACGGAGAGACTAAGAGTTGATCAAAGGTGCCTTGTTCTCGTTCTCGTGCTACTGATAGAGCGGTGACAATTAAGGTGCTAACAGTGGTTATAATCGCGACCAATCCGGGCACAATATGCCGAACATAATCCAGATTGGGATTAAACCAGTGACGAGTGATCAAGACACTGGGTGGATGTCGCTGTTGTTCTGTTAAGCGTTCGTTATTATAGTTTTGCAGTATTTGTTGAACATAGCCTAAAGCGATTTGGCCACTATTGGAGCGCCGGCCATCTAGCAGGGCTTGAATCTTTATGGGCTGTCCTATTTCAATATACCTTGAGAAATCAGATGGAAAGCGAAGGACGATCAGGGCTTTTTGGTTATCGATGACGTCTTGAATATCACCTTCGCTGTACAGCGGGATGAGTTCGTTAAAGGCTTGGGCTTTAGAAAAACGTTTGATGAGTTCTAAGGATTGCGCACCCTTGTCTGCATTATAAACAGCCAAGGTATTATGAGTGACTTCTAGGGTGGCGGCAAACGGAAACAGTCCCAGTTGTAAGATCACTGGCATAATTAAAATCATTCGACTGGAACGATCGACCCAGAGCATTTGCAGTTCTTTGATAATTAAGGTGATGATACGAGAATACATGGTTACTCCAATCGAAGCTTGGTTTTGATGGCGGTTAAGCCAATGAACAGTACCGATGATAAGAACAGAAATAAGCCACTGTTGAGTAATAATGGCCAAACATGTCCGGCCTGGAAAAGCGTTTGCATCGCCGTTACAAAATATCGGGCTGGTATTAAGTAGGTCACGGCTTGAATAATAGCGGGCATACTACGAATCTCATAGATAAAGCCTGACAGCATTAAGGCGGGTAAAAAGGCGGCATTGAGAGCGGCTTGTGCGGCATTAAATTGATTGCGTAATAAGGTTGATATCAATAAGCCCACGCCTAAGCTACTGGTTAAAAATAGCGAGCCTATCGCCCATAAGGCCATGATCGAGCCTTGATAGGGCACTTTTAAGATCAACACGGAAACGCCGACACACAAGAATAAAGAGATGATTCCCAGTAAGTAATAAGGCAGTAATTTGCTGAGCAATAATTCGGTACGAGTGACCGGTGAAGCCAGTAAGGCTTCCATGGTGCCGCGCTCCCATTCTCTTGCCACCACTAAAGAAGTGAGTAAGGTGCCTATCACGGTCATGATGATGGTGATGGAGCCAGGAATTAGATAATTTCGACTTTCTGCGGACGGATTAAACCAATAGCGAGGTTCGATGCTAATATCAACTGGAGAGGGTTCGCCACGTTCAACGGCCCGTTGCACGAGCCAGTCCTTCCAAACCCCACTCACGTAGTTTTGTACAAAGTTGGCGGTGTTCGGTTCTGAGCCATCGGTGATGATTTGTAGGGGGGCGATGTTCTTTTGATGTTTGAGCTTTTTGCTAAAATCTAAGGGAATAACCACAATGCCCCGAACTTTACCGGCGATCATAGTACGCTCCATGTCGGCTTGATTTAAGCCTGTAGTCACTTGCAGATAGGGTGAACCATACAGATTAAAGGCAAAGCGTCTGGCCTCTGGGCTGGTATCTTGCATCACTAAGCCAATGCGAACGGCACTGGCATCCAGATTAATGCCGTAACCAAAGATAAAAAGTAGCAATATCGGTAATACAAAAGCAATGATGTTACTGCTTGGGTCACGGATAATTTGTAAGGTCTCTTTATAGCATAAAGCGTTAAGGCGACGAAAAGACAGGGCGTTACTCATGTGTGTAAAGAGTGCGGTTGAGCTTGAATTAAAGCGATAAAGGCATCTTCCATCGTGGGATTGGGTACCTCTAGGGTTGTCACTTGATTTTTAAGTTGATCGGGTGTGCCGGCGGCAATAATCTGGCCTCTGTAGACTAAGGCAATGCGATCACAATATTCTGCCTCATCCATAAAGTGGGTGGTGACTAACACGGTGATGCCTTTTTCAACCATACCATTAATATGCGTCCAAAATTCTCGACGGGTGACGGGATCGACGCCTGAGGTGGGTTCGTCTAAAAATAGAATGGGGGGTTCATGCATGACCGCACAGGCCAGTGCTAAGCGTTGTTTAAAACCAAGGGGTAGCGTATCTGGGGTAGTCTTTAAAAAGGGCTCTAATTTAAATACTGCGATCATTTTATTGACCGCGTCTTTTTGGGTTTGGCCGGTTAAACCATAAACACCCGAGAAGAACTTTAAGTTTTGATGAACGGTTAAGTTGCCATACAGCGAAAACTTCTGTGCCATGTAGCCTAGTTTTTGTCTTGCTAGGTTGGCGCTCTTATTGAGATCAATACCCAAGACGGTTGAGGTGCCCGAGCTGGGGGAGAGTAGGCCACACATCATTCTAAAGGTGGTTGATTTACCAGCACCGTTAGGGCCCAGTAGACCAAAGATTTCACCACGTTTGACGCTAAAGTTAATCTGCTTGGCCGCTGTAAAAGACCCAAAGCGTTTAGTTAAGTCGATGGCTTCGATGAGCGGATCTTGAGCGGTTTCGATGCTGTTGAGTTGCTCGGCTAACACAGAAAACCCACCAGGCCCGCCGCCTAAGGCTTCGATAAATGCATCTTCAAAACGGGGCGTGACCGGTACATAAATGGCTTCGTCTCCTGCGTTTAGTTCTTTAAGGTTAGGAAGTGTCGCTTGGGCTTTTAAGACCAGTCGAATATGATGACCTTGGATGACCCCATCCATGACCGCAGGATGACGCAAGGTGCGTTCGAGTAATTGTCTGCGATTACCACTGGCTTGTTGAATTTGAAAGCAGCGCTGCTGAATCCCTTGGGTCATCAGTTCGGGTTTACCGTAGAATAATAATTGGCCTTCATTCATCAGTAAGACTTCATCACAGAGTTCGGCCTCTTCAAGATACGCGGTACTCCAAACTACGGTCATGCCCTGAGCAATCAGTTCATGAACCATTTTCCATAATTCACGCCGTGAGATGGGGTCAACTCCAACACCGGGTTCATCGAGCAATAATAAGCGAGGTTGTCCGAGCAAGGCACAGGCCAAGCCGAGTTTTTGCTTCATACCGCCGGAGAGCTTTCCGGCCAGTCGAGTGGTGAAGGCGTTTAAGTCGGTAAAGTTAAGTAACTGAGTAAAAATCTGAGTTCGAGTCTCACCGACTACGTTTCGTAAATCGGCATGGAGATTGAGATTTTCCTGCACGGTTAAGTCTTCATACAGGCCAAACTTTTGGGGCATGTAACCGATGAGTGCTTTGAGTTGTCCGGCATCGTTAATAGGATTAAGGCCATTAATGGTCACGGTGCCAGCGGTGGGAACTAGTAAGCCCGCCATTAAACGAATGAGTGTGGTTTTGCCTGCACCATCGGGGCCCACTAAACCGGTAATGCGTCCTGGCCAAAGTTTAGCGGTAACTTCAGTTAAGGCGGGTTTATCAGCTTTAGGGAAGACTTTCTGTAAACCGTTTAGGGTAACTAGTGCCTCACTCATAATGAGTTAGTCGCGCGCTCTGTTGCCGGTTGGTGGCTTAGTTTGATGGTGACGGGCATGCCTTGGCGTAGACTCTCATCCGGGTTTTCGACTACGATTCTTAGCCGATAGACCAGTGAGGTTCTGAGTTGGGTCGTTTCTACGGTTTTGGGGGTAAACTCACTGCGGGGTGAGATAAAGCCAACCTGTCCGCGATAAGGTTTATCAGGGCGAGAGTCGGTATAAACGTCAACGACTGTGCCAGGATGAATCTTGCCCATATCAACTTCATGGATATAAGCCCGAATCCACACGGGTTTTTGTAAAGATAGGGTAAAAATAGTGGCTCCTGTCGGTAAAATAGCGCCTACTTCTTGAGCGCGAGTTAAGATAACACCGGCAGAAGGTGCCGTTAAAATGGTGTCTTTTACTTGCAATTCAGCACTGGCTAAGGTGGCTTCTGCTTGGGTAATGTTGGCTTTGGTTTGGGCAATGTCTTCGGTTCTAAAGCCAGCTTCAAGAAGGTCTAGTTTTTGTTGGGCCGCGCTGAGTCTGGCTGCAGTCTCTTGAGCATTGGCTTTAGCATTGTCGAGATCTTGGTCTGAAATGCCGTTAATTGAGTGCATTTTTTCGGCACGCTGTAAAAGTTTTGTGGTGTTAGTGACCGCGGCTTGTTGTTCTAATACTTGAGCCTTTGCTTGAGCGATTTCTTGTGGACGATTACCGGTTTCTTTGAGCTTTAATAGGGCTTTTAAAGACTTAACAGAGGCCGAGGCATTGGCGACTTGCAGTTGATAAGGTTCGCTATCGAGTTGAGCAATCACTTCACCGACTTGTACGGTGTCTCCTTCATCAAAACGCAGTGTTGATAACTTACCCGCAACTCTAAACCCCAGGTTAACCTCTCTAATATCTACATTACCATAAAGAACCATTATAGATTCAGGATTCGATGGGTGTTGATAACGCCAGAGTATGCCGACAAGACTGGTTACGATAAGAACAATAGTGAGGATTTTTTTCACAATAAGGTGTTTTTTAAAGGTATTAGGAATGTTTTATTTGACAATAAAGTATAGCTTGCATTACCCTGAAAGACGTGGGGCAATTTGTTTTCAATCGAATATACCCGTCTCTAGGTTCTAAAAATATTCGTAGGCAGTGATTATGACTGTTATTCGTGAGTATAGTCCAATAAAAATTCAACTACTTTGATAGGAAATGTATTGTATGTCTTTACCCCCCTTGAATAAACGAGAGCAAGTCCGAGAATCGGCTTTTAGTATGGTGTGGTCTCAACAACTTAATGAGGCCTTTAAGAACATTGCGCCTTATTATGATCGCGGTAATCAAGTTGCTAGTTTAGGCTGTTGGAACTGGTTTCTGCGTTGTTTTATGTCCTTAATTGAGTTACAACCTAAGCAGAAAGTGTTGGATGTGTGTGCGGGGACGAACGCGATAGGCATTGCGCTACTTAAACGTGAACCCACTCTTGAAATTAATGCCATTGATCGTAGTGTTGATATGCAAGAAGTGGGACGTCAACGTGCAGAACGCTTAGGATTTACCATTAACAGCGTTATTGCTGACGTACATACATTGCCCTTTCCTGATAATCATTTTGATGTGGTTACCTTGCAGTTTGCATCACGACATTTAAAAATTGCGCACATGTTTGGTGAGATTCATCGGGTACTAAAGCCTGGTGGACATTTTTATCATTGTGATATGTTGCGCCCTAGCAATAAGATCGTTGAAAAACTTTATTATGCGTATTTGCGCATGTGTTTGGCAGGAACGGGCTTTTTGTTTAGAAGCAGTCCGGCCGCACTGAATCTAATTCAGTATTTTATTGAGGCCTTAGAAATATTCTATTCAACTGAAGAGTTGACTGTTCTGTTAGAAGAGAAAGGGTATGCTGAGGTGGCTTCAAAAGGGATATTTTCGGGTATGTTGGGCTGTCACAGAGCGCGTAAGCCTGTGTTGATCACAGATACTGTATAAAAACTATGATGAGGAGGGAGTAGTGATGGATCAAAAAAGAAAAGAGGGTGGTTTACTCATTGGCTTAGTTCTGTTGTTTATGATGCTACTTCCCTCGGTGGTCTTGGCGTCGGGTGAGCATGGCTTGACGGCATCCGTGGACGGTTACCAAGTAAATTTGTTTTTTATTGACGCGCCTAAAGTGGGGTCGGTGCCGGTGCGTATCAAAATCACGGATGTAAAAGGCCTACCTATTGATACGGCATACATTGAAGTGAGTGGTATGCAAGGCATGAAAGACATGGATATGTCTATGGCGGGGGATGATATGTCAAGTATGGCGACGGTACCCACGCAGGTTTTATATAAAGAACAAGACGACAATACGGGCAATTATTATGGCGTTATTCCATTTTCGACAGAGGGTGATTGGATATTGAGTACGCATTTTAGTGCTAATGGTCAGGTCTTAAGCGCGAATATTCCTGTTGATGTCGATAGAAACGCAACGGCTTTGTTGGTGTTGTTGGGCTTTTTGGGCTTAAATGCGCTGATTATTTGGTGGGCTTCTGGGACAAAACAAACGCCAGTTTCTGTCTAATCGACAAGGATAATTATTATGACAACTCCAATTTTAAAGACTTCTCCTGCCTGTGCAGCAGAAGGAAACTTACTTAAATATAAGTGGTTAGATCAATTTTTACGCAGTCGGTGGTATCCTGGCGTTATTCAATGGCCGACGCTGTTTTTATTTATCATTATCATCTATCAGCTTTTTTTCGGGCCTGCTAAAGCCCATGATAATTTGGGAACCGCATTGACTTGGGTGTTTTGGTGGCCGGTTATTCCTATTATCTTTTTGTTTCTTGGGCGCTTTTGGTGCGCTATCTGTCCGTTTGCTACGCTTAATGATTTGGTCCAAAAGTTTGTAGGTAACAATAAGCCGGTACCTAAGTTCTTAAAGAAATATGGTATCTGGATTATTGATGCTTCATTTATCTTTATTACTTGGAGTGATCATGTGTGGGGTATCGTAGGCAGTCCTTTAGGTTCGGGGGTGTTGTTGATGATTTTAACCACGGCAGTGGTGACGTCAGGTGCTTTCTTTGAACGTAGAACTTTTTGTAGGCATATCTGCTTCTTAGGGGGATTGGCGGGTAATTATGCGCAAGCGGGGATGCTTTCATTGCATGGAACCCCAGATATTTGTGCTAAGTGTGATACGGCGGCGTGTTATAAAGGCACTGAAACGGTTCCGGGGTGTCCGATCTTTGAGTTTCCAAGAACGATGACCTCCAGTGCTAACTGTGTTCTCTGTGGTGATTGTTTAAAAAATTGCCCGAATGGATCGATTCAATTGACACTACGCCCCCCTACTAAAGAATTATGGTTTGTGCGGAAGCCTAGAGTCGAAGCGGCCTTTTTGGCGGCCGTTATTATGGGTATTGTGTTTGTGCAAAATGTCACCATGCTTGAGGTTTGGGCAGGGGCGTTAACTTGGTTGGAATCTGTGACGGGCACCACTAGTTATTATGTGAATTTCACCATTACTTTTATTATTGCCATTACTTTGCCGGTTTCGTTGTTAAGTTGGGCGTCTTTAGAGGCGGCTAAGCGTAATCAATCTACTTTTGTGGAAAACTTTACTCGGTTTGGTTATGCCATTATTGCCTTGGATTTAGCGGCACATATTGCTCATAATCTATTTCACATGCTGGCGGAAGGTAAGGCTATTTTATATACGGCTTTAGAAATCTTTGGCGTTAATTCTCATAATGCCTCACCAGCTTTAGTCAGTACGTCCACGATTCAGGTGCTGCAGTTTGGGTTAGTGGGCTTGGGTTTTTTAGGGTCTTTGTATATTGTGTATCGAATCTCTAAAACGTACTATACCGATGATGCGGTGGTTTGGGCGACCTTTAAGCCTTATGCGGTGTTGATGGGCTGTTTAGGTATTTTAAATATCATTCTGTTTACGCTACCGATGGCGATGCGGATGTAATGGTGTTGGGCTTATTAGGTTGTTATCAGCGGGTGATGGTTTGTTCAGTATCAATAATTTGTCTATGATAAATCATTATGGCCAATATTAATAAGCAAGTAAGAGTGCGGTATTCGGCGGAGCAGATGTATGAGTTAGTTTATGATGTCAACTCGTACTCACAATTTATCCCTTTGTGTGCGTTCTCTGAACTGTATGATGAGGTTGATAACACCTCTAAAGCAACGATGAGAATGGCCAAAGGGGATCTTGGCTTCACCTTCTCTACTTTTAATACGCTGGAAAAAGGCCGCTCCATTACGGTTACTTTAGAACACGGGCCTTTTAAAGCCTTGAAGGGTGTGTGGCGATTTACGCCAATTGATGTTGATGAAAGTATTATCTCGTTACATTTTGAATTCCAGTTTTCTAACCTATTACTGGATGTCGCGTTAGGCGGGTTATTTAGACAAGTCTGTGAGTCAATGATTGATTGCTTTCATAAGCAGGCTGTCATGCGTTACGATGTTCAATCCACGCATTAATAAAAACAGCAGGACCACAAGTGAAGGTGTCTTTGTGGTCCTGTTCTTTTCTTTTAGTTAGATAGCGACGGCTAGAATAACGGCGCCGGCTTTAAAAATGGCGGTGACCGATTCACCTTTACGGATGCCTAAGGTTTCGACACTATCATTAGTGACGGTGGCGGCAATCGGTTGGCCTCCGGCTAATTCAATATCAATTTCTGTGTTAACGGCTCCGGCTTTTATTTGAGTCACCACGCCTGTTAATTGGTTACGTGCTGAAACCCTAAAGCCACCAAAATCAGTGACGATAATGATTTGAGGGGCTTTGACTAAGGCTATTACTTCGATACCTGTTTTAATGTTTAGGGCGTCAATGGAATCTTTAGTGATGGCGGCAACAAGTGTTTCGCCACCTTTTAATAAGATAACAACTTCTGCGTTGACGGCTCCGATTTGGACTTCACTAACCGTGCCTACAAATTGATTACGTGCGCTTGCTTTCATAATAAGTGATCTCTGTGATGAAGGGGGTGGGTGAAATATAAAAACTATCCGAACTTCTGCTGATGTTTGCCTGATATCGTTAGTCTTTTAAGGGGGGGTATATAACAATATGTCATCCATGCATGTATATAAACAAGTCGTGATTAGTATATATCGCTATGTATAAAAGTAAATAATGCGGTAACATTTTATTTCCTTTTGGCTGAGAATGCTGATATTTTGCGAATCAACATGAGCCACATTAAAATACTTATTAATAGATATGCCCAAACAACAGAGAGATAAAAAGATTCCCCGCTGGGTTGAAGGTGAGCTACGTTTAGTCGGTTCACTGGATGGGCGCTTGATGGAGTTATTAAAAGCCATAGAGAGCAGCGGATCTATTAATCAAGCGGCTAAAAACGTGGGTTTAAGTTATAAGGGCGCTTGGCAAATGATAGAGCGGGCAAATAACTTAGCTCCTAAGGTTTTAATTAGCACGGCGACAGGCGGTGCTAAAGGTGGAGGGACTTGTTTAACTTCCGCAGGACAGGCTTTGTTGCAACTTTTTATGCGTATTAATGAGCAACATCAGCAATTTATAGCAGAGGTTAATCAGCGATTAGCGGATGATCCGGTTGTGCAAATGTTGCTTAAGCCCTTGTTGATTAAAACCAGCGCCACTAATCAGTTGTTTGGCGTGATTGTGGATATTGAGGTGGGTTCAGTAACCGTACAGGTGACGGTTAAGTTAAAAGGCAATGAACAGGTTGCGGCTGCTATATCGTTGTCAGAACTTAAGCAGCTTGATTTAAAAGTGGGGCAGGATACGGTGCTGTTGATTAATGATCCTGAGGTGCTTATCGTAACTAAACCAAAAGCTTATCAGTTCTCGGCGCGTAATTATTTAAAGGGCAAAGTCGTGCGCTTACAAGCGGATGCCGTGGATGCTGAAGTGGTTATTCATTTGCCTAGTGGTGACAGTTTGGTTGCTATTATTAGTCAATCTAGTGCAGAAGCGATGGCTTTAAAACGGGGGGCAACGGCGTATGCGGTGTTTAAAAGTAATGCGGTGATCATTGGTGTGTTGTAGTGCAATAATCTCCCCAATTAAGTTATAACATCGGGGTAATGATAGGCGTCTTTCTTTCTTTCTTTCTTTCTTTCTTTCTTTCTGCTAAATAACCGAATAATAACCGCAGCAATTGCGGCCCCCGCTAAAATAATTTAATGATATTTGCAATTAATGTTGCAGTTTCTAAAGTAAAGCAAAGCGAGGCTAACAATAACGTCATTTATCAAAAAAAAGGACGTTCATTCCAGTCCTGTAATGGTTGTGTTTATTTAGTGTTCATGTATATCCAAAAATAACTATAAAAGCATAAGGGATAACCTTATTAAAACTGCATAACGTTGTGTTGATTAACGTTAAAGTTTACTTTTAAAATTGAAATAACTGCAGAAAAAAATAACACCCATAGATAGTTAATTACACAGTCCAATTTATGGTTTACGTTATACGTTCCTTATTACTCTTACATTAGTTGAGTTCGGAATAAGAAAAAGCATCAATTAGATATCAATTCGTACGGACAAGAAGATCTTTCTTTAACTGGGTTGTTCATGAGGTGGTGGTTGGTTTGGTTATTCTTAACCGGAATGCTTGGATTAATGGGTAAAAAACGTCGCAGTAAGTTTGGGTGGTTAGGCTGTCAATAACAGTGAGAACGGTAAACTACTAACTAACTAATTAGTTTTTATTAATATATAAGAGGTGTTTTATGTCATCAAAAGTAATAAAAGAAAACGCAGTTGCAGATAATGAAGTCCGTAACGATACGATTTATTTGCCTAGTTCTGACGATCGTATTGCAGAGCTTGCTTATTATAAAGCTGAAAGTAGAGGGTTTGAGCCAGGCTTTGAAACAGAGGATTGGCTGGCAGCAGAAAGAGAGTTTTATTCTGAAGCATCAATAATCTATGAATAGTCGTTTTTGCTAAGCTTTAAATAAGTCATAAAATGGACAGTCAGGTTGATATTCGTTAAGTCTGTAGGGATGTCAAGCAAGATTTAATTTGGATTCAACCTGATTTTACGTGTTCACTGGTTTGATAGTAAAGGAGGAATCATGAGCATTAAATTAGTGGTAATCGCTGTATTAGGTTTAAGTGCCAGTGCTGGCGCACACGCTTCGTTAATTGCCCGTGTTGGTGGTATGGTATATGACGATGTTAACAATATTACTTGGGCGGCTGATGCCAATTTGTTTGCTACTCAAGCGGCGGGTAATTCTAATTTAGTGAGTGAAATTATCGCGGCTAATGGTGGGGTGATTCATGATACACCGAATGGTTATGATACCGTCACAAATAGTGGTATTTATGTTCTGTCAACGTCGGATTTTAATGTCAGTAATGGGCAAATGACTTGGTGGGG
>CAIPDT010000015.1 GCA_903863905.1 uncultured Methylococcaceae bacterium
AATCTACTAGCTCGACCTCATCCGCTTCTTCAAACACCGTATCAGGGACTGTTTCAAACACCTGAATTCCTGATATTTGTCGCACATCATCATTAATACTTTCTAAGTGTTGAACATTTAAGGCGGTATAGACGCTAATACCGAGTTCAAGTAACTCATTAATATCCTGCCAACGCTTAGCATGCCTAGAGCTTGGTACATTAGTATGCGCCAGTTCATCGATCAATATAATTGTCGGACGCCGCTTAATGGCAGCATCAATATCAAACTCATAAAGCACCTTCCCTTTATAATCCAGTCGCTTTAAGGGCAAAGCTTCAAGTCCATTCACCAAATCCTGAGTTTCTGCTCGGCCATGAGTTTCAACAACTCCCACGACGATATCTATATTTTCTTCTCTTCGTTCGTGCGCTGCTCGCAACATCGCACAAGTTTTACCTACACCGGCCACAGACCCAAAAAATATCTTAAGTCGCCCGCGTTTCGCTTTAGCGCTATCTCGCTCTAAACGCACTAACAATTGATCAGGATCGGGACGCTCGGGTGTATCCATGATTATTTATTGTGACTTAAGTCATCCAACGCCACATTCAACTTTAAAACGTTTACCCTAGGCTCGCCAAAGATAAACCACTGTCTATCTTCGGCATGAGTTTTAATAAGCGCAGACAGTTGTTTCTCCTTTAAATGCCGATGTGCCGCTACACGTTTAAGTTGATAGTTTGCTGCGGCAACCGTGATATGTGGATCAAGTCCACTTCCCGACGCCGTCACTAAATCCACCGGAACCAAGGCATTATTCGTCGGATCTGCGTTTTTTAAAGCTTGAATTCGGTCTTTAATCACGTCCATTAAAGCCGCATTCGTAGGCCCTAAATTAGACCCAGTAGAAGACGCTGCATTGTAAGCATTGGGACTGGTGGCCGAAGGTCGCCCCCAAAAATACGCGGGGGACGTAAAACTTTGGCCTAATAATTCCGAACCGATTAACTGGCCCTTCGCATCTTTAAGTAAGCTACCATTGGCTTGCTCACTGAATACTAATTGCGCAATACCCGTCACAAGTGCGGGATAAACAACGCCAGTCAATACGGTAAAGAGTAATAACAACACGGCGGCTGGTTTTAAATAATCAAACATAGTCATTCACTCCTTAAACCCAATGCAGTGATGCAAGACAAAGATCAATCAGCTTAATACCAATAAACGGTACAATAACGCCACCTAAACCATAAACCAATAGATTGTTCTGCAATAGTTTTTCTGCGCCCACGGGTCGATATTTAATCCCTTTTAAGGCCAATGGAATTAACGCAATAATGATCAGCGCATTAAAAATGACGGCTGACAAGATAGCACTTGAAGGTGTCGCTAACCCCATGACATTTAATACATTAAGCGCGGGATACGTGGTTGAAAAAGCCGCTGGAATAATAGCGAAATACTTTGCCACATCGTTCGCTATACTAAATGTAGTTAAGGCGCCCCGCGTCATCAATATTTGCTTTCCGGTTTCAACTATTTCAATCAATTTAGTCGGATTAGAATCTAAATCCACCATGTTACCGGCTTCCTTAGCGGCTTGAGTTCCACTGTTCATCGCCACCGCCACATCGGCTTGTGCCAAGGCGGGTGCATCATTAGTCCCATCGCCTGTCATGGCGACTAATCGCCCTTCACTCTGGTATTGGCGTATTAAATTAAGCTTGGCTTCGGGGGTGGCTTCAGCAAGAAAATCATCAACGCCGGCTTCGGCGGCAATCGCGGCCGCCGTTAAAGAATTATCACCGGTAATCATAATGGTTTTAATCCCCATCTGACGCAATTCAATAAAGCGTTCTTTAATACCGACTTTGACGACATCTTTAAGCTCAATAACCCCCACCGCTTTATTGCCATCAGCCACCACTAAAGGCGTACTGCCCCGACGCGCTACATCATCAACCAAAGTATTTAACTCTTGCGGCCAAGCGCCACCTTGCGCCTGTATGTATTGCCTGATGGAATCGGTTGCTCCTTTTCGAATCTGTCGATTTTCAATATTGATACCACTCATCCGAGTCTGCGCACTAAATGCCACAAAAGTAGCGTTTAGAGTGGATAAATCAGTCTCTTGCACACTGTATTTTTGTTTAGCTAAAAACACCACACTACGTCCTTCGGGTGTTTCATCTGCTAAAGACGTTAAATAAGCAACCTGCGCTAAGTCTTGATGACTGACATTATTTGCAGGAAAAAATCCTGAAGCCTGCCGATTACCTAAAGTAATCGTACCGGTTTTATCCAGCAACAACACATCAATATCCCCTGCTGCTTCAACCGCTCGCCCTGATGTCGCAATAACATTTTTTTGCATCATCCGACCAATACCGGCCACCCCGATAGCTGATAATAAGCCACCAATCGTGGTCGGGATTAAACAGACTAATAAGGCCACTAAAACCGTCACGCTAATCACTTTACCACTGCCGGCCGTTTCTACACTATAAAGTGAAAACGGTAATAATGTGACCGTCGCCATTAAAAACACCAGTGTTAACGCGACCAATAAGATAGTCAGTGCAATTTCGTTGGGAGTTTTTTGACGCTTTGCACTTTCGACCATTGAAATCATTTTATCTAAAAAAGACTCCCCTGGATGAGTCGTGATACGAACCACCAACCAGTCAGATAACACGCGGGTTCCCCCAGTGACTGAACTAAAATCCCCCCCTGATTCACGAATGACTGGCGCACTTTCGCCCGTGATTGCACTTTCATCGACTGAGGCGATGCCTTCAATCACTTCCCCATCGCCCGGCACAACATCACCTGCTTCAATGAGCACGATATCGTCTTTGCGTAGGGACGAACCTTCTACTTGAGTCACTTGACTACCATAATAAGGGTCGCTTAATTTTTTTGCGGCAATATCTCGTTTGGCTGTTTTTAAAAACGCAGCCTGTGCTTTGCTTCGACCTTCTGCAACGGCCTCGGCAAAGTTAGCAAAAAGGACGGTAAACCATAACCAAAAAGTGATACTTAAAATAAACC
>CAIPDT010000016.1 GCA_903863905.1 uncultured Methylococcaceae bacterium
ACCTGGCTCTCATTTACAGGAAAATATTAGCTATCCTGCTGGCGACAAAATAGGTGTTTTAAAGTCAGTTGGATTATATGGTGCTAATGCTGCTGGAAAGTCCAATGTGTTACTCGCACTTGAAGCATTGAGATTTATCATAATATCTTCTGGTGATCTAAAAGAAGGGGATCTTATTCCCTGCTACGAGCCATACCGATTATCAGAAGATAGTAAATTTGCCCCAATTCGTTTTGAAATTGAGTTTTTTGTGCCATCTGATAAACAAGATCAAAACAAGGCATTACGTTACCGTTATTGTGTTGCGTTTACCGAAAATAACATTGTCCAAGAAAGCCTAAGTTTTTACCCTTCAAATCAAGTAGCCACTTTATTTAATAGAGAACCTAATCATACTTGGAAAACTATCCCTTTTGGAAGTTTATATAAAGGCGGAAAAAAACGATTACCTTTTTTTGCTAATAATTCATATTTATCTAAAGCTGGAGATAGCGCTGATACCCCTTTAATAATTAGGGATGTTTACAACTACTTTAGAAAAGAACAAACTCGCATAGGCGCCACTCGATCGATATCTAAAGCAGGCTGGCTTGAAGAAAAAGATTTAGTTTCGAAAGTAGGAGCAATTTTGTCATTAGTCGATACTGGTATTTCAAATATTAGCGTTCAAGAAAGAACGGAGACTGAAGACCTAGAACTACCAGAGGAACTTCCAGATTCGTTAAAATTGCGCATATTAAAAGACAGAAAGTATAAACCTTTTTTTTCGCACTTAACTGAAAGTGGAGATAGTGAATTATTTGATCAGAAACTTGAATCAGACGGCACCCTAAAGCTATTTAACTTAGCCCCCATCATTATCGAAACCTTATCAAATGGTGGCGTTCTCATTATGGATGAGCTAGATAACAGCATGCATCCTTTTATGGCAGAACTTATCATCAAACTTTTTAATGATCCTCGCATTAACAAAGGCAATGCCCAGCTAATATTTTCAACCCATAATATTAACCTTATGTCACCTGAATTATTACGGCGTGATCAAATCTGGTTTGCTGAAAAGCAACTAGGCATAACCAAGTGTTATTCCTTAGATGATTACGACAAAAAGAAGGTTAAGCCACAAAGCCCCTTTAATCAATGGTATGCCGAAGGCCGTTTTGGAGGGATTCCCGCTATAAACTATCAAGGTATAGTTGATCTGTTTAACGTCCCAAGAGAAATACATGCCCAAGAAGAATAATAGAAAGCAAAAAGTGTTAAAGCCGGTATTGCATATTTATTGTGAAGGTGAAAAAACCGAACCCAATTATTTAAATGGATATATCAACAGATATTTCCCTAGTAATCGACGCTTAAAAGTCATAAAAATTGAGGCTACCAAGAAGAATACTCCCAAACAATTAGTTGAAGAAGCCGTCAATGCAAAAACTGCTGCGAAAAATAACGGTCTTGAAGACGACACGTTTTGGGTTGTTTATGATCGTGAATCTAGGCAAAAATATGCTGATGCGCTGCATTCAAGGACTTATGAAAAGGCTCAAAAAAATCAAGTATCTATAGCTCTTTCAAATGTTTGCTTTGAAGCATGGCTCCTTTTGCACTTTCAAGACACTACAGCTTCATACAATTGTTACGATGACTTGAGAAGTAATAGTGCGCTACGTGCTGAGTGTAAAAAAAGAGGGCTCGTCGATTATGACAAGGGAAATAAAGAAATATTCAACATTTTAGAAGAGGATGATATAAAAAAGGCTCGTAATCGAGCAATGAAAATTAATCAGCAAACTAAAATGAGTGCAGATTCTTCCTGCACAAAACCCTTTCATTGGAACCCATACACAGATGTACATCTCTTACTTGATGCAATAGATAAGCTTGCTGAACAATAGATTTTCGATACTAACGTGAAAGCTGACAACTCCAGAACAGCATACAATTCGTCATCATCGATAATTCTTCCGGATTGCTCATCATTTAGGCATTGTTGTAGAAATAATAACTGGGGTCAGAGTCAATGCCAGTAAGTAATAACTGGGGTCAGAGTCAATACCAGTAAGTTAAGGCATAACTAACTGATTATGATGAAATTACAGTCAATAAAATCAAGTATTTTCTATAAAATTAAGGATACCATAAGACATTGGAGAAGTCATTAAATAACATTTTTCTACTCATCAACAATACCCTTAGCGACCTTTCATTTATAGACAGACATCGTCTTTCAAATACCGCTTTTATCCGGAACAGATCACTCAATTTTTCTACTTTAA
>CAIPDT010000017.1 GCA_903863905.1 uncultured Methylococcaceae bacterium
CTCAGTAAAGTAACTTGATTACCCAGTAAAGTAACTTGATTACCCAGTAAAGTAACTTGATTACCCAGTAAAGTAACTTGATTACCCAGTAAAGTAACTTGATTACTCAGTAAAGTAACTTGATTACTTGGTAAAGTAGCTTGATTACTCAGTAATGTAGCTTGCGCTCACCAACAATCGGCTACAACCACCCCTGCATCTGCATCAATAACCGCTTTAATCCCTATATTCGTTAGCGTTAAAGTGCCACACTTATCACGACTTTGAGCCCCGGTTGGAGTCGCATTTAGTTGATAAGACGTCGCCGTTGCGCTATCAATACTTAATTGATAATAAACCACACTGCCGTGTAACGGACTGGTTGCCGAAAACACCGTGGGGGCTCCGGTATTTCCTCCAACAGTACCAGCACCTAAATAACTATTACTCTCGGTATATTGTCGTTCCATTGCATTTTCTAAACCCAATAAAGCCGCTTCTGCATCGACTCGCCTTGATTTCATGATAAAGCCTTGATAATTGGGATAAGACAACAGAGCTAAGATACTGACAATAACCACCACGATCATTAATTCAATCAAGGTAAACGCGCGATAGGGCTTCATCTTATAAAGATTGGCATAACAAAACCGCCCTCATGGAAAAATCTCCCACCAAGATTGTCGGCCAACGTTACCCAGGCTAGTCGCGACATTGGCTGATTCAGGTAAACTAACTAAATTCTCATATCCCGCCGTGACTTTTGTGGTGGTTATAGTACTAAGATGATAAGTTTGAGTAATTTTCTTTTGCCCATTGCTTAAGGCTTCTTCAACACGGGTATAAGTGCCATTACTGCTATAAGTTGTCAACGTGGTTTTAATGGCACCACTCACCGTAGTGGCCACACTTTTAACCGTATACCCGCCTCCATAAGCAATATCAGCATGATTAGTAAACAATAAGGTATTAAAATGATTCGCTTCAACCCAAGTGGGCTGGGAGAAAACACCGGCACCGATTAATTTTGCCACCGGCACACACGTCACTGTAACGCTGGGCGTACAGGGCGTAGCTAGATCTAATGAATTGGTCACCCCATCTACATTTAAATCAAATAACGGGGACGTTGGTGAACCACCCGCTGCCATGGGGATTTCATATAACCAACTGGAACCATTGGGGGGAACGGTATTAACGGTCGCAGGATTAGTCGTTAAAAAATAAAACAGCCCCTTCTTTTCAAAAGGCATTTCCCCTGTGATTTGTTCGCCTGCGGGTAATAAAAACTTCCACCGATTATGATTAGTCACTCCTTTAGTCCAATTAGGCACCAGTGATGTTAATAATCTAGTTTTACCGATAAAATCCGTGGCTATCGTCATGGTTTGCGTCAGTAAAGCTATATTGGTTGTAGCCCCATCCCACATACCATAAACAGACTGCTGAGTAGCACTGGTCAGATCGGCACTGGTTAAAAAACGCCCCGTGGCAAACACCACCATTTGCCCGATTCCAGTTGGATGTTTTATCACCGCCGGTGCGGCTGTAACAGCTTGTAAGGGCGAGGTGGTTAACAAGGCATTGGTGCCTCCCGTGTTATCTTGCACCGCATATAAACTCGGCACGGCCCCCGATAAATTAAACTTCCAGAGATGCCCATCCAAATCGCCCGCATAGACATAATCCACATTACCATCGCCATTATTGTCATATAAACTGGGTGTTGATAACCCATTGGGACTACTGATACTGCCAGACCCGGTATCGATCGCTTTAATTAACGCCCCTGTATCCGCATTAATAAGGTACAAAATAGCATGGCCGCCGGCATTTAAATAACCATTACCTGCAATCACGGCAGCGGTACCATCATTTAAGCGACCCAATTTTGGCGTGCCGTAGGTATAACCTAAGCCCGTAAACCCGGTACTGGTTGCCGTGATTTCCCATTTAATTTTAGTGGCGGCGGTTGCTTCATTGATTGCAGTAGGATCACTGACATCTAAGGCATATAAACCCTTCCCACCTGCCCCCAAACTGCCCACTAAGATGGTTTTAACCCCGTCTGCAAAGGTAAAGTCAGCGATACTCAGCCCACCATCCACAAAGAAGGTATGCACATAGAGTTTAGTACTTAGGTTTTTTAAAGTAGCGATTAATATCGATGGGATATAAGCAAACACTTCTTGGCCAGTAGCGGCATCAAATACATGTAACATGCCATCATTAGCGCCTACATATAAGCGCTGTTGACCGCTAACATGCTGCCAAAACACGATATTGGCATGTAAAATATCACCCAGTACACTATCCCTAGCTCGATAGAGTGCACCATACGGATCTTCATTACTCCGATCACCTCGCACAAAGTTTAACCGCTTGGGCCCCACCGTACTATCACCGACACTTAATTGTTGTGCCGCTGATAAATTAGCCCACCGAAAAGGCACATTAGCCGTTGCATTGCGGGTGACAATCTTTCGACCCGTATCATAATTGGTACTGTCTAATAAACTAGCGGCAGTATTAGCACCCCACGGGCCTGTGCTGGATACGATTGCATCAGAATTAATATCAAAGGCAATCATGTCGCCACGCCAACTGTTTTTATCATAATTTAATTGATACAGCGTTTCGGTATTAGAGAGCAAACTCGCTTGGCTGACAGTGGGTCTGGCTAACCATCCAGTCGGTTGAGAAGCAGGCGTAAATAAGGCGGCAGCAGCACTGGGTAAACTGAGCAGTAACTGACTGAGTGACACGATAATGATCAGAGGGGCTTTAATTAACAATGGACTTGACCGGCAGAATATACAAACTTTGTAATTGCACCACGGCATGGGTATCACTCCCCCAGGCCATTACCGTAATTCTAAATAAGGCTTTTGTCCCACTACCCTCCACATCAATGGTTTTCTCTAAGAGCTCAATCACATAGCGGGGCGGTTGACACAGATTAGCTAATGTTTGGCTATAACTCCGCCCTTGTGATAGCCAATTAAAACCCGCTACAGACCAAATAGGCGGTGCAGTCAATGGGCACAAACCTTCAGAACAAGCCTCTCCCTGAAAAGGGCCGGCACTCAATTGTAACGGGTTAAAGGCGGTATCATCACTTTCAATAAATTGCTCGGCATCTCTCAGTGTGGCTTCTGCCGCCTGAAAGGCAAGATTACGATTACGCTTGTTGCCAGCCATTTTTTCTTCCAGCGTGGTGGTTTGTATACTGGTCACTGAAATAAGCGTCAGTAATAACAACAGAATTAAACTCAAAACCAAAATCATGCCTTGTTGTTTAGGGCGACTGATTAATGACTTTATTATAGGTGCGGTCATGGCAAACGATTACGCAGCGCAAAGGTCTCCGTAAAGACCCGTCTTAAATGATGATCGGTTGGCTGAAAGGTCACTCCGTTAAACACATAGGGTAAGGACTTGGACGTGATATTGTCATCAAAACTTTTCAACCGTAACATCACCCTGACACTCAGCACAGATTCCCAATTAAGCACCTGATTAGCGGGGACATAATCATTGACGTTATTATCGCTATCGACATCTTCACCATATAAAAACAGCACGGTTTCGACGCCTTCAATCAAATCATTGTTTTGACCATTAGTCGCCTTTCGTAACACGCCGTTATAAAGGGTATAAATAATCGTTGAAGTTGGATCAGCGTAATACACTAGATTCTTATCCACTATACTGCCACAGGTGCCAGTGGGGATTTGTACAAAAGCGGCTTTTAAAGTGATTGACACATCAGTTCCGATCAAATCACCTGTGCTGCGTTTTAAACACCCCCAGTAACTGGTCACCCGCAAATCACGTCCGATAAGATCAAGGGCTAAAGAACCATTTTCTTGGATTCGAGAACTGTTTTCTTGTAAACGATACAGTTGCTGGGTATTTATAAACACCTGAATAACGCCCAGTATTAAAAAGACACTGATCAAAGCCGACACCAGGATTTCGATTAAAGACAAGCCCGATTCAGAATTAATCTTCACTGAAAACTCATTGCAAAGGCCGTATTTTGATTATTAAGAACGCCGCTTTGAGTATCATCCCAACTCACCGTAATGGTATACACTAAACCATTTAAGGTAATTGTGCCTGTTCCTCGGGGTAGTTGCCCGATTAACAAGTTATTCCATTCATACAAATCTTTAAGCGCTAGTTGAGTTGGTGAGCAACGATGTGTGACATCGGTGCAATGCGTGCAAGACGTAACGCCCACACCACAGGTTGCTGCCAAAACGGCTAAGTGACTGGTGATATAACTTGCGTTTGCACTCCCATTAGAACGCATTCTGTCGGCTAAGTCATAAGCCAAGTTAATCGCTTGATTGCGGTTATACGCGGTTTGATTATATTTTAGGCTTTGCACTTGCAAGGCAGACAAGCTTAATAAGCCTACCGCTAACACCAGCATAGCGACCAAGACTTCAATTAAGGTAAAGCCCTTACCCAGAATCATCGACTTAAAAGGGTGAAACCGTGCAAGAGGTCATGGCTGTGCCATCATCTTTCTCGGGAATTCCATTCTTATTACTATCCAGTCCTAAATGTAAGCGTCCAGCCGCATTCACCGTGATTAATTTAGCGCCTATCAGCGTGTTATTACCGTCACGATTATCACAGAGGGCAAAACTACCTAAAGCACTCGCGCCGCCATCGGGTTGAAAACCAATAAACGAGGTAAAGAAATAATTACCTCTTAAGGTATAACCCAAGGGTAATGCGGCATACACTCTTAATAAAACATCTGTAGGATCTATACTATTTTGGGCGGCTTCTGTAGAGCGATCAATATCGACAAAGACTTGCCAACCCTCTTCCCATTGGGTATTTGTCTTTTTAACAACCACCGGTTGACCGCGTTTAATGGCTTCAGAGCGAGCAAAATTTAACGATGTGATAAATTCATTAGTCGCGGTGATTAAACGATACTTGGCAATTAAGTCGGTAAAATTAGGTAAGGCGAGGGTTAACAGCAGTCCTGCAAGGGTGACTGTTATCAGCAGTTCTATGAGTGTAAAGCCTTTAATATCAATCGTGTCATTCCACATTCACTGAATTCCAAAGCACACTAAGCAAGAAGGCCTTTGATAGTACTAGAGTGACGCCGATATGTACCGAGTTATTTCAGTTGAACGCCCTAAAGTACTTATTTTATATTACTTAGACAAATAAAAAATCTATGTTTCACTGTAAAAATAGCTTAATTTACATCAACTTGCCAATATATAGCTAACACCACCGCTTAACTCAACCAGTTAAGATAAACCATTAACTCTAGCAAACCACCGGCAAAGACCGCCGCCAACACATCATC
>CAIPDT010000018.1 GCA_903863905.1 uncultured Methylococcaceae bacterium
GGTCAAATCGGGATCGTTTCGTGCTTTCTAATGGTCACGGATCTATGTTGATCTATTCATTATTGCACTTAGCAGGTTACGACTTACCTATTGAAGAACTGAAAAAATTTAGACAGCTTCATTCAAAAACCCCTGGCCATCCAGAATACGGTTACACTGAAGGCGTTGAAACAACAACAGGTCCTTTAGGTCAAGGCATTACAAATGCAGTGGGTATGGCCATTGCAGAAAAAGCATTGGCAGGTCAATTTAACAGAGACGGACACGAAATCGTCGATCATAACACCTATACCTTCTTAGGCGATGGCTGTTTGATGGAAGGTATTTCTCACGAAGCGTGCTCTTTAGCTGGAACTTTAGGTCTAGGTAAATTAATCGCTTTCTGGGATGACAATGGAATTTCTATTGACGGCCATGTTGACGGTTGGTTTACTGACAATACACCTTTACGTTTTGAAGCGTATGGATGGCACGTTATTGCCGATGTTGATGGTCACGACTCAGTGGCTCTTGCTAATGCGATTGAATTAGCAAAATCAGTTTCTGACAAACCTTCTATAATTTGCTGCAAAACTATTATCGGTTTTGGTTCACCTAATAAATCTGGAAGCCATGCTTGTCATGGTGCCGCTTTAGGTCAAGATGAAATTGATTTAACTAAAGCTGCCTTAGGTTGGGATCATGAAGCTTTCGTTATTCCAACTGATGTTTACGCAGGTTGGGATGCAAAAGCAAAAGGTGCAGCTGCTGAAAGTGCTTGGAATGAAAAATTCGCAGCTTATCAAGCAGCCCACCCTGAATTAGCAGCAGAATATCAACGTCGTATTGCAGGTGACTTACCGAGTGATTGGAAAGAAAAAGCCGATGCATTTGTAAGCGCTGTTGTTGCAGAAGGCAAAACAACTGCTACTCGTTTATCTTCATTAGCGGCTATTGAAGGTTTTGCTAAGATTTTACCTGAAATCTTTGGTGGTTCAGCTGACTTAGGCTGTTCAAACATGACTGAATGGTCAACTTACAGACCCATGCGTGCTGATAAGCCAGATGCTAACTACATCAACTACGGTGTACGTGAATTCGGTATGTCTGCAATCATGAATGGTGTTGCTTTACACGGTGGATTAATTCCATTCGGCGCAACATTCTTAATGTTCTCAGAATATGCTCGTAACGCGTTACGTATGGCATCTTTGATGAAGATTCGTTCTATTTTCGTTTACACTCATGACTCTATCGGTCTTGGTGAAGATGGTCCGACTCATCAACCTGTTGAGCAAACGGCTACACTTAGATTGATTCCAGGCATTCAAGTTTGGCGTCCATGTGATGCTGTTGAAACCACTGTTTCATGGAAAGCCGCGTTTGAAAGACAAGATGGTCCGACTATTTTGGTATTCTCTCGTCAAAACTTACCACATGTTCCACGTACTGATGCGCAAATTGCTAATATCTCACGTGGCGGCTATGTATTAAGTGACAGCGAAGGCCAACCAGAAGCAATTATTATTGCAACCGGCTCTGAAGTTGAACTTGCTTTAAAAGCAGCTGAAGAATTAAGAGCTGCTGGAAAAAATATACGTGTTGTTTCTATGCCATCAACTAACATTTTTGATGCTCAAGATGCAGAATACCGTGAGTCTGTACTTCCTTCTGCTGTCACTCAGCGTGTAGCAGTTGAAGCGGGCGTTACTGATCTATGGTGGAAATATGTAGGCACTAACGGTAAAGTGATAGGACTTGACCGTTTTGGCGAATCTGCACCTGCTGGATTACTTTTCAAAGAATTTGGCTTCACAGTTGAAAATGTAGTTAAGCACGTAGAAGCAGTACTTTAAATAGAGTAGTTATACACATTAAATTTGGAGAGATATTCCCTCGTTAGTTTATTAATAACAATAACGAGGGAGTATCAAACCACTTCTTACGACTTTTAGGTGAGCAACGTGAAAAAGAATAATTTGACCAAAGGTGCATTAGCGGTATTACTATTATCAAGTACCGTTGTAGGCGCAGACCAACAATACCCAGCTGCAGACTTCCAACCAGAAGTGCTTTATCAAAACAGTGACTATATTGCTAAAGACAGTGCAAAAGCAGCAACTCCTGCAGCAAAAGTAGCCGCTCCATCAGCTACAGTAACTGAAACAGATGCTAAATATCCAGCAGCTGACTTCAAACCTGAAGTTTTATATCATGATCCTAACTACAAAGCTTCAGCACCTGTAAAATCTGCTACGTCTAAAGCAGCATCAACTTCTGTTGCTACAAGTGCAGTTGAAGAAGATACCGCAGCGACTACAAATGCTCCTAAGGCTGAAGATTCTTCTTTAGGTTATTTACTTGGCTTAGTTGCTTTAGCATTAGCTGGATTTTTCTTATTTAAAAAATCAAGCGCTACAACAACTGCAAGCCCTGCCCCAAGAAGTGCTGTAGCCAAAACATCTTACGCAGTTAACACAGGTGTAGCTAAATACTTAAACAAAATATCTGGAACAGGTGTTTCAAGATATATTAAAGAGAACACCTCAACAACTAAAGCGACAGGTGTTGCAAAATACGTTGCTAAACAAGCCATTGCTTCAAAACAAGACGTAGCGAAAGCGGCGACAGGTGTTGATAAATACGTGCGTGATAGAGGCTAACAATGAGCCAAAAAAACTTGAATGGTTTTTTTTTCCCTGCAGTCGCAGGCTTGTTCTTCTTCATGAATCGACCCAAAGCCGAGGATGTTTATAGGGTTGAACCAGAGTATCCAGTTTTTAAAAAAGATGAAAGTGGACTCACAGGTGTGGCAAAATACCTAGACAAGCAAAATACAGCATTAATTACTATCGAAACTCAAGATGATACGACTCAACCTGTGAGTGGCGTTGCAAAGTATTTAGATAATCTAGCTAAAATTCACTCTACTGGCGTCAGTAAGTATGTTTTAAGACAATCTATTGCTGAAAAACAAAAAAAAGAAACACTAGGTAAAAATGAAGCAACAGGTGTTGAGAAATACCTTAAAAATCAAAAGCCAGCGCCTGGTTTATCAGGCGTTGCAAAATATTTAAAACATCAAGATAGCTTACCTCAGCCAAGCAATGTAGCAAAATACATCGCTAAACAAGCAGCTTTAAATTCTTTACAGGTTAAACCTGTTGAAGCCAAAATCTCAGGTGTTGCTAAATATTTGCAACATCAAGAAAGTCTTCCACAGCCTAGTAGAGTTGCAAAGTACATGGCTAAACAAGCGGCTATCGCAGCGTTAAATGAAAAGCAAGTCAGTAAACCTGTGGTATTAACAGGTGTTGCTAAATATCTTGATACTCAAGCCAGCCTACCACAGGCTAGTCGAGTGGCTAAATATTTAACAAGACAAGCATTACTTGACAAACAAAAACCTGCACCGTCTTTAACGGGTGTTGAAAAATACATGCGTCACCAAGCGTAACCAATCCCTGAGAAACAAAGACCTATTGAAATAGCTCATATTTATCAATAATCGGTTTTTGTTTCTCTCACTTTTGGATCAAGATAAGAAATACCCAGATAGTCTCATTTCTAAACACATCCAAACCAGAGAATCGCAAATTAATAACTCAATGCGATTATAAAGATTTTTTTAATCAATAATATAAAGGGCAACTCTAATGGCAAAAAATTTATTAGAACAACTTAAAGAATTTACAGTTGTTGTAGCTGACACGGGTGACATTCAAGCAATTGAAACTTTCACTCCACGTGACGCAACAACAAACCCATCATTAATTACTGCTGCTGCTCAAATGCCACAATACCAAGGTATCGTTGATGATACTTT
The DNA here is from genome assembly GCA_903863905.1 of uncultured Methylococcaceae bacterium. Taxonomy (GTDB): domain Bacteria; phylum Pseudomonadota; class Gammaproteobacteria; order Methylococcales; family Methylomonadaceae; genus Methylobacter_C. Next base: position 3,806 of record CAIPDT010000018.1, read on the forward strand.
AAAAGGCGCGCGTGAAAGTTTAGGTGCTGACGTTTCTGCGGCTGATGTGGTATCTTTAGCTTTTGATCGTCTTGCGGTATCTTTTGGCTTAAAGATTCTTGAAATTATCCCAGGCCGTGTATCAACTGAAGTTGACGCACGTCTTTCATTTGATACTGATGCAACTGTTGCTAAAGGTCGTGAGTTAATAGCTCAATACGAAGCAAACAACGTCGCACGTGACCGCATCTTAATCAAAATTGCAGCAACTTGGGAAGGTATCCAAGCGGCAGCTATTCTTGAAAAAGAAGGCATCCACACTAACTTAACTTTATTGTTTGGTTTACACCAAGCGATTGCGTGTGCTGAAAACGGTATCACCTTGATCTCTCCATTCGTTGGACGTATCCTTGACTGGTACAAAAAAGACAGCGGCCGTGACTCTTACGCGCCTGCTGAAGATCCCGGTGTTGTTTCAGTGACTGAAATTTACAACTACTACAAAAAATTCGGCTACAAAACTGAAGTTATGGGTGCAAGCTTCCGTAACTTAGGTGAAATCACTGAATTAGCAGGTAGTGATTTATTAACTATTGCACCTTCTTTATTAGCTGAATTGCAAGCGACTGAAGGTGAGTTAGTACGTAAACTTGATCCAGTGAATGCAGTTACTTTAGATATTGAAAAACTTTCAATTGATAAAGCAACTTTTGAGAGTATGCATGCAGCAAACCCAATGGCTACTGAGAAATTGGCAGAAGGCATCAGTGGTTTCGCTACTGCTTTAGAAGTTTTAGAAAAACTACTTGCTGATCGTTTAGCTAGCTTAGAAGGTTAATAAAACTAAGCACTAGGGTCGTTATTATAACGACCCTAGTTGATTGTTTATATTAACTCATAATAAAAAGACTCAAACAGGACTCATACATGTCACAAAAAATCTTAGACGTTGTTAAACCAGGCGTAGTCACTGGCGAAGACGTACAAAAAGTTTTTGCAATTTGCAAAGCAAATAAATTCGCTTTACCTGCTGTTAACGTTATCAACACTGACTCAATCAATGCTGTTTTAGAAACTGCTGCTAAAGTTAAATCAGCTGTTTTTGTACAATTCTCAAACGGTGGCGCTGCATTCGTTGCAGGTAAAGGCCTTAAAGCAGAAGGACAAGATGCTGCAATTTTAGGTGCTATTTCAGGCGCAAAACACGTACACCTAATGGCAGAAGCTTACGGCGTACCGGTTATTTTACATACTGACCATGCCGCTAAGAAATTATTACCTTGGATTGACGGTTTATTAGATGCAGGTGAAAAACACTTCGCAGAAACTGGCAAACCTTTGTTCAGCTCACACATGTTAGACTTGTCTGAAGAAAGCTTACAAGAAAACATCGAAATCTGTGGTCAATATTTAGCGCGTATGGCTAAAATGGGCATGACATTAGAAATTGAACTAGGTGTAACCGGCGGTGAAGAAGACGGCGTTGACAACAGCGATTTAGATCATTCATTGTTGTACACACAACCTGAAGATGTTGCTTATGCGTATGAAGAATTAAGCAAAATCAGCCCTAACTTTACTATCGCGGCTTCTTTCGGTAACGTACACGGTGTTTATAAACCTGGTAACGTTAAATTAACGCCGACTATTTTAGACAACTCACAAAAATATGTGTCTGAAAAATACGGCGTTCCAGCGAATACCTTAAACTTCGTATTCCATGGTGGTTCAGGTTCAACCGCAGCAGAAATTGAAGAATCAATTAGCTACGGCGTTGTAAAAATGAACATCGATACAGATACTCAATGGGCAACTTGGGAAGGTATCATGAACTACTACAAGAAAAATGAAGCTTACTTGCAAGGTCAAATCGGCAACCCAGACGGCGATGATAAACCCAACAAGAAATTCTATGACCCACGCGTTTGGCAACGTGCTGGTGAAGTAGGCATGGTTGTTCGTTTAGAACAAGCTTTCAAAGAATTAAACGCAGTTGATACTTTATAAGTTATTAATCACGTTCTGATTTAAAAAAAAGCCGATGTTTTCACATCGGCTTTTTTGTTTGTATCACTCAGTGTTATCTTAAGATATAACGTATTTATAGTGTACCTTTACAGCTTAACCAGCACTTCCCCTTGCCCCATTTCAGACATATCACCGGCATAACGCTGCACACGATTAAAAGCCTCTGAAGCATCAGCAAAGCGAGAGTTCAACGTTTTAAACGATGCAAATAAAATAGGTAAAAACGATAAAGTATGCGCACCACAATCATTAAAGCTTGCAGATAAGTTAGGTTGATTCCACAACAACAACGTACCTCTACGCATCGCATAACCCAAATAACGCCCGGTTTGCCCCATCACGGCAATGGTACCCGCTGTCATTCTCGAACCACAATAATCACCCGCATTACCTTCAATTAAGATATTACCACGACGCATGTGATCTCCAGCACGCTCTCCAACATTCCCTTTAACTAAAATAGTGCCGCCCTTCATACCCATTTTATTACCGGGTAAAGCCGCCCCTAAAAAGTCACCGGCATTGCCAGACACTTCTAAATAACCTTTTTTCATTTCACAAGCGGCATAAAGCCCTACATTACCAGACACTTTAATGTCACCCGCCTTCATTCCAAAAGCCAAATAAGCACCAGCATCACCGTTAACAGTAATCCGACCACTCTCAAGATCTTTACCGATAAAATCCAGCGTATCAACACTGTTATTGATAATAATATCCTGTGTATCTGATCCTTCAATACTGAATAGCTCATTCACTCTTAACAATGATTTACCACTTTGTAAAACCAGGGCTCCAATCTCAGACAAAGACAACTCAGCTAAATGCTGACAAACGAGTGGCGACATATCCACACGCTGAGTCGGCTGTTGTTTTAAGGTTAGCGTTAAAGCACTCATGCCATAATCTCCTGTAAATGAAAGTGGAATGGCCCTAATTTGCCACCGTAATTACCCGCACTAATGCGTTTAATGCCATTCTTAGCACCTAAATCGCATACAGCTTGAATGCCCACTCTCATCACTTTATCAATATCTTCTTTAGTTAAGCCATCAATCACGATTTCCATCACCGATTCAATTTCAGGTGATAAATCGGTTTTAGTCATGCCTTTTAAGGTAGGGCAAAACGCATCATTGGTTGACGCGCCCAAGGTTTTATATTTTGAACCTACTTTAGAGCCTGACCGTACCACTCCACCTGGGAACGGCATAATGACATTCGGAATTTTACGCATTTCTTCAATAGCCGCTTCACACGCTGCTAATGCTTGAGGTTGAGACTCAGCCAAGACTAAGAAATTACCGCCCCCAATCGCATCGACTTGACCCGTAGTCGCTTCCGCCAAAAACTCACCATCCATCACCGGAATACGCCAATACCGTTTACCACTGATTTGTTTAGAAACCTGAAAACCATCACCAAAATAACGAAGGTTCTTTCCTAAAGGAATTCGAATACCGCCCTCAATTCCAGAAAATAAAGCCGAAGTCGGTGACGTTAATACGCACTGACCGGCTCTGGTTTCTAATTGTTTCGCTAAACCTTTACCGCCCATTGCAAAAATCATAATCGCCACACCGGGACGACCATCGGGTGTCTCAGAAGGATCTAATACTCTTTCAATAGCCCCTTCACAACCACACGCAATTACCGAAGTAGCAAAGCCTGTCATCGCTTGCGCAGAGATCATCGCCCACTTCTCATTTTGAGCGGTAATAATGGCTCGCGTAGCTTTCATTGGAAACGCCTCAGCAAAGGTGGCGTCAATACTTACACCGTTTATAATCATGCGACATCTCCTGTTAACGGATGCACGGAAATACTGCCTCGTCCGTCTTCTGTAATTTCATCATCACTGATCTTAAAGTTACCTAACTTCATGGTCATATATCGATCGAAATAATCTTTTAAACCTTTCTCAACCGATGGATCAAAGTCTGGTGTAACCACATGCGTAGTGCCCCACTTCGTTGACACTACTTTGCCATCAACCACGACTAATTGACCGTCTTTAAATACATAATCAGGCTTTTCAAACATCTTCTGACGATCTGTATTATCAGTATAGACAGTAATGTCAGCCCAATTACCGGCGCTTAATCCACCCCGATCTTTTAAGCCAATTAACCGTGCTGCACCTGCACGGGTCATAATAGCAATCTCTTGTAGCGTATATTCACGCTCAATAGACGCTAAGGTCGTCATTTTTTGTGCTTCAGGATGAATCGTTGATAACACCTCATTTCTAAAGCTTCTATCCATTAATAAGCGGATTAAATGCGGATAACTGGTAAAGGGTGCACCATTCGGATGATCCGTCGTTAAGAAAATACGCCAAGGGTCATTCACCAATAAGAAGGTTTCTAAACCAATCGCCCACTGCAAGGCATTGACGAAATTTTGGTCTTTATATTTAAAAGGCACCACCCCACAACCGGCATCACATTCGATATCCATAGTCACCCATTTATTGGGGCTCGCATGTTTATGATTCGCATGTTGCCGCATATTATCACCCGAGGCGGTGACGGTTTGACCAAACAGAATTTGCCCGACATCAATAGTGATATTCTTATTTCTATTAATCGCTTCAGCAATCTGAGCCGCACCTGAAGAGAATTTAAAATCCCCTTCTGTTCCATAACTATGAAACTGAATGTGCGTTAAATGCATTGGCAAGCCACCGATACCTTGAATGGTATCTAAAGTAGTTTGTACATTACCCGGCACACCTAAGTTACAACCATGCACGTGCAAAGGATGAGCAACCCCAATCTCTTTAACCGCCGTGGCTAAAACTTTTAATATCTCACGCGGTGTTACACCGTAATGACTGTTTTGCTCATCTAAATCTAATTTTCGTTGATTAAATTTAAACGCATTAATACCACCCGGATTAACGACTTTAACACCAATCGCTTTCGCACCGGCCATCGTCCATGCCACATAATCATTAATAGCTTTTTGATCTTTTTTAGCGGTTAACAGGCGCAGTAAATAATCATCACTGCCCAGCATCACATAACCGCCTTTATCTAAAATGGGAATATCACCCATTTCCATATGAGCTTGACGCGCATTATTAGGTAATACAGCCGGTTCAAAACCTGCGGTATAACCCATCTCCGCATAACGATAACCCGTTACAAAGGTACTCGGCATGGCATGACCACAACCGGAACGGGTAATATCACTCCGATGCACAGGATCTTGACGATGATCTTCTGGCAATAACGTTCTGGCAATATTGCCTTTACCACCGCCGATATGCGTGTGCATATCAATAGCACCCGACATGACCACCTTACCTTTTAAATCATATTCCTTATCAACCACCGCATCCGCAGGTTTGTCGATAATACGACCGTCTCTAATATAAATATCTTGCTGCTGACCATCAATCCCACTTGCAGGATCATAGACGGTTCCACTGGTTAACTTTATCAACATATTTTTTTCCGAATTACATAGATGTAATAACTACAGAAGAGGCAAAAGCACTCTCTGCCTACAAAGCGTGTTCAATGGCATTCAGTACTTCTGCCGTACTGGGTAATCCAGAATCTCTGAGCTTTTTTAATCGAATAGCAACCACGTTATCCATACGATACGCATGACCGGCGTGATCAATACCTGGCGTACCCACAGGAATAAAAACATCGGGTTCTTTAGCAAAGGTCATCCCAGAACGGCCAACCACAATAGTAGGTATCGAAGTCTCTGGTGGAACCGCCTTCACATTAAACGCCTGCACCCATACCAAGGCATCCGCCTCGCCACTATCCAACAATAACTTAGTTTCATTTAAGAAAGGGTCATATTCTGGATACCCTTTAGAGAAACGAGTCCGAGCCGGATAACCTGTAGTCCAGCCACACACCTGATTTGCGGTTTGATCACCTTCTTTACCTGCCAAGGGCAAACCAGAACAACGGGTATCTCTATTATTAATATCCTTAATCATTTCTGATAAGGTTTGCACCGTCAATTCAGCTTGTCTATACGCCAAAGCACCGGCTGCCCAAGTTACCACACCATAAGTCGCCGCCAATAATTTATCCGCAATGGCTTGTAAATCAGTCACGTTAATACCCGCAACGGTGGTCGCGCGAATCGGTTGTTTTTTAACCAACGCTCTTAATACAGCCACGACTTCGGGCAAATCGTCTATCGCACACGGAAACACCTGTGCGGGGTTACCGTTTGGAGATGTTGATGCCGTTCCTGAAGGCACTCTACCTAAATAAATCACCTCACGAGCTGCGGTATCCTCCAGAAACATAGATTCTTTATTCCACAGATAACGCTCAAAGAAGCGCGGCGCAAAGGCTTCAACATCCGTTCCTACCACTAATAAAAAATCACATCTATTTTTGACTTCAGCTAAGGTGGTATTCATCCAACCAGAGTCTTGTAAGGCAAGAAAGTTATTACGCGCACCGGTAAAATTTATATTATCAACAACAGCACCGGCTTTATCCGCTAACGCCAATAAACCCCGCATACCATTAACATCGGTCGCACACCCGCCAATCAACGGTAACTTAGTGTCCTTTAATAGTTCTGCCGCTTTTGCAACCGCCACCTCTAGACTCACTTCTTGACCGGCGACCCGCGCACGGGTATCGGTAATAGGTTGTTCAAAAGCGGGCGTATTAACCGCACAACCATTTTCAATTACTTTCAGCAATACACCATCCACCTTAATGGTTAAATCATCCGTGCCAATACCGCAAAAAGGACTCGGTACTTCAGTTATCTCAGTCATTCAGTTGTCCCTTGGTTTATAATTAAACTTACTAGGTTTTAACAAAAACACCTATTCTTCAGCGTGTTATAACGCCATTTTAACCCGAATTACACACCCTGTCTCTTTTAACAACAGCTATAATCCTAATTCAAACAACACTCTAATTGACACATAGAACGTCAACACGATCGCACAAAAGTAAATAATCATTTGTAACGGGTTTTCGAGTAACGATTTTAAAAAAGTAGGCTGTAAACCTTGGCTTTTAAGCTGTATGTAATGCTCGCGGGCATTCAGCGCCCGTTGCGTTTGATAGGTATCAATTAATTGCCTTGCCTTCGATAAATCAACGCCCTCTTTAAGCCATAACGCCGGCATAGACACCCCCCAATTACCCGCATAAGTCTCATAAAAATCAATTTGATGCTCGGTTAGCAATTGGCGAACTTCTTCGGCTTCATCGTCAGGCACCCCTCTTAAAGGGAATAATAAAGTTGTCATAATATATCCACGTGAAGCATCGACCAAAAATAAGCTATTATAACGGCAACCACTCCATCGCTATGCAAAAAGATACCCCATGGACACTATAGATTCATCCCTTATTACCGCCACACAGAAGTGGCTGAAAGATATTATTATTGAATACCGCATCTGCCCCTTTGCAAAGCGTGAACTTGATAAAGGCAGTATCCACTTTAGTATTAATCATGATACCGACATTGAACCCGCTGTTTTAAGCCTACTCTTAGAATGTGACCGCTTAAATATTGACCCGACTATTGAAACAACGCTGATTATTTTTGACGCGCTCTTCACAGATTTTGAAGATTATCTAGACTTTATAGAACTCGCTGAAAACATCTTATTTGAACAAGATTACGAAGGCATTTATCAATTAGCCAGTTTCCATCCTGATTATTGTTTTGAAGGTAGCGCAAGCGATGATCCCGCTAATTACACCAACCGTTCACCTTACCCTATGATACATTTACTGCGTGAAAGTAGTATAGAGGAGGCAGTGACCCATTACCCAAATCCTGAAGATATCCCTCAACACAATATAAAATTAATGCGCGAATTAGGACTTGATAAAGTACAGGCCTTATTAAGTGCGTGTTACCCTACCTAAAGCCTAAAGAATAACGATAAAGTGCCCTCTCAACCTTAAAAGTAGAGAGGGCTCACGACTTATTTATTATCTACTGCCTCAGTATCGGCTTCGGCTTCTTCTTCAGCCGCTGTTGCGTCTTCAACATCAAAGCTTTTTTCGGTTAACTTCCATTTTGACGCCGTTGGATTAACCACCACCTCTTTAACTTCAGGCTCTTCTACTACTTTTTTATTCAACTCTTCCAAAAATGCTTTAAACCACTCTTGATCAACCACCGTCGCCATATCTGGATCAGTTAAGATTTCTGCTTGATCAGGCAAGGTCACTTTATCTCTCGAAAGCTCTAGGGCTTTAAGGCACGCGTCTTTATCACCCCGTAAGCCATAAATACACGCTAAGTTATAAGAAGCCGTGCCCGCTTGAATAGCATTCGCTTTTTCAAATTGTTTTTTAGCCTTTTCATATAACTCATCATTAGGCTCAACTTGTTTAAGTCTTGCATAATCCATATACGCCACGCCACTATTAATAGCGGCGCCCAAATAATTTGGATTAATCAACATGCAAAAAGCAAACTTTTCAATGGCATCTTGATAAAGATTTTCCGCCTCATCACCTACTTTTGTTTGCGCCTGATGATACAAAGCAAAGCCCCAGTTATATAACGCTTCTGCGCGAAGCGGATCATCCGTTAAAATATCAGCATAACCTTGAAAAGCGGCTTTAAATAAACCATCCGCTGTATGACCTTCACTCTTTCGAGCTTGTGCAGTTTGCTTAATTGTGGCGTTAAGTTTAGACTTTTTAGTAAATGCTGAAACCAAAGACATTAATTTTCTCCTGATAAACACGTTATTATTGTAATTATTATAGAATAATAGCATTACTTATAACGACACTATTAACTATTTACAGAATGAACACACTAAACGACACTTTAATCGAAAAAGAAAAAGTAAACCTTGAGACCTCAACAATTCCTTGGAAAGAACTACAACGTTTTTTTGCCAGTGGTTGCGCTGTCTTTGTTGATTCCTCACTGGATTTAGTCGAAGTGGGCTATCAATTTTCAGTCGATAATAAAGAGCTTGTTTCACATTGGTTACAGAATAACCGCATTGCCTTGGTGAACGACCAACAAGCACTGGAATGGTTGGAAACAGATGCAGATGTTTGGGCCGTAGTCGTCAAGCCGTGGATATTGGTGCAAGCGATCACAGGTTGAATAACGACATCCATTGAGCAAAGCGCTTAGGTGTCATGATTGATTAAAGATGATAATGATTACCTCCATACCTATAAAATAAGAGATGATAAAGGCAGAACATTAAACAATCATTCCGGCATTTGGTTGTTGGAAATACAGAAATTTAATGTCCAACA
>CAIPDT010000019.1 GCA_903863905.1 uncultured Methylococcaceae bacterium
AAAATCTGGTAAAACAATATTAAGCTCTAATGTCTCTTGATTTTCATCTTGCTCATAACTAACAGAAATTGCATCTTGGCTCACACTGACATATTTCTGTATTACAGCCAATAATTCTTTTTGTAACTGCGGAAGATAAGAGGGTTGATTTTTTGAGGATCGCTCATGAGCTACCAAAATTTGCAGCCTTTCTTTTGCAACAGATGCAGTGCTGACCTTAGATATTCTAAAATAATCCAACAAACTCATTACTAGCCTCCGAATAGATTCCTAAAAAACCCTTTTTTATCTTCAATAAAACGATGAGGCCTATCCTCACCTAAATAACGCGCAACAATATCATCATACGCTTGTCCAGCATCACTTTTCTCATCAAGAATAACTGGCATACCTGAATTAGAGGCGTTAAGTACAGATTTTGATTCGGGAATAACACCCAAAAGGTGTAACGATAAAATATCTTGTACATCATCAACACTTAGCATTTCACCCAACTTTACTCTTTCAGGTGAATAACGTGTTAATAACAAGAACTCTTTGATCGGCTCTTCATTTTGTTCGGCTCTTCGTGATTTACTCGACAACAAACCTAGCATTCGATCCGAATCTCGTACAGAAGACACTTCTGGATTAGTCACAACAAAGGCATCATCAGCAAAATACATGGCCAAATGTGCACCTCTCTCAATACCCGCAGGTGAATCACACACAATATATTTAAATTCTTTTCTTAACTCATCAAGAACTTTACCAACCCCCTCTTGACTTAACGCATCTTTATCCCGTGTTTGAGAAGCCGGTAAAATATATAGCAAATTACAATTCTTATCACGAATTAAGGCCTGATTAAGGGTTGCTTCACCATTAATCACATTGATAAAATCATAAACTACACGGCGCTCACAGCCCATGATTAAATCTAAATTTCTTAAGCCTACATCAAAATCAATCACCGCTGTTTTATGACCTTTTTTTGCAAGCCCCATGGCAATTGCAGCACTTGTGGTTGTTTTACCAACACCGCCTTTACCAGATGTTACAACTATGATTCTTGACACAAAATTTTCCTCTATGTTAATGGTGTAACTCAATATCTTTGATAATTAAGGCTTGATCTTGCAAATAAATTTGCACCGGCTTGTTTCGAACAACATGATTTAAATCTTCGCTGACCTTATAGTTACCTGCAACTGAAATAAGTTCAGCCGCAAGATCAAAGCAAAATATACGTGCACTTTCATCCCCTTGAACACCCGCTAAAGCGCGTCCTCTTAAAGAATTATATACATGAATATTACCTTCAGCGAGAATTTCTGCACCTGCACTCACTTGAGCCAATATCACTAAATCCCCTTCAGCATAAATACGCTGTCCTGAACGTATAGGTTGCGTAATTAAGGTCGTCGATACTTGCTTTACCTTTAAGGGTTCTTTAGGCTTAGCAGACTCAGCGGGGGCAACCTCTTTTTTACTCGATGATACTTCACGATGATCAATGCTATAAACAGGAATGAGTAAATCAACCGCTTGTTTATTTTGTTGAACATTTCCTCCGCGAATACCCACTGGAAACATTCCCACTCGACGAATAAGCCTCACTAAAACAGAGACATCCATAGAGTAACCGGACTTATTAAGCTCTTGCAAATCCAAAACCAACGGTGAACTCTTAAAAAACTCAGGCGCCTGCTTAACTTTATCTTGAAGTTGCTGTTGAATAACATCCAAATTTTCAGTAGACAGTATCAAAACTGGCACAGAAAAAGTACTACTCTTAAATTCTAGACCTAGTGGGGTATTAGACATGTTTGTTAATATGATAAAAAATCTATTTTATAACGGTTATTCGAATTTTAGCATTCATAATAAAAAATCTTTTCTCAAATAACAATTAATTACGTTATTAAAAATATTCTAATCATCCGTAGATGAATAAGCAAATTATTTCTAACAGAGGCGTATTCCATAAAAAAGGGCCCCATTCTTTCGAATGCGACCCTTTAATAACGTATTAGGTATTTTAAAAGTACCTACTACACAATAACTCTTAACGTTTAGAGTATTGTGGACGTTTTCTAGCTTTATGTAAGCCAATTTTCTTACGTTCAACAATACGTGAATCACGTGTAACGAAACCTGCTTTTCTTAATGCAGGACGTAACGCTTCATCGTATTCCATCAATGCACGTGTTAAGCCGTGACGGATAGCGCCAGCTTGACCTGATGGACCACCACCTTTAACAATAACATTGATATCAAACTTGCCTACCAAATCAACACATTCAAGTGGTTGACGAGAAACCATTTGATCGGTTTTACGACCAAAATAATCTTCAATAGTTTTCTTATTGATAGTAATTTTTCCAGTTCCTGACGTTGCGTAAACACGTGCTATTGCACTTTTACGACGACCTGTACCGTAATACTGAGCTGCTGCCATAGTCTACTCGCTTAAATGTCTAAAACTTTTGGCTGTTGAGCCTGATGATCGTGTTCAGGACCTGCATAAATCTTCAATTTCTTGAACATTGCACGACCCAATGGGTTGTTTGGTAACATACCTTTAACTGCGTTATTAAGAATACGATCTGGGAAAGTTTGTCTTAATTTACCCAAGGTAACGGTTTTTAAATTACCGATATAACCTGTGTGATGCTGATAAAGCTTATTTTTTTCTTTGTTACCAGTTACGCCAATTTTTTCTGCGTTAACGACGATGATGTAATCACCGGTATCAACGTGTGGCGTATATTCTGGTTTATGTTTTCCGCGAAGACGGAGTGCAATTTCAGAAGCAAGGCGGCCCAGCGTCTTCCCATCTGCATCAACTACATACCAATCGCGCTTAACTTCTGCTGCTTTTGCACTAAATGTTTTCATCGTTACTTAGTCTTTCTCTAAAAGGCTCAATAAAAGAGCGAGAATTGTACTAAACATTGTCATTACTTTCAATGTTTATTTAAAATTTAGGTATAAAACACTTATCGATATTTTTAATCTTGATTCTTTAACAAGTTGTTGAAGAATACAAGTATGTTCCATACCCACCTATTCACACAATTTTACAGTATCCCTAGCTATTTAATCAAGATCTAAATATTTTTAAGAACAAAGTTACAACTTAATACTCAAAGAATGCAGCTTGCGATACAGATGTGTTCTTTCCATACCAACAGCAGCGGATAACTTGGCAACGCTACCGCCTGTGCGCTCAAAATGATATTCTAAGTACGCTTTCTCGAAATGATCTCTAGCATCTTTCAGAGGTAAATTAAAAAACTCTGGCACGGATGAGGCGGCAACCACATCACTGATAACCGAACCTAAAGCCGACTTAACCTCATCTAACTCTATCTCTTCACCAACCCCTAAAATCATTAGACGTTGAACCAAGTTCTTTAACTCACGCACATTACCTCGCCAACTATAATTACGCAAAAAGTTTTGCGTAGCCATAGAAAACTTTCTAAAAGCTAATTTATCTTGACTTACAAAATAATCGACATAAAAAGCGAGCAAACTAGGTACGTCTTCACTATGCTCTCTAAGAGGTGGAATAGTAAGAACCACCTCGTTAAGTAAATAATACAAATCTTGTCTAAAACGTCCCGAACTAACCTCCTCTTCCATGACAATACGGGTCGAAGCCACCACTCTAACATCAACACTTACAGATTCACTGCCACCGACCCGCAAAAAAGAACTCGATTCCAACGCACTTAATAATCTTAATTGCGTTTCCTTATCCATTCCGCCTATTTCGCTTAAATACAAGGTTCCTTTATTAGCCCTTTCTAGCAAACCAGGGTACACCTTACCTTGACTTTCTTTACCAAAGAATTCAACTGCTGAATTTTCAGGGGATATACTTCCCACGGCGACATCAATAAAGGGCCCATTTCTATAAGCACTATTATTATGTAAATAACGGGCATACAACTCTTTACCCACCCCCGCTTCACCACAAAATAATACCCGTGTATCATGCTGCGCTAGTCTTTTTAGTTGATCTTTAACTCGGGCAACACTCGCACTTTTACCGACAGGCTCAACATCAGCGACCAATTGCTTTCTAAGACCCGCATTTTCTATTTGAAGACTACCTGCCTCTAACGCTCTTTCAACAATTAATAGTAATTTCGCCAACGATAAAGGCTTTTCAAGAAAATCATAAGCCCCTAATCGAGTCGCCTCAACCGCCGATTCAACAGAACCATGTCCAGACATCATAACGACTGGGCATAGCATTAACTCTTCTGCAACCCATTCTTTTAAAAGCGTAATGCCATCCATATCAGGCATCCAGATATCTAATAAAATCAAATCCGGTTGTTGAGATTTTTTTAATTGCCGAGCTGCACTTGCATCTTCAGCCATCGCAACCTGATAACCCTCATCTTCTAGAATTTCACAGACTAATCTACGAATATCGGGCTCATCATCAACAACGAGTATACGAGGTGTTTTTACGTTTATCATATTTTATAACTAGTCAACGTTACATGCAGGGAGCTGAATTATAAAACCAGCCCCCACCTTACGAGCAGTGTCAATCCAAATAGCCCCGCCATGCTCTTCAATTATTTTCTTAACAATTGCCAAGCCCAGCCCCGTTCCTTTCGCCTTTGTGGTTACATAGGGCTCAAAGATTTTTTCAATTTGCTCCTCTTTTATACCCGGCCCATCGTCATAAAGAGCTACTTCAATAAAATCCGTATTATTTTTCTGCACTCGATGCAAGCTTATTTCAATCAAGCCTTCTGTGCCAATAGCTTCCAAGGCATTTTTTATTAAATTATGTAAAACCTGCCTAATACTAACAGGATCCGCATTAATTAACTGCACTCCAGACTCATAATACGCTTTAAATTTTACCCCTGAACGTAAGGCATATAATGCTAACACCTCTTGAATCAGCTGAGATAGATCAATATCAACCGTCTGTTTTTTAGAAGGCTTAGCGTATTCAGAAAAATCATCCACCATTTCTTTCATCGCTTCCACTTGCTGAACAATAGTGCGTGTTGAGCGCTGTAAGATTAAAGCATCCGCCTCCTCTAACTTAGACGCCAGCTTATGCTGAAGCCTTTCTGCAGACAATTGGATGGGTGTTAACGGATTTTTAATCTCATGGGCTAAACGTCTAGCAACCTCACCCCAAGCGGCATTTTTTTGCGCTTGTATTAAATCTGTCACGTCATCAAATACCACCACTGCCCCTACTCTGGCACCCACCTGAGAAAACAAAGGCGTTCCTCGGCATAATAACTCTTGGCGGCCATTAGGCCCTAAGAAAGCTATGCGTTGCTGCCAAATATCATCGGCCTGCTCTAATAAGCGCTGAATAGCTTTAAGAGGCTCTGCGAGCTCAGAATAATTTTGCACCAATTCCAATAATGATTGCCCCATAAACTGGTTCACATGGACTCTAAAGATTCGATAAGCCGCTTGATTAGCGGTACGAATCTTATAATCCTCATCAAAACTAATCACCCCCGCGGTTAAATTCGCTAATATTGTTTCTAAATAAGCGCGCTGGTTCTCTACCTCAAAACCAGCTTTTCGAGTTTCATCACGCGCTTGAGCAATGCGATGCGTCATATCGTTAAAGGACTCAACCAAAAACCCTAAATCATCTTGAGCCATAACAGGGAGTTGTTGATCATACTGACCAGAGGCAACCGCCTTTGTGCCTTTAACTAATTCTTTAACCGGCGCTGTTATATTGCGAATACTAATAAAGGCCACCCAAATGGCCGCTAATAGACTCATTAACAAAACCAACGACAACGCCAAAGAGAAACTCATTTTTAAAGAATCTCTAAGGTAACTCATTTCTTGATACCGCACAAAAGCAAACTCTACCGAGTCGGCCAAATCAGCAATTCGTACCGGCACCGGATACAGTACCTGTAAATATTTAGGCTCTTGAGTTTTAACAGTGACAATCACTCGTACCATTAACTCCTCATCATGTATCGGTGTTAACGCGACATATTCACCATTTTGACGCAGTTGCAACCAGATATGTTCATCAGGTAAGCTCGGTAAAATATCACTGGGATTAACACTACTCGATGAAATAATTCGGCCTTGACGAGAAAACAAAGTCATTTCTGTCGCCCCCGCAAGTTCTCGTAAGTTTTCCATCTCCAACATCATCGCATTTTCAGACGATTCTTCGAGTTTAGTGGTCAATTGCTGAGTTTGCTTTAAATGCCAGCGCATCCGTTGATCCAAAGACGCCTGACTTAACTCAAGCGCATCTTCCATGGCCCTGTCTATCTCAACATTAAACCAACTATCAATCCCTTGATGTAAAAACTGCATCGAAAAATAAAACACAATCACCGCCGGTGCTAACGCTAACACCACAAACAGCGAAACCATTCGTGTCGTTAATCGAGAACCAGCTTCACGTTTTTTAGCATGTTGAACCAACGAAAAAATATTCGCACCCACCAACACCAATAATACAACCGAACCCAACGCATTAAACATTAACAACCAAGAATACATCGCACTTAATTGTGACGATTCTTGCATGGCCGAACTCATCAACTGTAACGATAATAAAATTAAGCCAAAGAGGATTAATACAGAGAAATTAACCGAAGGTGTTATTTTTTCAGAGGCCATAATGTCCAATCACTGGAAAGATACCACTGCGGATCAATATAGGCTATTGGACGCAACGGCAAAGGTAAAGCATCACGATCAAAATCAACCTTAACATAAAAGAAGTAGGTTTTTTTAGCATCAAGATCTGTTTTTTTAATGATCTCTAAATCATTAATAACCGACATTAACTCTAAGGCAGCCGGCAACGTCGAAAAATTATAGACCTCGCCATTAAATTCATTCCTAACACGATACATGTTCAATAAAGCATGGTATTGAATCCGATAACGGATCACCACATCGATTAAGGTACTTTTCAGAAACATAAAGTGCGGCTGTTGTAATTTGAAATGGACATTCCAAAACAAAGGCACTCCATTTTGCAGCGCATTTTTTGCTTTATCACTTAAATGATAAACCAGTACAGCGGAAAACAAATAATCCTCTCGCTGCAATTTCATTTCGGCCTGTTTAACTTCTGCAGAAAAACCCGCACCATACACAGAAAAAGTGGATAACCATAGCAATGCAATAAGCCAACCTAGAAAGCTAGGATATTTATTGCTTTTTGATACGCGCATAATAAAAACCATCCATCGCTGATTGCCCCGTCAAAATCTGGCGACCATGGCTTGCCTCAACACCCCAAGTCACATCAATAGGCAACTCAACAGCATCAGGATGTGCCTTTAAAAAATCAGCAATTTGTAACTCATTTTCTTGCTTAAGAATAGAGCAAGTCGCATACACTAAAATACCGTCTTTAGCTAACAAGGGCCAAACAGCCGCCAATATACTACTCTGCAAGCCCTGTAAAACCGTAATATCTTCTGCTCTACGCAAAAGTTTAATATCTGGATGACGACGAATCACACCCAAGGCAGAACACGGTGCATCTAATAAAACACGCTCAAAAACCTGCCCATCCCACCAACTGTCTGGCTGGGCACCATCGCCAACAACCAAAGTCGCCGACAGTTGTAAGCGCTGCATAGTGTCACTCACACGCGCTAATCTAATCGCGTCAATATCAACCGCCACAAGCTCTTTTAAAGCCGATTGAGTTTCGAGAATATGCGCGGTTTTCCCACCGGGCGCGGCACACACATCTAAAACACGCTGTCCCGCCTGAACCTCTAATAATCCCGCCGCTAATTGCGCCGCCACATCCTGCACTGATACATGACCATGATCAAATCCAGGCAACAGAGTCACAGAAACAGGTTTCGTCAAAATAATAGCCGACGCACAAAAATCCACACCCATTGCGTCTATCCCTAGATCAGATAACTGTTGCAAGTATTCTGCTCTACTCACCCGAGATAAATTAACTCGCAATGACATCGGAGGAGGTTGATTGTTCTCAAAGAAAATATCAGAAGCTTGCTCTGGCCAATCTATATTGATTTGCTTCACTAACCACTTAGGATGGCTCATTGCCGACCAAACCATACTGTCTGCTTTTTGCTCCAGAGCAACCTGATCACGCAGAAAACTTCTTAACAACGCATTGATTAAGCCCTTTGCCCAAGGTTTTTTCTGAGTCGCCAAAACAGTCTCTGAAACGGCCGCATGTGGCTTTACCCGCATATAATTCAATTGATACAGGCCAACTAACGCTAACGCCTTAATTTCAATATCCTTCAGTGGTTTTGTTAACAGTGCATTTAAAATGAAATCGAGTCGATAAAAATACCGACACACCCCATAACAGAGTGCCTGAATAAAAGCTTTATCCTTATCTGATTCAACTGAAGGCAATATTGCCTCTAAAGCAACCGTTAACGATTGACCGTCTTGTAAAACGCGGACTAAAATCCGAGCGGCAATTAATCGAGTATTCACTAAGCGCTTAACCTAACTGAACGCCATGGGCGTCATGAGCATTTAAAAACGCCTGAGTCGCCATACGCTTCCCACCCGGTAATTGCACTTCATGTAATCTTAAAAAACCCTCACCCGTCGCTACATCCAGCATTTTATTTGACACTCTCACCGTACCCGGTGCTAAATTAGTTTCTTCTGCAAGGGGTTCCGCTTGCCAAATTCGCAAGACCTGATCTTGATACAGCGTTTGCGCCACTGGCCACGCATTTAAACCTCTGACCTTAAGCGCCAAGTTCTGCGCGGACTGAGTCCACTCTAATGCAGCCTCATTCTTAGTCAGTTTTTCAGCATAGGTCACTAATACTTCATTTTGTTCTTCGGCAATAACAGGCCCATGCTCCAGGTCTTTTAACACTTTTATAAGACCCACCGCCCCTAAAGCAGCCAGCTTATCGTGTAAATCACTGGCCGTATCTTGTGGCTTAATAACATAGTTTTCTTTATGTATCATGGCACCCGCATCTAATTTACGGACTATTTGCATGATCGTAACGCCGGTTTCAAGATCACCCGCCATCAACGCACGCTGAATCGGTGCCGCACCTCGCCAACGCGGTAATAAAGAGCCATGAACATTAATGCAACCTAACGGAGGCAAGGCCAAAACCGCCTCTGTTAAAATCATGCCATAAGCCACGACAACAATTAAATCGGCATTAAATGCTTTTAAGACCTCTAAATCTTCTTCGGTTTTTAAAGTCAACGGTTGAATCACTGGCAGGTCGTATTTTAACGCCAACTCTTTAACCGGACTCATCTGTGGATGTCGCCCCCGCCCTGCAGGTCGATCAGGTTGAGTATATACGGCACACACATCATAATTAGCCGTTAATAATGCCTGCAAACTAGGTACTGCAAACTCCGGTGTTCCGGCAAAGACAATCTTCATGATTAATTTTTTTCCATTCTATGAGATTTTTCTAATTTCTTTTTGATTCGCTGTCTTTTCAACGAAGAGATATGATCAACAAATAACTTACCTTCCAAATGATCAAGTTCATGTTGCACACAAACAGCCAATAAATCAGTCGCCTCAAACTCAAACGGTTGGCCTTTTTTATCCAACGCCCTGACTCTAATATGTTCAGCTCGATTTACTTTTTCAAAAAAACCTGGCACCGAAAGACAACCTTCCTCACCTTCTTTAACCCCATCTTTTTCAAAAATTTCAGGATTAATTAAACACAAGGGCGAATCTTTTTCATCACTGACATCAATAACAATAACCCGTTGATGCACATCCACTTGAGTCGCAGCCAAACCGACTCCATGCGCTTCATACATGGTCTCCAACATATCATCGACCAACTTTCTAATTTTATCATCGACTCTCTTGACAACAGCGGCCTTCTTGCGCAGGCGTTCATCAGGAAATTCGAGAATCGTTAAAATACTCAACAAACTCTCCACTAAAAATTGAATACTGAAATTCTATATTAATCCAACTAAACTTTGAATGCACTCACACCTAAAACCGCACCCAACCAATCAATTAAACCGATTAAAGATCTCACGTATTTATACGCTCATCGACCCTTAGTATAATTACTTGTAGTCAAAAAATACAAATAAAGTCTATTGACTGCTATAAAACAATGCATCACTGAACAATTGAGACTTCTCAGTTCACAATAATCCCCCTATAATGTCAATGACTCACATAACAGGGATTTATTAATTAAGACTTTGTAACCATCTAACTTTAATGTAAGAATAGTCTATATTAAAGAGTTTAGTGAATCTAACCAGATACTCTTGTGACCTATCCCTAAAACATTTACGCCTCTTCTCACTTAACTAAAATCAAACGACCCTGAACATCATCTCTCAATCGACTCATCCCGACTTAAAATATTGGCTGGCGTTATTACGCACACCCGGTATAGGTTGTCGAACGTTCATTAATCTATTAAACACCCACACGCCAGAGCAATTATTTGCCGAATCTACGTCGGCTTTAGCAGCCTTAGGTTTAAAGAGCGCTAGCGTCAGTGCTCTTAAAGATCCAGATTGGAACGTCATTGAACAAGATCTTGCTTGGGTCAATCAAACCAATAATTATGCCATTTTTTTTACTGATGCCCTCTATCCTGACCAATTAAAAGAAATTTCCGATCCACCCCCCATACTATTTGTACGTGGAAACCCGGATTTATTAGCCCTAACTCAAATTGCTATTGTCGGCAGTCGGAATCCCTCTCAATTAGGAAAAGAAACCGCCTTTAGCTTTGCACAAACACTAAGTCAACACGGTTTAGTGATTACCAGCGGCTTAGCCTTAGGTATTGATGCCGCCAGTCATCGAGGTGCTTTATCTGTCCAAGGCCATACCATTGCCGTGGCAGGAACCGGATTAGATCGCGTCTATCCCGCCGCACATAAAGACTTAGCGACTGAAATCGTCAATACAGGGGCTATTATTTCAGAATTTCCGCCCGGCACCACGGCTAAAGCCCATCACTTTCCAAGACGAAACCGGATCATAAGTGGCTTATGCCAAGGTTTATTAGTTGTTGAAGCGGCCAAACAAAGTGGTTCACTCATTACTGCGCGTATGGCCCTAGAACAAAATAGAGAAGTTTTTGCTGTTCCTGGCTCTATTCATAACCCACTGGCCCGCGGATGCAATGCATTAATCCGCCAAGGCGCCAAACTTGTCGAAACTACGCAAGATATTCTTGAAGAATTTCATCAATATTATCAAGAAGATAATAATTTACCGTTACCTTCCACTGAATCAATACTTGACCTAGAGCAACAAACATTATTGAATCGTGTCATGTTTAGCCCAACTTCGATTGATGATTTAGTGCAAATAACAGGAAATTCTGTAGAAGAAATCTCCTCCATGCTCCTCATTTTAGAGTTACAAGGTTACCTAGAAGCAACTGCCGGCGGTTGCTATATGAGAATAAAATAATCGTATAAAAGACTAATGAAAGAAAATATTTTTGATGTGCTAATGTATTTATTTGAAAACTACATGGAAGATGAAATTGAGTTCCTTCCTGATAGTGATATCATCAGAACAGAATTATTGGAGGCAGGCTTTGAATCTTACGAAGTCACTAAAGCCTTTGATTGGTTAGAATCGTTAAGTTTACAACGGGCCATAAAATCGACAACGAACACCGCATTTCGAATTTTCTGCCCCATAGAAATTGATAAACTTGACCTTGAATGCAGAGGCCTTATCCTATCTCTTGAACATAATGGCATCTTAAACTCAAGTAACCGCGAACTGGTCATTGATCGCGTCATGGCCTTAGAAGATGAAGATATCTCAATGGAAAAGCTAAAATGGATTATCTTAATGGTATTGCTCAGCCAACCCGATGAAGAAATTGCTTTCTCTAGAATGGAAGATATAGTCTATGACTTAATTCCAGCTTATTTACATTAACTATCTATAAATTAAAGATATCACTATGATCTTTACCCCCCCATTCCTTATTGAACCTTAGACCTATAAAAGTAAATGAGTAAAAATCTTGTCATTGTAGAATCACCTGCAAAAGCAAAAACCATAGAAAAATATTTAGGCAAAGACTTTTTGGTTTTAGCCTCTTATGGCCACGTACGCGACCTTATTCCTAAAGAAGGCGCCGTTGACCCTAATAACGATTTTGCCATGAAATATGAAATTATTGATCGCAATCAACGCCATGTACAAGCGATCAGTAAAGCCCTTAAAACCGCAGACACACTCTATCTCGCAACCGATCCAGATAGAGAGGGTGAGGCCATTTCTTGGCATTTATATGAGTTATTAAATGAAAAAAAGCTTATCAAAGATAAGCCTGTCCATCGGGTAGTTTTTCATGAAATCACTAAAAAAGCCGTTACTGAAGCCATTGCAAACCCTGAAAAATTAGCCATTAATTTAATTAATGCACAACAAGCGCGACGTGCCTTAGATTATCTAGTCGGATTTAACTTATCGCCCTTGTTATGGAAAAAGATTCGTCGAGGCCTCTCTGCTGGTCGTGTACAAAGTCCCGCTTTACGGATGATTGTCGAAAGAGAAATTGAAATTGAAGCCTTTAAAACCCGTGAATACTGGTCTATTGATGCGGCCTTAACCAGTCATGATCAACACTTTAAAGCTAAATTAACGTATTTCGACAACGAAAAGATCTCGCAATTTAGTATTACTAACGAAGAACTTGCCGAACAAACTAAACAAGCGTTATTGTCTGCGGCAGATGGTCAACTTTTAGTCAGTAAACTAGAAAAGAAACAACAAAAACGCAATCCAGCGCCGCCGTTTATTACGTCAACGCTGCAACAAGAAGCGTCACGTAAATTAGGTTTTACCACTAAACGCACCATGATTGTGGCTCAACAATTATATGAAGGGATTGATATCGGTGGAGAAACGCAAGGTTTAATTACTTACATGCGTACCGATTCGGTCAATTTATCGATTGAAGCCGTTGAAGAAATTCGCGTGCTGATTGCAGAAAAGTATGGCCCCGAAAATGTCCCTAAAGAACCTAGAGTCTTCAAAACTAAATCAAAAAATGCCCAAGAAGCTCACGAGGCCATCCGCCCGACTACCTCAAGCTACTTACCTGCCAAGATAAAAGACTATTTAAGTATTGAACAATACAAACTTTACGATCTTATTTGGAAGCGGACTATTGCTTGCCAAATGATCCAAGCGACCTTAAATATGGTTGCCATTGATTTAACCTGTGCTGACGGCAAACACACGTTTAGAGCCACTGGCTCCACCATAGCAAGCCCTGGCTTTATGGCTGTGTATCTGGAAGGAAAAGATGACAGCAAAGAAAGTGATGATAAAGAAAGCTTCTTACCACCCTTAGAAGAAGGCCGACCTGTGCCACTCAATGACATTATCACCGGACAACATTTTACCGAGCCCCCACCCCGTTATGGTGAAGCCAGTTTAGTTAAATCACTGGAAGAACATGGCATAGGCCGACCATCAACCTATGCATCCATTATTTCCACCTTGCAAAATCGTGAATACGTTACTTTAGACAACAAACGTTTTTACCCATCTGATGTAGGTAGAATTGTTAACAAATTCTTAACTGAACATTTTACTAAATATGTAGATTATGATTTTACTGCTAATTTAGAAGATGAGTTAGACGCCGTGTCACGCGGTGAAAAAGACTGGATTCCGTTAATGCGTGAATTCTGGACCCCGTTTAACGCGACGATTCAAGAAAAAGAAACGAGCGTGCAGCGTAAAGACGTCACCCAAGAAGCCTTGGATGAAAAATGTCCCGAGTGTAGCAGTCCCTTATCAATCCGCTTAGGTAGAAATGGCCGGTTTATTGGTTGTACCAATTACCCTGACTGCTCTTATACCCGAAACTTAAACGGAGACCCCGCCACACCTGACGAACCTGAAGTTTTAGAAGGACGAACCTGTCCAGAATGTGAATCACCGTTAATTTTTAAAACTGGTCGTTATGGTAAGTTTATTGGTTGCAGTGCTTATCCAAAATGTAAGCACATTGAACCGCTCGAAAAACCCATGGACACCGAAGTAGAATGCCCGCAATGTAAAAAAGGCACCATACTTAAGCGTAAATCACGCAATGGTAAAATATTCTATTCGTGCTCAGGGTATCCAAAATGTGATTACGCCTTATGGAATAATCCCATTAAAGAAAGTTGCCCACAATGTAACTGGCCACTCTTAACCGTTAAAGAAACTAAACGACGCGGTGTTGAAAAGGTCTGTCCACAAAAAGAATGTAGTTATGCCACACCCTACGAAGGTGATCCTGCCGACGTTCAAGGCCCACAAACTAAGCCATGAAAACGGAACTGACGCCTTTTTCGGCCTTAAGTCCCGATATTATCCTCAATGCTATGGATAGCGTCGATTTGGCCAGTGATGGCCGTCTATTGGCGCTAAACAGCTATGAAAACCGAGTTTATCAAGTTGGACTAGAAGACAAAACTCAAGTCGTGACAAAATTTTACCGACCACACCGTTGGTCTACTGCCGCTATTCTTGAAGAACACGCCTTTACCCAAGCGCTTGCGGACAATGAAATACCGGTGGTGCCACCACTCCGGTTCCACAACAATCAAAGCCTGCATCAAAGCGATGGCTTTAGATTTTCTGTATTTCCTAAGCAAGGTGGCCGTGTTCCTGAAATTGAAGGGCGCGACATCTTAGAGTGGATGGGGCGCTTTATCGGTCGTATCCACGCCGTGGGTGCCCTGCAACCCTTTAAAGACCGCCCAACGCTGTCTATCCATAGTTTTGGTGATGAACCCAGCCAGTATCTTTTAAACAGTACATTTATCCCCCCTGATCTTTTAGAGACTTACAAAAGTGTCATTAATTATGCTTTAGACGGTATCAGACGCTGTTTTGATAGAGCGGGCCTGATTGCTCAACTTAGATTACACGGTGATTGCTACCCCGGTAATTTATTATGGACGGATGATGGCCCTCACTTTGTTGATTTTGACGACAGTCGGATGGGGCCCGCTATACAAGATTTATGGATGTTACTTTCGGGCAGTCGTGAAGAGATGTCGATACAACTTAAGCACCTATTAACGGGTTATAAAACCTTTTATCACTTTAACACCAACGAATTACATCTACTTGAAGCCCTACGCACGCTGCGCTTAATACATTATTCAGCATGGATTGCTAAACGCTGGGATGATCCCGCGTTTCCTAAAGCCTTTCCTTGGTTTGATTCAGCTCGGTATTGGCAAGATCGGATTATTGAATTGCGCGAACAAATTGCGCTAATGAATGAAGAACCTATTGGTCTGTATTAAAGAAGATCACCCTTACATTAACGGAATCATCCCTATATTATGGAAGTTTACTGCCTAATCGACGATAGCGGGCTTTATATTATTCTGTAACAAGAGGGTTTTAAGCGGATTAAAGGTTTTTCTGTGAATGGGTAAATATCCCAATCTAGCCAATGCCTCCAAATGCTGCGGGGTACCATAACCTTTATGTAAATTAAATGCGTAACTCGGATATTGATCGTGATAGGCCAGCAATAAGCGATCCCGTTCCACTTTAGCTAAAATTGAAGCCGCACTAATAGCTTGAACCTTGCTATCGCCTTTGACAATCGCCAGCGCCGGCATCGACAACTTAGGCAACTTATTACCATCAACCAGGACTTGCTCAGGCTGAATCGTTAGGCCCTCAACAGCACGTGACATCGCCAGTAAAGACGCTTGAAGAATATTAATATTATCAATTTCTTCAACGGTCGCTAGGGCAATAGACCAACTTAAGGCCCGTTCTTTAATCTCCTCATAAAGACGCTCACGCTTTCGCTCACTCAACACTTTTGAGTCGGCTAAACCTTCAATCGGCTTTAAAGGATCAAGAATAACGGCCGCCGCCACCACTGGACCTGCTAGTGGGCCACGACCCGCTTCATCCACCCCTGCCACCCAGTGCTGAGGCACATCCTTAAGATAATAATCCGCATCCATCACGGTTAACGCAAGATACCACGACTGACATTACGCAAAAAAGCAATCAGATCGGCCACGGGTTGACTGTCCTCTGCCATTTCTTCAAGTTGTTCAATCGCATCTTCTAAGCGTAAATTCATTTTATACACTATTTTATAAGCGTTTCTAATCAACCTAACATCTTCAGACGAAATGCCATTGCGCTCCATACCCACCGAGTTAATGCCATGCGGACGGGTCGGTTTACCCCCCACCATAATAAAAGGCGGAATATCTTGCGTAATCGCACTGCCCATTGCCGCAAAACTATACTGCCCGACTTGGGTAAATTGATGCACCAAGGTAAAGCCACCCAAAATAGCATGACTACTAAGATGGACATGACCGGCTAAAGAAGCGCCATTAGCCATAATAACATGGTCACCAATCACACAATCATGAGCCACATGGGTATACGCCATGAACAGATTATCACTGCCGATTTTTGTCACACAATTATCTTGCTGAGTACCTCGATGCATTGAGGAAAACTCTCTAATGGTATTACGATCACCAATTTCTAGACGCGTGATTTCAGCCGCATATTTCTTATCTTGCGGGTCTTCACCAATAGAACTGAATTGATAAATACGATTATCTTTACCGATAGTCGTAGGGCCCTTAATCACAACATGAGGCCCTATCACCGTTCCTGAATCAATCTTTACATCCGCACCGATCACAGAATAAGGGCCAACGGTCACACCGCTGGCCAATTCAGCGTTCTTATCAATGATAGCGGTCGGATCAATCAGACTCAATCGACCACCGCTGCACATCGAATTTCAGCACTGGCGACAAACTCGCCATCCACTTCAGCACGACATTCAAAAGCCCAAATATTACGTTTGCTTTTAACGAAATTAGATACCAATATTAATTGGTCTCCCGGCACAACTGGGCGTTTAAACTTAGCTTTATCAATTCCCACTAAATAATAAATCATCCCAGTCAATTTATCACCTGCCGTTTCTGACGCTAATAAACCGGTGGTTTGTGCCAACGCTTCCAAAATCAAAACACCCGGCATAATAGGTTTTTGTGGAAAATGCCCCTGAAAGAAAGGTTCGTTATAAGTGACATTTTTGACACCTACCAAACTTACGCCAGGTTCACAAGCAATCACCTTATCGACCAGTAAAAACGGGTAACGATGCGGCAAGAAGGCTTGTATTTGTAAAATATCTAATGTAATAGACATAATTAAATGTACTTCAAGTCAGTAAAAAGTATTTCAAACTTAACAGAGTAAGCAGTCATTACTCAGGCATTGTTGATAATTTCTTAACAACTTGTTCTGTAATATCAAATTGTTCTTTTTTATAAACAACCACATCAGATAACAATAAGAAGTCAAAGTCTTCGTCTTTCGCAATACCGCTAGCGACTTCAACAATACCACGTTGTAATTTACCTAACTCTTCATTACGGTTAGCATTAATGTCTTCATTGAATTCTTGTTGTGCTTTTTTAAAGTCACGCACTTTAGCTTGGAAATCTTTAGCTAAGTTATTTTTTACACTTTCGCTCATGGTAGAAGCTTCTCTATTTAATTTCTCTTCCAAAGCTTGAATGTCTTTACCTTGAGTTTCTAATTGCTTACCACGCGCACCGAACTTAGTATCAAAACGTTTTTTTACTTTTTCCATTTGTGGCGTTTTTTCAAGAACGGCATTCATATTGATAACGCCAATCTTTAAATCCGCATAACTGATGTTTGCTGCAAACATTAGGCCTACAAATAAAGCAATTTTCTTTTTCATGGTTCAATTGATCTCAGGTTATAGTTAATTAAAAGGGTAAATTGTTATGTCACAAAAGGATAGGCTATAACATCCTATCCTCTAAAATAAACTGTACTAGAAGTTTTGACCAAAGTTGAATTGGAAGAATTGGGTTTGGTCTTTTTTGGTTTGGGGACCACATTCACCTTGACTGTTACCACCAGTACAATTAATAGCTGTTGTGCTGGCAGGAGCATCATAATTATAATTCCCTTGATTAAGCGGATACGCCGCACTCACCGATAACGCCCCAAAAGGCGATAACCATTCGCCAGAAAGACCGGCCGAATACTTCATATTGCTCGCGGTGAAAGTGTCATTCAAAGCACCGGCATCAAAGAAAGCCCCTAGACGAACTGACTTAGTCTCAGCCATAAAAGGCACCGGGAAAAATAACTCCGCATTACCAATAATCTTAGTCGAGCCACCGATTGGATAGCCATTAGAATCCCGTGGGCCCATAGTATTATTTCTAAAACCACGCACGGAACCTGATCCACCCATAAAATAATTCTCAAAGAATGGTAGGGCATGTGTACTTCCATAACCGCCTGAATAACCGACCTCACCATTTAATTTAAAGGTAAAATCTTTAGCTAAAGGAAAATAACGCTGTTGCCGATAACCGATCTTATAATACTCTAAATCACTACCAGGTATAGTGGCGACTGCAGAAAGCCGTTGCTGCGCTCCATTATTCGGAAACATAGCACGATTAAACGTATCATGCACCCAACTAATGCCTTGACTATACGTTAAAAACGAATCACCTTGTGCCTTAATATTCTTGGCTACATCCCCATGAATAAATTCATTAATTTGAATAGATGAATAAGCCGTTGCACTCAACGACGTATGCTTAACATCCGTATCAAAACGCACTTGATCAAATTCATTTAAAGGAATACCAAAATTGATACCCGCATTAGCAATACTGGTATTATAGTTAGCGATGTTAATTGCGCCCGCATTTCGTTTGGTATAACCCAAGTTATAACCATGACTCACGCCATCGGTCGTAAAATAGGGATTAGAAAAACCAAACTGATAACTGGTGATATAACTACTGTTATTAAAAGCTACGTTAACGCGCTTACCTGAACCAAACACGTTATCTTGAGCCACGTTCGCATTTAACACAATCCCTTGCACCTGCGAGAAACCCACACCCGCTGATAAGTTACCCGATGATTTTTCTACCACCGTGTAGTTCACATCAATCTGATCCGTCGTACCCACCACAGGCGGTGTTTCAACGTTAACAGTCTCAAAATAGCCTAAGCGCTCAAGACGCGTTTTAGAACGTTCAATTTTAGAATTAGATGCCCAACTCGCTTCCATTTGGCGCATTTCACGTCGTAACACTTCATCACGGGTTTTAGAGTTACCCGTCATATTAATACGATGCACATAAACCCGCTTACCTGGATCAACAAAGAAAGCCATATCCACCGTTTTTTGGCCTTCATTAATTTCAGGCACCATGTTTACGTTGGCAAAGGCATAACCTTCATCACCTAAACGATCTTGAATTGCTTTAGAGGTTTCAGTGGCACTCTTTCTAGAAAAAACCTCACCCGGCCCCAAATTAACCAACTTAATTAATTGAGCCGGTGGCACAATTAAATTTCCGGTTAATTTAACTTTATTCAATGTATATACTTCACCTTCTTTAATATTGATGGTAACGTAAATATCTTTTTTATCAGGGGTAATGGCGACTTGAGTCGATTCAACTGAAAAGTTGATATAACCTCGATCTAAATAATAAGACCGTAAGGTTTCTAAATCTGCGGCTAATTTTTGTTTAGAATACTGATCGTCTTTGGTATAAAACGATAATAAATTAGACGTACTTAATTCAAAGGTTTTTAAGAGCACCTTTTCGTCATAGGCGTTATTCCCTACGATATTAATTTGTTTAATCTTAGTAACACGCCCCTCAGAGATTTTAATATTAACCCCCACTCGATTACGGGTCAGATTAGACACATCGATTTTAATCTTTAAACCATATTTACCATGGCTTAAATACTGACGGGTTAACTCTTGTTCAACCTTATCTAAAACCTGTCTATCAAAAATCTTACCTTCTGCCAAACCGATTTTATCTAAAGCTTTGGTTAAATCATCTTTACTTAAATCTTTATTGCCTTCAAAGATAATTTTAGCAATAGACGGTCGTTCAACCACATTAACAATTAAGGTCGATCCCTCTCTTTCTAAAGAGACGTCTTTAAAAAATCCGGTTTTAAATAAGGCTTTAATCGATGGAGAAACATTATCCAAAGAGAAACGTTCGCCCACATTCACGGGCAAATAACTATACACAGTGCCTAAAGCAATACGTTGCAAGCCTTTGACTTGAATATCTTTAACAACGAACTCTTCATCAGCTTTAACCCCGGATGAGACGAGCAAACCAAGCAATAACAAGCGAGAAAAAGTATTTGATTTCATGTAGGAGGCTAAAATAAAGCAACTAAGTCTAAATAATTAAAAAACGGGGGAATTATAACACAGTAAATCTTAAATAATCTTAAGCCCTATCAAATGGGAAGTTGATCACCTCACTCAGATTTTTAGAGGCGGACAAGACCATCAATAACCGATCGATCCCAATTGCAACGCCAGCACACTCAGGCAAGCCTGTTTCTAAAGCCGCTAATAAACGTTCATCCATAACCACATCAGGACGATCCTTGAGTTGCCTTTCTGCTATTTCAGCTTCAAAGCGACTCTTTTGTTCTTGGGCATCGCTTAATTCGTAATAGCCATTGCCCAGCTCAATGCCGTCTATAAACACCTCAACCCGCTCTGTCACCAAAGGATTTTGAAGATTAAGACGCGCCAAAGACGATTGACAGGCAGGATAACCATAAACTAAACAAACCGCATTAACTCCTAAGAACGGTTGAATAAAGTGGCTAAAAATATAATCAAGCCATAAGACATGATCATCACCGCATAAGTTCAATGCCTCGGGTTGATTCTTAGCTTGTGCACAAGCACTATAGGCTTCAACACAAAAAACCAAAGGATCTAAGCCCGTATACTGCACAAAAACATCTTGGTAACTTGACCGTTGTGGAGCCTCCAAAGTCCGATAAGGCGCACTGACTGTCCTGATAAGCTCAGCGATTTCATCCATTAAATCCGTCAGCGTAAAGCCAACACGATACCACTCTAACATCGTAAATTCAGGATTATGATACCGCCCTGATTCACCATTTCTAAAGGCTTTACAGATCTGATAAATAGAACCACTCCCGGCCGCCAGCAATCGTTTCATCGCAAACTCAGGAGACGTTTGTAAAAACAGTGTCTCTTGTATAGGCGGTGCACAATACTGTGCCGAGAAGAAATCCAGTTGTGCATCAGTACCGCAAGCATGCCCTAATAAGGGCGTTTCAACTTCAAGCACATCTCTGGCCCAAAAGAAACGCCTAAGGCAATCAAGTACGTTGGCTCTTAAGCGTAACGCACTGATCGCGGTTGTCGGTTGCCAATCATCCCGCACTAGTCTTTAACGCGTGAAATATATTCGCCGGTACGGGTATCTACTTTAATGACTTCACCTTGTTGCACAAATAACGGAACTCTGACCACCGCACCTGTTTCTAATTTAGCCGGTTTACCACCGCCACCTGACGTATCACCACGCACACCTGGATCGGTTTCCACAATCGCTAATTCAACAAAGTTAATCGGTGTGACTGATAACGGCGCATCATTCCACAACGTCACTGTGCACATGTCTTGGTCTTTAAGCCACTTACTGGCATCACCGACTAATTTCTGATCACACTGATATTGCTCAAAAGTGTCAGGCATCATAAAGTGTCTAAAATCACCATCGTTATAAAGATATTGCATCTCAACATCGACAACATCGGCACCTTCAAGAGACTCACCTGATTTAAAGGTTCTTTCAATCACGCGATCTGTTTTAAGGTTTCTAATTTTTACCCGATTAAAGGCTTGCCCCTTACCGGGTTTAACAAATTCATTTTCGATAATTGCACACGGATCATTATCTAACATGATTTTTAACCCAGCTTTAAACTCATTGGTACTGTATACGGCCATTTTATCCTCAATATGACAAACAATATAAAACTAAGACATTATAATGGACGTTACAATTGATAGAAACTTTAAATGACCACTTTCATGTTTGACCACGCAAGCGAAACCCTACACTTTACCAAAAACTGGCAACAACAATTGGCCGAAGCCTTTAATAATATCGAAGAGTTATGCCAGTATCTTCACTTATCTATTAAGGATTTACCTGTTTCTACCGAGGCCTCCCAGACCTTTGCTTTACGGGTGCCTTTAAGCTTTGCCGCGAGTATGCAAAAAGGTAACCCTAATGACCCTTTATTACGGCAAGTGTTGCCGCTTAAAGACGAGTTAAATCGTGCAATTGATTTTATTGATGATCCTGTCGGTGATTTAGCCGCCATCACTCAACCCGGGGTTTTACATAAATATCACGGACGGGTGTTGTTTATTAATACCGGCAGTTGTGCGATTAATTGTCGGTATTGTTTTAGAAGAAACTTTCCGTATGCGGACAGCCAACTCAGTAAACAACATGAAAAAACCGGACTGGAATATATTGCGACGCACACCGATATCACTGAAGTGATTTTAAGTGGCGGTGATCCGTTATTATTAAGTGATACCCGCCTTAAGGCACTTTTTGAACAATTGAATGCAATTAAGCATGTTAAGCGCATTAGAATCCACACCCGTTTACCGATTGTGCTTCCTGCTCGGATGACTGATAGTTTGGTTAAAATCTTCACCCAGAGTCGTCAACCGGTGGTGATGGTGGTGCATTGTAATCATGCCCAAGAAATTAACGCACGGGTGCAAGAAGGGTTTACTGTATTGAGACAAGCCGGGATTAGCGTGTTTAATCAATCGGTGTTGCTAAGAGGGGTTAATGATCAAGTAGCGGTATTGAGTGAGTTAAGTGAGACTTTATTTAAGTTCGGGGTAGTTCCGTATTATTTGCATGTACTGGATAAAGCCACGGGGACGGGGCATTTTGATGTACCAGAGGCAAAGGCGCTTGAGTTGCTTAAAGAACTGCAAACGAGGTTGCCTGGATACTTAGTGCCTAAATTGGTTAAAGAAGTCGCGGGGGGAGTGTCTAAGGAGCGGTTGGTTTAGAGGGGGAGAACACTATTTCAAATAATACTAAAGATGTAATGCTTACCCAGTATAACTATGTTGAGATGCGGATAAAGGCAGGAGATTCCTAATTCACTAAGCCTTAAATTAGCTCATTGAAATTTGTATGTTTAACCCGCTATGGCCGCTTTTATTGAGCGCAGAATATCTTCGTTAACATTAACCGGAATAAGCTTTATTTGCGGATTGCGAGTTGCAAATACTCGAAATATCTCATCTCCAAAACCCTGGCCTATTAAACTGACACCTTGAAAATCAAGTATGACAGTCTTAAATTTTTCAACGCGATTAAGTATCCGTTTCGCTTGAGAGCGAGATATGAGCTGTTCTCCTTCATAAAGCGCCAACTTCACAGGCACGACTGTTTTATTAAAGGCTAAATCCTCCTCAGCATCAGTGAACTCATCAAACACATCTTTTATTGATCGTGTGCTAGCCAACAATATCTCCATACTCACTTTAGTGCCACTATGATCATTGTCAACATGAAGAAAAAAATCGAATTGACCCTTATCATCATGAGAAAAAACTAAATCTCCAGAAAAAATAGAGAACTTATCAAAAGCTCTTGATGTAAAGAATATTCCCTGCCCTGTATGATTATCAGGATCGGTGGTTAACTTACCTTTACTCAACTCCAATATGGATTCTCGCGGATCATTTAACTTCATGATGCGAGCAATATGTCGAAATATACCTTCGCCATCATCCTTAATTTCAACGCGTATAGAATCCAAATTTCGTTCCACGCTGATGTCAACCAACTTCCCGCAAGAATGATCTATTGCATTGTTAAGAATTTCAGTAAAGCCATAATGACAGATGTTCTCAAGCTCTCGGGATAATTCACTAAAGACAAAACCAAACTCACGCAGATAAACATCGCTTTCTCTTAACCCCTTAAGTTTCATCTGTTTGCTATGACTGCGAATTGGGCCGAGCGAATAGACACGCCCACTTGTATTCCCTGACGCCTTTAAAAATCCTAATTTAACTAATTCTGACAGATTTCTATGTACGGCTTGTCGCGTTAAGTCGAATGTATCCATCGCATGGACCATGTAATCAGAATCGCCCGCTTTTATTGCATTTAATAAAAATCGACGGATCAGAATGGCTCTTTTTGTTTTAGCGAGTGGAAGTATGGACATTTGTAATGCTATTAGAACTTAGTTGTAATGTTTATTAAATCTTATTGTAATGTTTTTTGATGCGGAGTCAATCCATGATTAATCAAATGACAATTAATGACGTTAAGGCCATCATCAAACAAAAAGGCACCCAAAAGGGGTCAGACCCTTTTTATGCACTCTCAAGCAAAGTTATTAACTCGGCTCCTTCGCTCTTTTTTAGATAGATCACTGTTGTGACTCCTTGGCCTTAAAAGTATTCTTCCACCACAGTGCTTGCGGACATAGGAGCCATATTCTCCCAGCGCGATTTAGATTCAAGGTCAAACACCACGGCATCATTGAGCGATGTCAGCACAAAAGGCGAATGTGTTGTTACGATGAACTGAATATTAGGGAAGAAATCAGTCAAAAATGGCAAAATAGCCTTCTGTAACTTAATGTGTAGGTGGGTCTCGATTTCATCGATGAGAACAATACCAGAAACCTCATAGCTACCCGCAGTCACCGCCTCCATTCGTAGCAGTAACTTGGAAACAAGCTGAAGTACCGAAGAGAAACCATCAGATAACTGATTATCTACCAAACGGAAAGGCTCTCGGCCAGGTATATTAAACATCGAAGACATTAAGTCACGTGGTCGTTAGTGACTTGCTGCACAGCAAATGAAGCGCAACAAGAAGAGCATTATTACTCTCCTTGTTGCTTGGTTTGACAGGGATTAAAGGATGAAATCTGTTGCGACTAGAGGAGAATTAACACCCATCAAGATTAATCCGAAATCCATTACCTTATCGCCGTTAATGTCGATATCAAGTTCCCCATATTTTGAGATAATCTCATTAACGGCCCCAGAAAAGACGCCCGTAGCATTAAAAGTTAAACCAGTAATCGCACTTAAATCAATCTTATCACCTACCGAAAAATCTGTAATCATATCAGTAGAAGACTGGTTACCCAATTCCGCTAACGCATTATATTTAAAGATATCATTACCTACCCCCCCACTTAGGGTATCTTGACCTAAGCCCGCTATTAAGGTGTCATTTCCTGCACCACCATCTAACGTATCGTTACCATAACCACCTGATAATAAATCATTTCCAGCCAAACCACTGATTGTGTCATTACCACCACCACCTAATAAGGTATCGTTAACCCCTGTTCCAGTTAGCAATTTACCTGTTGCAAGCTGAAATATACGAGAACCAAGCGCCGTTTCTTCTAAGGGAAGTGTACTAGTCGCCATATTAAGTAGTATATTCAAAGAGTAATCTGCAACAAGATCACCATTAACATCTATTGCCAGAGAATTACCGCTCACACTAATTTCATTCCCAGCACCGGTAAAGCCACTGCCAAGACCGACAAAAGTTAAACCAGTAATCGCACTTAAATCAATCTTATCGCCAACCTCTAAATCTGTGATTGTTTCTATAC
>CAIPDT010000020.1 GCA_903863905.1 uncultured Methylococcaceae bacterium
CGCACTGCTGATTACTTTAACAGCAGCGATGTTTTACACACCAACTGCTTCTGCACATGGTGAAAAGTCGCAAGCCGCTTTCATGCGTATGCGTACTATTCACTGGTTTGACCTGAACTGGTCAAAAGAAGAAGTGCCAGTTAACGATACAATGACAATTTCAGGTAAATTCTTCGTATTTACTGGATGGCCTGAAACTGTTGATAAACCAGAAATCTCTTTCTTGAACATTGGTATTCCTGGTCCTGTATTTATTCGTGCAGGATCTTGGATCGGTGGTCAATTAGTTCCTCGTTCAGTTTCTTTGGAACTAGGCGAAACTTATGAGTTTAAAGTATTATTAAAAGCTCGTCGTCCAGGTGACTGGCACGTTCACACTATGTTGAACGTAAAAGGCGGCGGTCCAATTATCGGTCCAGGTAAATGGGTAACTATTACTGGTTCTATGTCTTCATTCGTTAACCCAATCACTACTTTGACTGGCGAAACTGTTGACTTAGAAACTTATAACTTGGGTAACACTTACTTCTGGCATGCTATGTGGTACGCTATTGGTTTAATCTGGGTTGCTTATTGGGCTCGTAAACCAATGTTCGTTCCACGTTTGATCGCTGTTGAAGCTGGTAAAGCTGATTCATTGATCTCTGCAACAGACAGAAAAGTTACATTGGCGTTTGCTGTTGGTACAATTGCTCTTATTGCTGCTACTATGGCAAGCACTAATGAAAAATTCCCAATCACTACTCCATTACAAGCTGGTTTACTACGTGGTATTAAATCAATTGACATGCCAGTTCCGACTGTTGCTGTTAAAATTGAAGATGCTACTTACCGTGTACCAGGTCGTGCAATGCAAATGACTATGACTATCACTAACAATGGTGATTCAGCTATTAGATTAGGTGAATTCAACACTGCTGGTGTTCGTTTCTTAGACGCTGCTGTTGCTCAAGACGAAACAGGTTATCCTGATGACTTGTTGGCTGAAGAAGGTTTAACTGTTAGTGATAACAGTGCAATCGCTCCTGGCCAATCAAGAACAGTTCAAGTAACTGCTTCTGACGCTGCATGGGAAGTTTACCGTTTAGCTGATTTGATCTACGATCCAGATAGTCGTTTTGCTGGTTTGTTGTTCTTCTATGATGCTGCTGGAAACCGTCAAATGGTAACAATTGACGCTCCATTAATTCCAACTTTCATCTAATGAAGGAATTAACTAGCAATCTGATTGTTAGTTAAGGAATTGAGAAACCCCCGTTACTTAGGTAACGGGGGTTTTTTTTTGGGTAAAATTTAGAGTGTTAAGAAGTAAATAATACAGGCAGTACGATAATACTTACAAGTAAGTAGCGATATTAATACCCATTAGTTGAAAATTGATTAAAATGCAGGCTAATGAATCAGTAAAAGAATCCTAGTGTTTTAAAAGTAAACATTAGGTGCAATCGGTTAACGAGGGGGTAGATAATGAATATTCATGAATATCAGGCTAAACAGTTATTTAATGCCTATGGAATAGCGTCACCGAAAGGAATGTTTGCGACAACCCCACAAGAGGCAGTTAATGTTGCCAAAGAGTTAGGGGGAGAAGGTTGGGTAGTTAAAGCACAAGTACATGCCGGTGGTCGAGGCAAAGTAGGTGGTGTTAAGGTCGCTAAGGATTTAACACAAGTGGCTGAATATAGCGAAGAAATGCTGGGTAAAAGGTTAGTTACGATTCAAACTGATCATTTAGGCTTGCCTATTAACTCGGTGCTTGTCGAAGGGTTATACCCAATACAAAGAGAGTTCTATTTAAGTATCCTGCTTGACAGAAGTACTGAGCGGATTATTTTTATAGCGTCAATTGCGGGTGGTATGGATATAGAAGCGATTGCCCATGACTCACCAGAGCAAATAATGACCTTGCCGGTACATCCAGCTGCAGGAATGCAGGGATATCAGTGTAGAAAAGTAGCCTATAGTTTAGGACTTAAAGGCGGGCAAGTTAAAGCACTTACGAAAATAATGCAGGGCATGTATGACTTATTCATAGACAAAGACGCCACGCAAATAGAAATTAATCCGTTGATAGAAACTGATTCTGGTGAATTACTAGCATTGGATGCAAAAATAAATTTTGATGATAACGCTGTCGCATTACACAGCGATATCTTGGCTATGAAGGATCCTTCGCAAGAAGATGATAAAGAAAATTACGCTCAGCAATATGGGCTCAACTATATTACTTTAGAAGGTAATATTGGCTGTATGGTCAATGGCGCGGGCTTAGCAATGGCTACCATGGATTTGGTAAAGCTAAAAGGCGGGGCTCCTGCAAACTTCCTTGATGTAGGCGGTGGCACTAATGTTGAAAAGGTCTGCGAGGCATTTAAACTGATACTTTCAGATACAAGTGTCAAGGCAGTTTTAGTTAATATCTTTGGTGGAATTGTGCAATGTGATGTCATAGCCTCAGGAATATTGGCCGCCATTGAGCAGATACACGTGACAATTCCAGTCGTTGTCCGTTTGGAAGGGACTAATGTTGAAGAAGGGCGTGCTTTACTAACTAATACGGGTTTAAATATATATCCTGCGGATGATTTAGCACATGCCGCTGAACAAGTTGTAGCACTAGCGGAGGCGGTATGAGCATTTTAATTAACAAAGATACCAAAGTCATTTGCCAAGGGTTTACAGGTAAACAAGGCACCTTTCATTCTGAACAAACTTTAGCTTATGGGACACAACTCGTCGGTGGTGTTACGCCAGAACGAGGAGGTGACGTTCATTTAGGTTTGCCGGTTTTTAACACAGTTGAAGACGCTGTCAATACAACCGGCGCAACGGCCAGTGTTATTTATGTGCCTCCTTTTTATGCGGCAGACGCTATTCTTGAAGCAGTCGATGCCGGAATACAATTGATCGTTTGTATCACAGAGGGGATTCCAATTTTACAGATGCTACGAGTTAAAGCCGCTATGGCTGGAACAGGTGCGTTATTAATCGGCCCCAATTGCCCCGGGGTTATCACGCCCGGTGAATGTAAGATCGGAATTATGCCGGGTAAGATTCATTTGCCAGGATCGATTGGTATTGTGTCACGTTCAGGAACCTTAACTTATGAATCAGTTCATCAAACAACGCAACAAGGTTTAGGTCAAAGTACCTGTGTGGGTATTGGCGGTGATCCTATTCATGGAATGAATTTTGTTGACGTGTTAAGTCGTTTTCAGGCGGATGAGCAAACAAAAGGTATTGTGATGGTGGGTGAAATTGGTGGCAGTGAAGAAGAAGACGCAGCAGACTATATTAAAGCTCATGTCACAAAACCAGTGGTTGCTTATATTGCTGGACAAACAGCACCTGCAGGCAAACGAATGGGACATGCAGGTGCAATAGTAACCGGTGGAAAAGGGACCGCTAAAGGAAAGATTGCGGCCTTAAAAAGCGCAGGTATAGAAGTGTGTGTGTCACCGACCGATATCGGCGCTGCTATGAAGGCTTGCTTTTAAGGTAGAGCGCTTATTATTGTGACCTTAAGGGTGCAATGCTGTTAAGTACTTGATCAATTAGATTGCGTTGACCGGTTTCAAAGGTTAACGCATCTGTTTCTTTTCGCAACCAGGTAAACTGACGTTTAGCTAGTTGGCGCGTCGCGATAATAGC
The DNA here is from genome assembly GCA_903863905.1 of uncultured Methylococcaceae bacterium. GTDB lineage: Bacteria > Pseudomonadota > Gammaproteobacteria > Methylococcales > Methylomonadaceae > Methylobacter_C. The sequence continues at coordinate 3,652 of CAIPDT010000020.1, forward strand.
CTTTTCAGTCATCCCCGCTAAATCATCCTCACCTTGTAAATAAGACCAGGCCTGTCTATAACCCACTGCACGGATTGAGGGCATTTTTTCAGATAAATCACCCCGTTGATACAGTTGTTCAACTTCAGCAATAAAGCCTTGCTCCAGCATCGTATGGAAACGTTTTGCAATGATATCGTGTAACACTTTTCGATCATGTGGTGCCACAATTAATTTGATTTGATGATAAGGCAAGTCACCTGCTTGTGAGCCATCAAAAAAATCAGAAAGGGGTTTGCCACTTAACTCATAAACCTCTAAAGCTCGTTGAACCCGTTGAGGATCATTCGGATGAATCCTAGCAGCTGCAATTGGATCAACAAGGGCAAGACGTTGATGCAAGGCTTCCTTACCCCCTTGTTCAAGTTCTAAATCAAGTTGTGCTCTTAATGCTGGGTTAGCTTCAGGTAAGACAGCGAGACCTTTAAACAAGGTATTGAAGTACAGCATGGTACCGCCCACTAAAATGGGCGTTTTACCTCTTTGAGTAATATCTTCCATTAAGCTAACCGCTTTAGTTCTAAATTGACCCGTTGAAAAAGCCTCGGAGGGATCAATAATATCGATTAAGTGATGAGGGATGCCTTGCCTTTCTTCGGGGGTAGGTTTTGCGGTCCCAATAGACATCTCCTTAAATACCAAGGCTGAATCAACACTGATAATTTCTCCATTTAAGGCCTGCGCTAATTGAACCGACAGTGCTGTTTTACCCGATGCGGTGGGCCCCATTAAAAAAATAGCGGGCGGGAGTGTCTGTGTTGGCATTGTTTAATTATCCATGGATAGCGTAAAGCCCCGCCTCATTTAGGCGAGGATGTAAGCGGTACTATTTACTGGTTACTGGCCCCGTAAAAAGAATTTATCGAGATCTTGGTTGGAGAGTTCAATCCAAGTAGGTCGGCCATGATTGCATTGGCCGATGCGTTCGGTTTGTTCCATGTCTCGTAATAAGGCATTCATCTCGGCAATCGTTAAACGTCGGTGCGCTCGAACAGAACCATGACAAGCCATAGTGGCTAGGATTTGATTAGATTGTTCCTGAATCCGATGACTCATGCCGTGTACAATAATATCAGCCAGGACATCGCGGATTAATTGCTCTTTATCAATGTTACGTAATAGTGCAGGTGTAGATCGTAGGGTGATAGTTTCAGGGCCTGATCGGTTTAATTCAAAGCCTAAAGACATAAAAAACGCTTCATGCTCTTCAGTTAGGTCAGCTTCTGCCGACGTCACAAGCATTTTAATCGGTAATAATAAGGGCTGGCTTGGCAGGTTGCCTTGCTGATATTGTAGTTTAAGCCGCTCATAAGTAACTCGTTCATGAGCCGCATGCGTATCGACTAAAATAATACCTCTGGCTGTTTCAGACAAAATATAAATATTATGAATATGCGCAATTGCATAACCTAAGGGTGGGCAATTAGAGGTAGAGCCATTAGAATTGGCAATAGATCGAAGTGATTGATCTGGGTCTGTACCCGCTGGCGTATTAAATGGATTAAGTTGAGCCGTCGAATTATCAGAGGGCAAAGAGGCATCACTTGGGTACAAAGCGGCATAGGCATTAATACTATCTGAAACAGATAAAGGCAAAGAACTTTGTTGGGGTGCTCTAAGTGAATAGGTAGACGCAAATCCAGATCTAGAACCTGTACCAGAGTTATAACCAGTCCCAGAACTTGCATGGGCTTCATGAGAATTAAATTGATTAAAACGATTTTCTGTTGCAAGATTATTTAATGAAGCTAATGAAGGCGGTGTTGTGTTCCCCTGATGTAAATTGACCTCATGGGATAAATTCGTCGGGTCACTGGACTGCGAAGGGTTATCACTGAATGAACTTCCAGCGTTACTTAAGCCGTCAACATGATGATGGCTTTGCGACGAAATAGCTATGTCGTTATTTCTAAAATCATGATCCGTTAAAGCATTCGCTTGATTGAAAGCTGATCCAGACGCTACACCCAAACCCTCCCCCGTATTCAAGTTAATCGGCGAAACAAGATGTCCGGGTCTGATATTCGCCAAAGACCGATGTAGTGCCGAGAATAAAAAATCATGCACTAAACGGCCTTCACGAAAGCGAACTTCAAGTTTAGCTGGATGAGCATTCACATCAACTAAGGTAGGATCTAAGGTTAAATACAACACAAAAACAGAATGCCTGCCATGAAATAACACATCCTGATAAGCTTGTTTAATCGCATGAGAAACTAATTTATCGCGTATTAACCGACCATTCACATAGAAATATTGCATATCCTGTTGGCTACGAGAAAAAGTCGGTAAGCCAACCCAACCCGTCAGCAGTAAATCAGACGCGGCAAAGTCAATTTTGACCGCATTCTCAATAAAGGTGGAGCCACAAATATCCGCTACACGTTGCTCTTGATCATGTTCTGACAAAGCCGCTTTAAGATTGATGACTTCTTTATGGTTATGCGTCAGTGTAAAGCCAATGTCAAAACGACTGAGCGCCATTCGTTTAATTAAAGTGTCGATATGGGCAAATTCAGTCTTTTCCGACTTTAAGAACTTACGTCTCGCGGGGGTATTGTAAAATAGATCTCGAACATCAACTGTAGTCCCTAAAGGATGTGGATCAGGTTGAGGATCAAAATTAGTTTCAGAGCCATCAGCGGTAACGCTCCAAGCGCATTCAGCGTCAGCGGTACGGGAAATAAGAGTGAGTCGCGCGACAGAGCTGATACTGGGCAGCGCTTCGCCTCTAAATCCCATACTCGAAACTTGTTCAAGATCTTGTAACGTCGCAATTTTACTGGTGGCATGACGAGACAACGCTAAGGGCAAATCATCCTTATAAATGCCACAGCCATTATCGCGTATTTTAATTAATCGAGCGCCGCCCTGTTCGATATCAATGGTAATTTGTTGAGCATTGGCATCAAAACAATTTTCAACGAGTTCTTTAACCACAGAAGAGGGTCTTTCAACCACTTCCCCTGCAGCAATTTGATTGACTAATTGAGTCGGTAAAGCATGAATACGCATAAAGACGATTGATTTCCAAGATAATAAAGGCGTAAATAACTAAAAACTTAGCAAGTCCGGTTAAAAGTGCCAGCCATTTTGCAGTATACTATTACTTTACAACTAATTTACAAAATCATACGCATTGTTGTGCTTTTGAATAAATTTATACCAGAGGTTTTTAAATGTCTTTTGTTCAGCTCGGTTTATCCGAAGAACTCTTAAAATCTGTAGCTGATCAAGGTTACAAAACACCCACTCCCGTTCAGCAAAAAGCGATTCCTTTAATCTTAGAAGGTAAAGATGTGCTCGCGGGCGCACAAACAGGAACGGGCAAAACTGCAAGTTTTACTTTACCGTTGTTACAGCGTTTATTTGAAACGTATGACCCACATCAAAAGCCACGCCGGGTTAGAGGTCTTATCTTAGTGCCTACCCGTGAATTAGCGGCGCAGGTGTATGAAAGCGTAGTGATCTATGGCAAATACTTACCTTTACATGTGGAAGCGGTGGTCGGTGGCGCCAGTATTGGTATGCAAACCCGCCAATTAAAACGCGGCTGTGACATTGTCGTCGCGACACCCGGACGCTTAATTGATCATGTGATGCAACGAAATATTAATTTATCTAATATTGAAGTACTCGTGTTAGATGAGGCGGATCGTATGCTAGATATGGGGTTTTTACCCGATATCAAACAACTCATGGCCTTGTTTCCTAAGAAAAGGCAGAGTCTATTGTTTTCTGCAACGGTCTCTAATGGCATTAAATCTTTAGCGGCACAATTATTAAACAGTCCTGTTGAAGTTGAAGTGGCCAAGCAAAATGCAACGGCCGAAAATGTTTCTGAGCAAGTATACGGTATTGATCGTGAATATAAACGTGCGTTATTATCCTATTTAATTGGCAGTAATAATTGGAAGCAGGTCTTAGTGTTTGTACGTACAAAACATGGGGCTGATCGCTTAGAAAAACAATTAATTGAAGATGGTATCAGAACGGTGGCCCTACACGGCGATAAAACCCAAGGTGCCCGTAATAAAGCCTTAGAGTATTTTAAAAACGGTAAAGTCTCTGTTTTAGTGGCGACTGATATCGCTGCGCGTGGCTTAGATATTGAAGATTTACCACACGTCATTAATTTTGATTTACCCCAAGTCCCCGAAGATTATGTACACCGTATTGGTCGTACTGGTAGAGCTGGTTCAAGTGGTGTGGCTATTTCTTTAGTGTGTCCAGAAGAAGCCTGGGCTTTATCAGAAATTGAAAAGCTACTCAAGCGTCAAATTCCAAGAGTGGCTGATACAGGTTATGAGTCGGTATCCTTAAAAGTAATGGATGCGCCTAAAAAGAACGCGCCCAATAAAACGACTGGCAAGAAAGATTTACGACACACCAAAAAGCCCGCTGCAAAAGCGCCTAAAGTAGCCGATGGTAAAAGAACCGGTGGGGCGCGAACAGATTCAAGAGGTAAAGGTCGTTCGGGTTCCAGAGGAAAAGATTAACTTTATTTAAAGGCTTAAGCGCGGGCCATTCAGTTTTAACCAGGCCCGCTCATCCTTGTAATTTGGACAATAGGTTGCCACCGCTGACCAAAAAGCGGGCGAATGATTGTGGTGTAGGATGTGACACAGTTCATGCACCACGAGGTAATCAATAATCGCTTCAGGCGCCATAATAATGTGCCAGTTATAGTGAATCACTCCGTGAATAGTACAACTCCCCCAGCGCGCCTTAAATGATTTAATAATAACATCAGTAGGGCTAACGCCGATACGTTTAGAATACAAATGCGTTTTTTCTTTAAGAATTAAATCAGCTTGAATTTTGTACCAGGTTAATAAGAGTGAATTAATCAGTCGGGCGGGGTCAGGGCTTTTGTTACTTACGGTAGCAATCAATTCATTATTTTGTTGGATGAGGGTGGAGCGGGTACCTGTGATTATCCTCAACACATAATCTTGACCTAGATATAAAAAATGTTCACCTTCAATAAAGGCTTTAGGCTTTAAGTTAGCAACGCTTTGTTGAAGGATCAGTTTGGTTTTGATCCAGCGGGTTTTCTTAGCGACGATGGTATTAATCGTGGCATTATCGAGTAGTTCGGGGACTAAAATATAGACCTTAGCTTCGCTCACCTTAATCGCAATCGAGCGTCTTTTTGATCGAATCACTTCGGCGGTAAAACCGTTGGCGTGAATAAAGTTCATTTAAGGCTTATAAAGGCTAGAGGTCGATGCGGTGATCTTCTATAATGCATCACCGTGTTTATGGTGGTTTATCTTAAATCATTTAGTCCGTCTTAAGTGATATATTTACCGTGAGATAGTCGCACTATGATTCTTCTCTTATTCCCTCGTATTTAAAAAAGGATAAATAGCGTGTCCCTTAGACCCTTTAATGATAAGCAACCTGTGATAGGTTGCTCTGTTTATATCGATGATAGCGCTGTTGTCATTGGTGATGTAACCTTAGGCAATGATGTTTCTATTTGGCCCACCACGGTGCTAAGAGGGGATGTGGAAAGTATTTGTATCGGGAATGACACCAATGTGCAAGATGGGGCGGTGTTGCATGTTTCTCATGCGGGACCGTTTACTGAGCAAGGCCATCCCTTAGTGATTGGTAAAGGCGTGACCATTGGTCATAGAGCGGTAGTGCATGCCTGCACGATTGGTGATTATTGCTTAATCGGCATTGGCGCCATTATCTTAGATGATGCGGTACTTGAAGATTATGTCATGCTCGGAGCCGGTGCTTTAGTACCGCCTGGCAAGCGTTTAGAAAGTGGCTATTTATATGTGGGAGCGCCTGCAAAACAGGTTAGACCTTTAAAAGACAGCGAACGTGCGTTTTTAGAATATTCAGCGTCTCACTATGTGCAGTTAAAGAATAAACATTTAAAGCAAGTTTAACGTGTGCTAGGTATTTAAGATCTTAACTTTATAGTACAATTTAGCATTGATATAACTTATCCGTGCGCTGCGTGAATAGGTGTGAGACTTGTGACTAATAAATTGATTTGGGGAATACAAAAATGACAATGGACGATAGAGATGGCTTAATTTGGCTAGATGGCGCTTGGGTTGAATGGCGCGAAGCAAAAGTCCATGTATTAACGCATACCTTACATTACGGTTTAGGTGTGTTTGAAGGAATTAGAGCGTACCACGCTGAAAAAGGCACCGCCATTTTTAGAATGCAAGAACATACCGATCGTTTGTTTAGATCCGCGCATATCATGAATATGTCGATGCCGTTTAGCAAAGACGAAATTAATGTAGCGCATCGCGATGCCGTAGCAAAAAATAATTTAGATAGCGCTTATATTCGTAGCATGTGCTTTTATGGTTCAGAAGGCATGGGTCTACGCGCAGATAACTTAAAAGTGCATGTTATGGTCGCGGCTTGGCCTTGGGGCGCTTATTTAGGTGCAGAAAGTATCGAACACGGTATTCGTATTCGTACCTCGTCTTACACGCGTAATCACCATAACAGCACCATGGTAAAAGCCAAAGCCAATGGCAATTACATCAACTCTATTTTGGCCCTTCAAGAAGCCTTATCCAATGGCTATGACGAAGCACTGATGTTGGATCATGAAGGCTTTGCCGCAGAAGGCAGTGCAGAAAACTTATTTGTAGTCCGTAACGGTAAAATTTATACCCCAGAAACGACTTCCGCTTTAGAAGGGATTACCCGTGATACCGTGATGACCATTGCCAGAGAGCAAGGTTATGAAGTGATTGAAAAGCGTATTACTCGTGATGAAATATACGTGGCTGATGAAGCGTTCTTTACCGGTTCTGCGGCCGAAGTAACCCCGATTAGAGAATTAGATAATCGTAAGATTGGTACCGGCAGTCGCGGTGTGATTACTGAGCAATTACAATCTTTATATTTTGATTACGTTCATGGTCGTCGTGATGATCATGCCGAATGGTTAACGTATCTTAAATAAGTGCAGCCTAAATCAGTTAAGATCTTAGTCGTCGGCCCAGCCTGGGTTGGCGACATGGTGATGGCACAAAGCCTGTTTATCACCTTAAAAAATACTCACCCCGCTTGTCAAATCGATGTCTTAGCCCCCGCGTGGTCTTTGGCCTTAATGGCTCGGATGCCTGAAGTTAACGAAGCCATTGCGATGCCGTTTGGGCATGGTCAGTTTAATTTCTTTGAACGAGTCAAATTGGGTCAGACTTTACAAGCTAAAGCCTATGACCAAACGATTTTGTTACCCAACTCTTGGAAGTCAGCGCTTATCCCTTTCTTTGCTAAGATTCCAGTGCGGACGGGCTATGTGGGTGAGTGTCGCTGGGGTTTGTTAAATGACGCTAGACGGTTAGATAAAACGCTGTTAACGATGACTGTGCAACGGTTTGTTGCCTTAGGCTTATCCGCTACTGCCAGCTTACCCCCTGCTTATCCGCCCCCAAAATTAAGCATTCAGCCTGAACAACAACACGCTGTTATTGAAAAGTTTCAGTTAAGTGCTTTCTTTACGCAAGACACCGATGTCGATGCCGATGCTATGACTCCAAAAGCTAATCAACCCATTTTGGCCTTATGTCCCGGTGCAGAATATGGCGAAGCCAAACGCTGGCCGGTGGCTTATTATGCAGACGTGGCTAAGCAAAAGCGGGCCGAAGGGTGGCAAGTTTGGTTATTTGGTTCAGAGAAAGATAAAGCCACCTCTGCCGAAATTAATCAGCAAGCCGGTGACGTGTGTGTAGATTTTACCAGTCGAACTTCTTTAGCAGAAGCGGTTGATTTAATGTCTTTAGTCACGGCGGTGGTCAGTAATGATTCTGGCTTAATGCATGTGGCGGCGGCTTTGGATAAAAAGTTGGTCGCGTTATACGGTTCCTCTGATCCTCGCTTTACGCCCCCTCTGAATGACAAAGCCGATATCCTGTCGTTAAATTTAGCCTGTTCACCGTGTTTTAAGCGGGTGTGTCCGTTGGGGCATACGGCGTGTTTAACCGGACTCAAGCCGGATGCCGTGTTAACAGTTCTTTAGGATACTGCGTTGAAAATAGCCATTGTTAAATTGTCTGCTTTGGGTGATCTTGTTCATGCCATGGTGGCCTTGCAGTTTATTAAAGCGGCCCGGCCTGATGTGCAAATAGACTGGATTGTTGAAGAACGTTTTGCCGGGCTATTAACCGATCATCCTGATATTAATCAACTGATAACGGTTAACTTAAAAGCGTTAAAAACTAATAAGACCGGTGTCTTTGCGCAAATTAAACAGTTACGGCAACAGGCACGTCAGCACTATGATTTAGTGATTGATGCACAGGGCCTAATTAAATCGGCTGTAGTGGCTACTTTGCTAGGTAAAACCAGAGCCGGATTTGATGCAGACTCCATCCGAGAAAAAGCCGCCGCGTGGTTTTATAGTGTAAAGGTCGCCTGTCCTTATGACAGTAATGCCATCGTGAGAAATGCGGTGGTATTATCAAACCCGTTAGGCTTCACCATCACTGAAGCACAGTTGGATAATAAGCAACCGTTCTTGTTTTTTAAAGATGAAGATCCTCAGATATACGATTATTTAGACCCTGCTCAAAAGACGATTGTGCTGGTGATTGGGTCGAGTTGGGAGACTAAAAACTATCCCGCTGAAAAATTTGTAGCGATTGCTAAAGCGTTACCGCATCGGTTTTTGGTGGTGTGGGGCAGTGAGCAAGAGCGCCAAAAAGCCGAATGGATGGCCACGCAAGCCGATAATATTTGGGTGATGCCACGTTTAGATTTAAACAGTCTAAAGGCGTTAATTTCAAAAGCCGACTTGTTAATAGGCAATGACACCGGCCCTACGCACATGGCTTGGGCTTTAAACAGGCCGTCGATTACTCTCTTTGGCCCAACCCCCGTTAGAATGGCTTATCAGACCCCGATTAATAAAGTCGTTAAATCGGCTTCTATTGTTAATCCGTTTAAGTTAAATAGACAAGATGATTCCATCAACACCATTGATGAGCGGGAGATCATTCAGTTCGCCAAGGGGTTAGTTTAAACGTTTCGACCTCTTGTAATAGGGTTGTTCCAAAGATTTTTATGGACGGATAGAGTTTATGCAATTTACTTTAGACAGGCGTAATAATTGCAGCAAGTAGTATGCAGCATCGATGAAACATTTAAAATTGATCCGCTATGAGGTCTTTATGTATTGGGATGTAAAGTTAGTCAAACCATTGCCTGATCATCGTATTTATGTGGAGATCGAAAATAAACAAAAGGCCCTGTTCTGTCGGGAGTAGGCCTTGTTCTGTGTAGAGTAGGGCGTGTTTTGCTTTGAGTGGATTAAATTCCTTTTTAATCATGATGTTACATAAGAACCTGTGATCCTGTGACCAAACTGATTGAGTCGTTGTCGCGATTTAACCCGTTAAGTTTAATTAAGTCGGTGAATTTATCCAACGGCTTAACTTCTTTAAATCGCCCTCTGCAAAACCTCTATCAAGCCAATTCAATTCGCCTTAACCGCTTAAATCTATTAATATTTGGCGTTTATCTTGCTTCTTTGATCTAAAACAACTTTCTATGATGGATACTCGCCCGACTCTTGGCTTTATTGGCATTGGCTTAATGGGCCAGCCGATGACTTTACGTTTATTAACCGCAGGCTTTACGGTGAATGTGTGGAACCGAAGTTCCGATAAGTTAGCACCGGTGTGTGCGGCTGGAGCCACCGCTTGTGCGTCGCTGGCTCAATTAGTTAAAGCCTCTAGCGTTATTTTATTGTGTCTATCGGATACGCCTGCGGTTGAAACGGTGGTTGAGCAATTGCTCTTAGAGCCGTCTTTAGCCGGTAAATTAATCATTGATTTATCCAGTATTCATCCGGATAACACCCGGCACTTAGCGGCACGTTTGCAAACGGTTTGTGGGGCGACTTGGGTCGATGCACCGGTGTCGGGTGGCGTGTCTGGGGCACAAAATGGTCATTTAGCTATTATGGCAGGTGGCGGTGCCGAGGATATCGAAATCGCGCGTCAGGTCTTAGCACCTTTATATAAACAGTTGACGCACATGGGCGCGGTGGGCAGTGGGCAGGTGACTAAGATTTGTAATCAGATGATCGTCAGTTGTAATGTGTTAGTGATTGCCGAAATGATGGCCTTAGCGCAACAGGCCGGTGTGGATGCGCAAAAGATTCCCGAAGCTTTAGCGGGTGGGTTTGCAGATTCACGTCCGTTACAAATCGTGGGGCCAGAAATGGCGACGCAAACGTTTGAGCCGATTAAGTGGCGAGTTAAAACCTTATTAAAAGATTTGACGATGGCGGTTGATGTGGCCACGCAGCAAGGCAACGCGATTCCCATGTCCGGTTTGGCGGCGCAATTAATGCAGTTACATGGGTTGCAAGGCTATTTAGATCAAGATCCGTCTACGTTAATTAAATTATATACGGCGGTTAAAGATGCTTAAATTTAGCGCGAATCTGAGTTTATTATTTACCGAAGTAGACGTGCTAGAGCGCTTTAAACTCGCTAAACAACACGGCTTTGACGGTATCGAAATTCAATTTCCTTATGAGATCGCGCCAGAGGTTTTTAAAAGCCATCTCGATGAGCAGGGTTTAAGGTGTGTGCTATTTAATGTAGCGGCCGATGATTTATTAGCCGGTGGCGAAGGGTTGGCCAGTGTTCCAGAAAAGCAGGCTCAATTTAAAGAGGCAGTGGCGCAAACGCTGGAGTATGCCACGTTGTTAAAACCGGAGGCGATTAATGTCTTGCCGGGTCGATGTTTAACACCCGCTAGACTGTCCGAATATCAAGCGACCTTTACCGAAAACCTCGCCTATGCGGTGGCGGCCTTTGCGCCCTTGGGGATTAAAACCGTGTTTGAAGCGATTAATACCTATGATATGCCTGGCTTTATCATCCACAGTACGCAACAACAATTGGCTATATTAGAGGCGCTAAACTTGCCTGATTTATATTTGCAATATGATATTTATCACATGCAAAGGATGGGTGAAGCGGTGGCAGACTTTATTAAACAACACGCGGCACAGATCGGTCATATTCAGTTTGCAGATTGTCCTGGACGAGCACAGCCTGGAACGGGGCAACTTGATTTTGTCACGGTGTTTTCGGCAATTATTGAATCAGGGTATCAAGGTTGGGTGGGTGCTGAATATAAGCCGATGGGTGAAACAAAAAGTAGTTTGGCGTGGTTAAAAAGTGTCTCTTAAGGTACTCTTAAGACTTGCCAAGTTAAAATCACCTCGCACTAAACAAATGCAGTGTGCCCATTCAAGTCAAACAAGGGCTTTAATGGTGCGAGGTAAAGAGTCGTTAAACGTAGACAAAATCTACGCTACGGCTCTTTAGAATAGGGTCTCTTAATAGAGTCAGACCCTAGATTTTAATTAGAAAAGGCTTTTTATTTATGAACAAACTGATCGCTACAATTATTTTTATTGTCACCAGCAGTTATTTTGCAAACCCTATTGAATCGGCTGAAGCTTCGACTCGTCATTCAAAACATGTCTCCAAATCAGATCATAGTAAATCCTCTTCAACAGATCAACCTCGTACCGTAGCTTCTTGGTATGGCGCTCAATTTCACGGTAAAAGAACCGCTAGCGGTGAAAAGTTTGATATGTACGCAATGACAGCGGCACATAAATCATTACCGTTATCCTCTTATGTAGAAGTCACCAATCTTAAAAACCACCGTTCTGTGATTGTTAAAATCAATGACCGTGGCCCATTCCGTTCTAAAAGATCAATGGATTTATCGTATGCCGCCGCTAAAGAAATCGGCATGAATGGCCCTACAGAAATCCAAATTACCCCAATTGCTAATGATTCAAGCCTAGAATTATTGACCCGTATCAAAGACGACAAACGCGGTTAGTTTTAACACTGTTGTAAAGTCCGAAAAAATTCAAATAACGCCTTCTAAAGAAAGGTTATACCTTTCGTGTTTCGTCTTTCGTTTTTGATTATTAGATATTTCCTCGTGTATTAATCGGTAAAACTCTTATCCGTGAATATTAAATATTCATTTCATGGCGGGTTAATTTCCGAAAGACTACGGCTTCAATCTTTGTTAGGATGGGCTTACGATTTAAATTAATGTGCTATCCTTATTCTTAAGCCTGTTATTTATCAAAACTCCCCTACATGTTCCTATCTAAAGATTTTATTGAAACCGCTGAAGGGCTTCGGTTTGCGGTGGTGGTTAATGGTATTGAGCAAGATAAAGTCTTGTGCTTTTTACGTTATATGCACACCTCCGAGGGTTGGCTTAAGGTCGATACTGAGCAAGCGAATGAATTATTAACTCAGCAACATTCGCATTATTTACATTATTCCAGCGTGTTAGATACGTATCTACATGCCGTTGAAATTCCGCAGATTCTTAAGCATCATCAACCGCGTCAGCGCTTACAACAACTCTTAAATCAAGCCAACTTAGACGCCATCGAAACGGACTTATTGCACCTGTGCCAGTTATTGCAACAAGGCGGCGTTGATTTAACTCAGTTAGGCGTGACGGGGTCGTTATTATTAGGTGTGCAAAAGTCCGGTTCAGATATTGATATTGTGTGTTATAACCGCGCTGTTTTTCATCAATGCCGAGAACTGATGTCGCAATTGCTTGAGCAGGGCGCGTTACAAGATTTATATGAAGCCGATTGGCAGGATTCGTATCAGCGTCGTGCCTGCGAGTTAAGTTATGCCGATTATGTTTGGCATGAGCGGCGAAAGTTAAATAAAGCTTTAGTTAATTATCGAAAATTTGATTTAAGTTTGTTAGAGCCAACCTTAGATACTGAATCGATCAGGTATCAAAAACGGGGTAGTGTAATCGTGCAAACTAAAGTCGCGGATGATTATTATGCCTTTGATTATCCGGCGGTGTTTAAGCTTGATCATGATGAGTTTACCGAAGTGGTGAGTTTTACCGCGACCTATACTGGACAAGCACAGGCGGGTGAATGGATAGAAGTGTCTGGGCAAGTAGAACAAACACCGGAGGGGCTTAAACGCTTGGTCGTGGGTTCAACCCGAGAAGCGCAGGGTGAATATATTAAGGTGATTAATGGATAGTTTTGGGCCGATTGCTGCGTTGATCTTTGATATGGATGGGCTGGTCTTAGATACAGAACGCACTTATTTTTATGCGTGGCAACAAACGGCACAGGCGATGGGTGCTGATTTGCCGGATGCCTGCTTACCGCTGTTATCCGGGCGACATTATCAAGAGATTGAGCAGTTTCTACGTGCTCATTTTGGTGAGTCCTTTGATTTAGCGTACTTTAGAGCTCAAAGCGGGGTTTATTGGCGAGCGCATGTGGCGACGGAGGGTATTGCGATTAAAACCGGCTTTGAGGATTTGTTGGCTTTTGTGCGGCAGCAACAGATCCCTTATTGCTTAGCGACTAATAGTCGAGCGATTAATGTGCGTGAGTGTTTGGCTTTGGCGGGCATTCCTGAAGTGTTTTCAATCATTATTACCCGTGATGATGTCGTGCAAGGTAAGCCGGCACCGGATATTTTCTTAACGGCGGCTAAACGACTGCAAGTACCCATTCATGAATGTTTAATCTTAGAAGATTCTGCGACGGGGATTGCCGCAGCAAAAGCAGCGGGGGGGCGGGCGGTGTTTATTCCTTCGTCTGAGTCCCTTGATTTAAGGGCTGAGGGGTGTGGTGATTATCGAATGAAAGACTTAACGGAGGTATTGCAGTATCTAAAATTGTCATTTTAAATTCTATGGCTTAAGTTCACGTTTTGCTATTTTTATCCTGTATAATTTGCTTATTTTTCGTTACCTAAGACACCATTCCCTTGATTGCTCATAATTCTATCGTTTCAGTGATTGCTCCAGCACGATTGCATATGGGGTTTATTGATTTAAGCGGCTCCTTAGATCGCCATTTTGGTAGTATTGGGGTGGCGTTAAACGAATATGTCACTCATCTATCCATAACAACGGCTGAGCAACGTCAAATTAGCGGCCCGTCTGCTAAACGGGCGGATAAATGTTTAACCTTGATGTGTGAAGCGTTAAAGGTGTCGGATCAGTTGGCGATTACGATTCATTCCGCTATTCCAGAGCACGTGGGCTTAGGGTCGGGGACGCAAATGTCTTTGGCTATTGGGTCGGCATTGAATGCCTATTATCAATTGAATTTAACGGTGCGTGATATTGCGGCTTTGATGGATCGAGGTTTGCGATCTGGGATTGGCATTGGTATCTTTGAGCAAGGTGGTTTGGTTGTGGATGGAGGTCGTGGGCCTAAAACCATCTCACCTCCGGTATTGGTGCATTTAGATATTCCTGTGGATTGGCGATTTATTTTGGTGTTGGATCAACGCGGTCAGGGTTTGCATGGCCAGCAAGAAATTGAAGCCTTTAAAATGTTACCGCCTTTTCCGAAGCGAGAAGCCGAACGCTTAAGTTATTTATTACTGATGCAAGGTTTACCTGCGGTGGCTGAGAATGAGTTAGCTCAGTTTGGTGAGGTCATTACTCAATTGCAACATGCGGTTGGTCAGCATTTTGCTCCGGCTCAAGGGGGCGTGTTTACCAGTCCTGAAGTCGCCATTGCTATGGCTTGGTTAGCGGATAAAGGCGCCGTAGCTGTGGGGCAAACATCTTGGGGGCCCACAGGTTTTTGTGCAGTTTCAGACGCTGCTTTAGCGAATGAATTAGTTCAACAAGCTCAACAAAAATTTGCCTCGTTCGAGCATTTAAGTTTTGTGGCGGTAAGCGCTAGAAATAGTGGTGGCTCTGTGCAGGTTAAGTAGGTGTTGCATCGATGAATTCCCCTGAAGCGTTTAAAGAGCATCTCGCTACCGTCGAGTCTCTGTTAGCTCGGCATAAATTGGTTGAGGATTTGCTGCATCGCCAAGATATGCCGCGTCATCACTTGGTTGAGACTTTAGTTCATAAACAAAATAAAGTGGAGTTGCAGCAACTCCTGGATCAGTTTGATTCGCCCTTAATTGCGCATTTATTAGAAGCATTGCCTACCGATGATCGGCAGATTGTTTGGCACTTAGTGCGTGATGATCGTAAAGAAAGTATTCGTAAAGAAGTGACCGAATCATTACGAGCCGAATTAGTGATTGATAATAAGCATAAGAATCGAGCAAAAATGATTCGGGTCTTTGATTTACATGAGGGGCGCTTAAGACATGTTCATGTGGAGACAAAAGAAGATTTAGCCCGTATTACACCGATTTGGATCGATTTAGTGATGCCCGATGAGGAGCAATTGGCGTGGGCTAAAGAGATTTTTGATATTGATTTACCTAATCCAAAATCGTTGACCGATTTAGAAACCAGTGCGCGTTTTTATGTGGAAGAAAATGGCGAAGTGCATCTACATTCAGATTTTCTTTTAGATCGAAAAGATGAATCTCGAAACGTGGCTGTGGCCTTTATTTTAAATAAAGAAATTTTATTTTCTGTGCGTAATAAAGAGTTGCCGGTGTTTCGTTTACAACGGTTGCGGGCTCGGGCTGAGTTTGGTTATGTCACGGATGCAAAGGATGTGTTATTAGATTTATATGCGGCCGAGGTTGAGTATTCAGCCAATGCCTTAGAGGATGTTTATACTGAATTGGAAGCGGTGGGGCGACAAGTGTTTAGGTCGCAAATGACCGATGATGAGGCGGCTAATATCTTGGCGGCCATTGCGGAAGAAGAAGATTTAAATGGCCGTATTCGGCGTAATGTCTTGGATACGCGTCGGGCGTTGTCTTTTTTAATGCGCGGTAAGTTTCTCAGTGAAAGTCAGCATAATGAAGTGCGGGAGATTTTACGCGACATTGATTCTTTAGACGGTCATACCGCGTTCTTATTTAATAAAATCAATTTCCAGATGGATGCAACGGTGGGTTTTATTAACGTTAACCAAAATAAAGATATTAAACGCTTAACGGTAATCAGTGTGGTTTTTATGCCGTTGAATGTGTTGGCGGGTATTGGTGGGATGTCTGAATTTTCTATGATGACTCATGGTGTGCCTTGGCAACTGGCGTATGGTGGTTTTTCTGTCGCGTTAGTCAGCATCGGTTGGATTACTTATGTTGGCTTGAAATTCTTTGAAAATCGCAAGCTTAAAAGCAAGCCCGTGACCTCTAAGAGGGATGCTTAATTATTCGTTCTGAATACATTTTGTTGGTAGCCAGTTCGGCGCGAATGTTGGCGCAAACTGCAAACAAGGTGGGTTTAAAATCGTTGGTTATTGATCTGTATGGTGATCGCGATACCGAAGCCGTGGCCGTAGCATGTCAGACGGTGCCTTCTTTGGCACTTGAGTCGTTAAAACCCTTAATTGATGATTTTATTGAGCGCTATGCGCTTGAGTATTGTATTTATGGCAGTGGCTTAGAGGATGAGTGGGAGAGTTTACAGTATTTAGAAACTCGGCTTAAGGTACTGGGCAATACCTTAAAAACGGTGTCGTTGCTACAAGATAAGCGTGGGTTTTTTGAGACGCTTAAGGGTTTAGAGATTACTTATCCTGAGCTGAGTTTCACTGCTCCGGTGTTAGATGAGAAAGCGTGGTTAATTAAAACAAGTCAAGGTCAGGGTGGTTTAGGGGTTCGGTATTATAGTGCTGGGCATGATCAATCGGTTTCTCAGTCACGGTTTAACTCAGAATCTACATTTGAGGTTGCTTCTGGATTTGTACCTATGTCTGACATTGATGACGAGATGGAGGGACGTTATCTGTCTGAGTTTGAACCGACCTCTTTTTATTGGCAACGTTATCAACCAGGAACACCAGCTTCAGTGTTGTTTTTAGCAGATGGACATGACGCTCAGGTCGTGGGTTTTAATACCCAATGGGTGACGGCTTTAAATGATCAGCAGGCCTTTGTCTTTTCAGGTATTAGTAATGCGTCCTCTTTATCGACCCAGCAACAACAATTTATAGTCGAATGCTTGCCTTTAGTCGTGCGGGCTTTTGCTTTAAAAGGTTTAAATACCTTAGATTTTATAGTGACCTCTGAGGCGTGTTTTGTTTTAGAGATTAATCCTAGGCCCTCTGCCAGTATGCAGTTATATGAGCCTGAGGTATTACTGGATCATATCCGCGCGTGTCAGGGACAATTACCGCCGTCTTGTGCTTATGCTTATCAAGAGGGGTTTACGGGCTATCAGGTGGTGTATGCAGAGCATGATTTGTGTATCCCAGAGACTTTTATGTGGCCGGATGCGTGTGTCGATAGACCAAAAAAGGGTATAACTTGTCGCACAGGCCAACCTATTTGCAGTATTATTGCGCACCAACAACAAGCACACTTTGTTCGAGAAGTGCTTATGACGAAACAACTTAACTTATTAAAAGGTCTTACCTCTTATGGAATATAACGCGAGCGTTAATCAATTAACTCAGCCCTTAGTCAAGTATTTGATTGATAATAAAGACAAATTACGTCTCAATGTAGAAGTGTTAGAGAATGGCTGTACAATCATTGATGCCGGTATTAAAGCACCCGGTGGCCTTGAAGCCGGACGTATTATCGCTGAAATTTGTTTAGGTGGCATGGGTACAGTGACCATTAGTCACAGTGCTTATACTAATAATTGGCCTTTGTCGGTGAATGTGCATACTGGTAATCCAGTGTTGGGTTGTTTAGGCAGTCAATATGCGGGCTGGAGTTTGTCACATGAAAAATACTATGCCTTAGGTTCTGGCCCAGCCAGAGCATTAGCGGTTAAAGTCAGAGACGGTAAAGAAGAGCCTGTTGAAGAGCTATATAAAGAATTAGCGTATTCAGATTCAGCCGATAGCGCAGCGTTGGTGATTGAAAATGATGCCGTGCCACCGCTTGAGATTATTGAAAAAGTGGCAGCAGCGTGTAAGCTTGATCCTTCAAAATTAACTATTATTGTGACGCCTACCAGTAGTTTAGCGGGTGGGGTACAGGTGGTTTCTAGAGTATTAGAAGTAGCGATGCATAAAGCCCATGCCTTACATTTTCCTTTAGAAAACATTATTGATGGCAGTGGCAGTGCCCCTATTTGTCCGCCACACCCTAACTTTGTTAAAGCGATGGGTCGCACCAATGATGCGATTTTATTTGCCGGTCAAGTGCATTTATTTGTTAAGGGCAGTGATGAAGACGCTGAAAAATTAGCGAAAGAATTACCTAGCTCAACGTCAAAAGATTATGGTAGACCGTTTGCAGAAATTTTTAAGCAATATAACTATGACTTCTTCAAAATTGACGCCATGTTATTTAGTCCTGCTAGTGTGATTGTCACAGCGGTTGAGTCAGGTAAAAGCTTTAGAGCAGGTCAATTAGATAACGCCTTATTAGATCAATCTTTTGGTTTATAAAAGTTTAAGTCAGGGAGCATGGTTAGTGTGAGAGGTCGTATCGCTATATTTACGGATGATCCGGGTTGGCATGGTAAGCAATTGAAGCTTGCCTTTGCTGAGCTAGGTTATAGCAGTGACTTTGTTTCATTAACAGACTGTCGTTTTGAAATACAACCGGGGCGCACGCCCTTAGTGATTCCGGGTTTTGAAGAGGCTTTGCCTGATGGTGTGTTTGTTCGGGGTGTGCCGGGTGGTTCTTTAGAAGAAGTGGTGTTGTATCTGGATTTTTTACACGCTTTAAAGCGGATGAAGATTCCGGTTTATAATAACGGTCATGCGGTAGAACGTAGTGTTGATAAAGGCATGACTAGCTTTTTATTGCAGAATGCTGGGTTGCCGACTCCTATGACGTGGGTATTAAGAGATCGCGATAGAGCATTAAGTATTATTGAAAATGAACTTAAGGCGGGTCATTTAGTCATTAGTAAGCCGTTGTTTGGTTCTCAAGGCGCAGGGATTAGACGTCTTGAGAAGATGACGGATTTAATGTGGTTAACCAGCAGTCAGGGCGTGTATTATTTTCAGCGCTTTGTGCATTGTGCCGGCGAGGGCTTTTCTGATATTCGGGTGTTTGTGGTGAATAATCAGGCCGTGGCGGCGATGCGTAGACGCGGTAAGTCTTGGTTAAATAATGTGGCGCGAGGGGCGAGTTGTGAGCGGATTGACTTAGATCCCGATATGGCAAATTTAGCGATTAAAGCCACTGCAACCTTGGAAATGGATTATGCGGGCGTGGATATTATTAAAGATCAAGACGGGCAATACACCGTGATTGAGGTGAATAGTATTCCGGCTTGGAAAGGCTTAGAAAGTGTTTGCGATTTTAGTGTGGCTAAGGTGTTAGCAGAAGATCTTATTAAACGGCATGTACAACGATGACACCTTTAGATGAACAGTTAAGTGATTTTTATCAGCAAGCCTGTGAAATTGAGTTACAGGCTTTTAAACCGGGTAATGTCAGTGTGTACGCAGATGGCCACGATATGACGGTAGCTGATTTTAGAATCAGCGCGAAAGTGAGTGCAGAGCCTTTGTGTCATTCAGCATATTCGTTAGGCGAAAAGATTTATTACGCGGTTAAAGCAACGCGAGCAGCGGTGGGGTGTAATACCAATTTAGGGATTATTTTGTTATGTGCGCCTTTAATTCAAGCCATGCAACATAAAGCGCCGGACGTTTCGTTAAGGCAGGCTTTAAGGGTGGTTTTGGACACAACGACTCAGGAAGATGCGGCCTGGGTGTTTAAGGCAATTTCCTT
Source organism: uncultured Methylococcaceae bacterium (assembly GCA_903863905.1). Classification (GTDB taxonomy): domain Bacteria; phylum Pseudomonadota; class Gammaproteobacteria; order Methylococcales; family Methylomonadaceae; genus Methylobacter_C. The sequence goes on from CAIPDT010000020.1 coordinate 23,313, forward strand.
GGCATCACCGGGCGGATTAGGCAGTGCTGACCAACAAGATGTGTCAGAACAGCCTACGGTAAATTTAACGGAGGCCATGGTTTTAGCTAGTTCAAAGGATAGAATAGCCTTGCAGTATGTGAGTTATTTTCAAGATATCTTTGATTTTGGCTTGGCTATATATTACAATGCGGTGAGAAAATGGGCTAAGCAGGATTGGGCAGCCGTATCAGTTTATGTCAGTTTGCTAAGCCGTTTTCCTGATAGCCACATTGAAAGAAAATATGGCAGTGAGCATACCTCAGAAATTACAGTGATGATGGCGGCCCTTTTAGATCAGTTGTCTTATATTGCGATGCCTGAGCAAGTGTTACCCTTGTTGTACAGTATAGATCAAACGTTAAAAGCTAAAGGTTTAAATCCAGGTACAATGGCGGATTTAACTGTGGCGACGGTATTTACAGTATTTTTAGAAGATATTATTCAACTTAAGTCTTCGTAATAAAAATCTTCCGATATAAGTGTCGGTAGTACTTAAAAACTCGATATTATAATCTCGAATTTTTTCATTTTTTTCAATTAGGAACTTTATAACATGGCAAAAATTAACAACATGCGCGTAGGCGAATCTTTAGTAGGCGAAGGCAACGAAATCGCTCACATCGATTTAATCATTGGCCCACGTGGTTCTGCGGCTGAAACTGCGTTCGCAACTGCTTTAACTAACAACAAAGACGGTTTCTCAACTTTATTAGCGGTTGTTGCTCCTAACTTATTAGTTAAACCAGCTACAATCTTATTCAACAAAGTAACTATCAAAGGTTCTAAACAAGCTGTTCAAATGTTTGGCCCAGCACAACGTGCAGTTGCTATGGCTGTTGCTGATTCTGTTGAAGACGGCACTATCCCAGCTGATGAAGCTGATGATTTATTCATCTCTGTGGGTGTTTTCATTCATTGGCAAGCTGAAGATGATGCTTTAATTGAAAAATTCAATTATCAAGCAACTAGAGAAGCTTTACAACGTGCTGTAGCAGGTTCACCAACTGCTGCTGAAGTTGTTGCTGCTAAATCTACTGCAAAACATCCGTTTGCTGTTAACAACCAATAAGTTGTTAACAAGATGTGCTTAGCACATCTTGCTTAGGCTGTTAAAAATACCTCAGCTTGCTGAGGTATTTTTTTGCCTATAGGTTTGTCAGCGTGTGATTATTAATTATCCCCGAATGTAAGGCACTGGCAACCAGTGCGTGTTTAACCCCTAGCTTTTTTAACGCAAGCAGATCATTCATATCTCTTATGCCGCCGGCGGCAATAAAATTTTTATCGGGGTATTGTTGACAAAAACTTGCTAATTTAACCAGGTCAGGCCCTTGTCCACTGCCTACTCGATTAAGCGTCATGATAATCACTGATTCTGGCCATAATTCTGGCTTTAAGAATAAGCCTTTGGCTCCTAAGGCCTCCGTTTTAGAATAATCCAAGGATAAAATGAACTGCTTATTAAACGCTTCAAACTCTGCAATACTTTCATCGGTATAACATTCACTCCCTAAGACCGGTATACAGTTATTCGGTAATGTACTGGCTTGTTGATAGCCTTTATCAATCCAAAAAGTAAGCTGAGGAAAGGTGGCTAAAACTTCTGTCATTAAATCGTCGTGATTTCCTTGTAGAGTAATCGCATTTAAATCGGCAATATAAAAGGTATCAAAAGGATAAAGCGTTAAAAAAGCCTGGATGACTTGATAAATATCAGAAGAGGGACATAACGCGGTATTAATAGGCTGATAGTGATCACGCAGTCCAAATTGAGCATGAACGACTACGCCATCTTTTAAATCAAGGACGGGAATTATTTTCATTGTTAAAGCGATACCTAATATTCTGATGTTAAAATGTGACGATGAAAATTTTAGTCTTTGAGTATATCACTGGTGGTGGTTTTAATAAGCAAGAACTCCCGATTGCCTTGGCGAGTGAAGGCTTATTAATGCTGCAAGCTTTGTTGGATAATTTATACGCTTATCCAATAACGCCAGGCAATTTGTCTTTGTCAGTTCGGGTGATGGTGGATGAGCGGCTTAAAGAGCGAATCAATCTCTATGATTTTGAGGTGTTGATGATAACGGCGGCATACGACACTGACGCCGAGTTTAAACACGCTGTGAATGCGGCGGATGCGGTTTGGCCCATTGCGCCTGAATTTGAGGGTATTTTACAACGACTGTGTGGATGGGTGGAGCAGGCTCATAAAGTATTATTAACGTCATCGTCGATGGGGGTAGTTGTGGCGGGTGATAAGTATAAAAGCTATCAACGTTTTAAGCAGTATCAAATCCCAACGGTGCCTACTTTGTTATTAAAGACGACTGACCCTTGGCATGATGCGGACTGTTTACAGCTAATTCCTGAGGGGAGTCCTGTTGAATGGATGATTAAGCCAGTTGATGGAGTAGGTTGTATAGACAGTTATTTACTAACTCAGTCTGGTGCGTTTAAGTCGCTGTCCATAAAGATTGATCATACGATTATCCAGCCTCATTTGTATGGAAAAAAAACCAGTTTATCGTGTTTGTTTAAAGCGGGTCGAGCGTGGTTGTTGTCGGTGAATGAACAGCACTTTGAACTCATTGATCAGCAATATCATTTAACAGCGATTACCGTTAATCAATCGGTTGATCATACGCCGTATCAGGCTTTAGTGGATGCCGTTGCGCGGGCTTTTACGGAGTTATGGGGTTATGTTGGGCTCGATTTAATCGAGACGCCAGAGGCACTTAGGGTTTTAGAGATTAATCCGCGCTTGACGAGTTCGTTTGTGGGTCTTAAGGCGGCCTGTGGACTTAATGTCGCGGCGTTGGTTTTACAATTATTAACAGGTGATCCAGTCCTTACAGGCACGGATCAGCACGCGCTTAGAATCAAGGTAAGTCATGATGCAGCAGAATAAAATCTTAGGATGGGATATTGGCGGGGCGCATCTAAAGGCGGCGGTGTTGGATCAAACCGGTATGGTATTAGGTGTTTATCAAGCCCCCTGTCCGTTATGGAAGGGTTTGGAGCAATTAAGGATAGCGACCTTGGCTATTTTAAAACAGGTCGGTGACGACGATTATCGGCATGTGTTGACGATGACAGGGGAGTTAGTCGATTTATTTGATGATCGTTATACTGGGGTTAAGCAAATTATCTTAACGATATTAGAGTTACTGCCTCAAGACGCGTGTTTATTTTATGCGGGCTCAGCCGGATTCTTAAAAGCTGAGCAAGTCGATGAAACTAATTACTTAGCCATTGCTTCAGCCAATTGGTTAGCGAGTGCTTCTTTTGTAGCGCAAACACTGGGCAGTGGTTTGTTTGTCGATATAGGCAGTACTACGACAGATATTTTGTTATTACAAAATGGTCAAGTACAAGCCCAAGGCTATACTGATTATCAACGCTTAATCTCTCAAGAGTTAATTTATACTGGTATTGTCAGAACATCGGTGATGGCTTTGGCGCAGACAGCGGTAGACCAGGGCCAGGTGATTGGCTTAATGGCGGAATATTTTGCTACGATGGCGGATGTCTATCGGGTGACTGAAGAATTGAGTGAGCAGCATGATCAAACTGAGACGGCGGACGGTGCCGAGAAATCGATTCTTGCGAGTGCAAGGCGATTGTCACGGATGATCGGTAGTGATTTTGAGCCTGAAGAATTGCCCCGTTGGCGAGTCTTTGCGGATCATATCCGGGCACAGCAAGTACAAAAGTTACAGTTGGCGTGTGAGTATCGTTTGAAAAGTTACTCGGATTCTAAAATAGATTATTTTATCGGGGCAGGGATAGGGCGGTTCTTAGTGAAGGAATTAGCTGAAAATTTGGGTTATCGTTACCTAGATTTTGCGGATTTGTTTGAGCGGGAGTCGAACTTGCTGCAGCAAGAATTAGAAACGACAGGTTATTCGGTTGCTGATTGCGCGCCTGCGGTGGCTGTGGCTTATTTGTCCGGCGCGTTGTTCCCTAATGATGTTAAAATCTTAAAATAATGTTCTGATGAATACGCCGGATAATTTGGATAAATTTGAGAAAGGCTGGTCTAAACTAAAGGTTATGCTAACCAGTCAGCCTAAAAGTTTGGAGGTATCTAAAGAGGATGTGTTACCAAGAAGTTCTAAAGCCCCTAAGGTATCGATTGAAATTAAACCCCTTATTATTCCAAAAGTTTCGCGTGCACCTAAAGATGCCAATGCCTCAAGAGCATCGAATGATACTAATACGCCTAAGGCCGTTCGCGCTCTAAAAGATTCCAGCGCACCTAAAGCAGTGCGTGTAGCTAAAGACCCAAATACACCTAAGGCCGTCCGAGTTCCAAAAGATCCGAATGCCCCTAAAGCAACCCGGGCACCTAAAAATCCCGATGCAGCAAAAGCAGGGCCAGTATCAGCCGCTAAGAAATCTAAATCTGTAACAGTAGCCAAAGGGTCTAATGTTTCTAAAGTACAGGGCGAGGTCAAGGTCTCCACTGCCGTTAGAGTTACAAAGACCGCAGGTTCTAAGCAGTCTACTTTAGTGCTGCCTAAAAATAATAAATCATCCATGTCAAAGATTAAGCATCGAATCCTGTGGACCACTTTAGAACTTGTTTTTTTAGTGGGTGCGGCGGTTGCAGGAATTATGGTGCTGTTAGGTTATTCGGCTCGATATTTCTCGGGTACGAGTTTTTTAACGAGCTTATTGCCGTTTGCGGTCGGTATATTAGCGTTAATTATTACCACTTCGGGTTTTTTAATTGTCTGGTGGAAATTAAGAAAATGGCTGCTTTCAAAAGTATTATTTTTGCCTGCCTTAATAGCTTTTATACTGGCTGTAGTCATGGGTTGGTTCTCGATGCAAGATCAATTTGCGGTGGCTCGTGGGCATTTTCGGACCTTATTGGGCGGCAAACAAGAGGCGGGAAGGGTAACGCTCGCGCATCAAGTCTATGCAAATTATCGGCGTTATGATTTAGAGCAAATGCAAAAACTACTTAAACGCGCAGAGCCTTTTAATTCATACATTAAAGACGCCGCCAAAGCGTATAAAATTGATTTCAATTTATTACAAGGGGTGGCCGCTACCGAGTCTTCTTTCTTGCCGCGTGACAGTGCGGATGGCGGTAAAGGGTTGTTTCAAATTACCAAAGTGCCTAATGGGGTGCTTGAGCAAGTGAGTAAGAAACTTTCTGAACCCTCATTGTCTTTACAAAATCCTCGGCATAATGCTTTTGTGGCCGCCGCCACTTTTAAATATTACTTAGCTCAGATGAATAATGATTTATTTCTGGGCCTATTAGCTTATAACATAGGCCCAACGAATGGCGGCTTACGGTTTATTATGCAGCAATACGGTGCGACGGATTTTTTTACCATACAGCCTTATTTACAACAGTTACCGCGTGATTATCCGATTCGAGTATTAACCTATTCGTTGGCTTTTAGGGTGTGGCAAAAAGAGGGCGCCTTACTGGCTTATGAAGAAGGTAAAAATGCTCAGCATATTCAAAGTATAGGGATACCAGGTTTATTAATGGATTTTTAATCAGCGTTAGATGCTTATAACTGAGGTATAAGGGTTAACAAGGTTGTAGGAGGTTAGCTTAACTCTTACATCAAAGAGATTAACTTTGATGTAAGAGTTAAGCTAGTTTCTAAGTTTTTATCAGTGTGATATAAATATTCTATTATTTTTTTAGTACTTGTTCACAAAGTGTTGGTAATTCAACGGGTTTTGGCGATGGTTGAGGCACCGTTGGATGCTTAGCTTCTTCTGAAAACCACCAAGTTAAGCTCGCATCACAACCATTGCCGGCCGGTAATGATTCTTGGCTTTGGCAATAAGGATTTTCGGTAGGGCATTTTAAGCGTACGTGAAAATGATCATCATGGTGCCACCAAGGTCGAATTTTTCTTAGCCAGTTTTGATGGCCATGTCGCATACAAAGTTCACGCTTAATGCTGGGGTTAACGAAGATACGCTCCACGTTTGGAAGTTCAGCCGCTATTTGTAGCACTTTCTCATGAGTGGGTGTCCATTGACGATAATCTAAGTCATCAGAGTGTGGCTTTAACATGGACGGTGCATTTAAAGTTTCACGTTCTTTAGTTGATAAAGGGTGATGACCCAGTTGGGATAATAAAAACCAAATATCGACATCTAATCCTGTTTGATGGCTACGATGCCCCGATAAAGTCGGGCCACCACGTGGTTGCCCTAAATCACCAATCAGTAGCGCGTTGATAGACTGTTGATCGATGCTTTGGCCTAATTGTTCAATAAAGGCTTTTAAGTCAGGGTGCCCAAAAAAACGATTTCTAGACAGTCTCATGATTTGATAGCCTTGACCATTAATGGCGATCGGAACCGCACCACTAATACACCCCGCGGTATAGGTGCCAATGCTTTGAGCCTTGTGTAGAATGGTTGGCTGAGTGACTCTTGCCCAGTGCTCTGCGACGGGGTTTGCTTGACAATTAAAAGATAAAGTTAATAAGAGTATTCCAATAGTCAATATAGATTTAAATGTAAGCATGTTGTTTTAGTTCAGTCAGGTTAATTATTTTTAAATAACGCTATGTTATACGATTTTAGTAATCTTGCTGTTATAAATAGACTATAGAATCTATATGGTCGATTAAATAAGGTATACGGCTAGAGGTCTATTGCCAGGTGGTTAATGACGGCAATCATTGCGGTAACTTCTAAAATATCTTACCGAAAAATTCAATTAATGTTGCAGTTTCTAAAGTAACACTAAATCTTAATAAAATGCGGTGTGTTTTGCGAAGGTCATTAAATAAAACCAGTATATTCGAATGGTTATGATTTTAGTATTGGTTTGTATTATAATATCCTCCACTTTCTAACAATCCAAAATTGCACATACTCTACTTTATTAATAAGATAGTTTACTTTTAAAATTGAAATAATTGCAGATCAAGAAGAACATCTTATTTGCTAAGTGATTTAATTGGTTTTAAGACGTATCCTATATCTTCATACAATACTTTTTTCTACCACTCTCTAAAACGATGAGTCATGTTTATAATCATCATTCGGGTTTAATATAATGGTTAAGTTAGTTTCATATTTTTATAAGTGTACTGAATGTGCTCATAAGATAAGTTTAGATAAAATAAACTGTGCAGGATGTGAGCAGACCGGATTATTCAGTTATAAAAAACATCGAGGGTATCCTTTAATCTGTGATGGGTGTAGACGTGAAACAGTTTATTTTTCGTGTCCAAAATGTGAATCAAGAATTTATCACACACTTATTCAGCAAGACTTTAAGGGCTTAATTGCGGGTATTGCGGCTGTTGTCGTTCTTTTGACGGTAGTGCTTGTAAAACTTAATTAGACCGTTTTGTTGATATGAGTGCTTTTAATAGCCGCTATACTTTAACTTGAGCATTGAGTAGATAGAGAGTCTATTTACAGAATTAATAGGTAAATGAATGAATGCGAATATTCAAAAAACATTAAAGAAAATAAAAAACTGTCCAACGTGTGGGGCACCTCTCCTTAAAGTACATAGAAATATCTTTTATAAACTCATGAGTGGGTTTATCTATTTTCGACGCTATAAGTGCTCAAATAAAGACTGCCAGTTTGAAGATTTAAAAATATCTAAAAAAAGTCGAAAGTCGAGTAATCCTTTTAAGCCTTATAGCCCGTTTAAGAATAAATTAAACATGTTTCTGCTGATAATTTTTATAGCAATGTTTTGGAGTTTCGTGATTGATAGTTTTATAATCAATTTGGGCATCAGTCATCAAGTTGATGGCTAAGAGGTTGGTTGAGATAAAAAGAAGTAGAGGGATAAATAACGCCACCTGTTTAAATACAGGCGGCGTTAAATTTAAGCAGGATTATACAGTTTGACGTTTACGGAACTGACGACCCACTAAGGTCACTAAACCAGTACCAAACAACCATAAGGCAGAAGGCACAGGAACTGCGCTTACTTGAACACCAAAGTTATAGTTAGTTCCTGTAGTAGGAACATAACCAAAGTTTGCTGTATTGTCATTATAAGCAGTTTGTACTGGGCTAGGTGCGAACACTGGCATTAAACCCGCCAACGTATCAGTTGCACGTACTTCAAAAGCAACCCAATAAGTACCTGGATCTAAAGCTACACTTAAACCTTGTAAACCATTCCAACCATCTGTGCTAAAAGTAGATTGTCCTGAGAACAATTCACCTGTTACTAGATCAGGACGGTTATTGCCCGCATTACCATATAACGCAACAGTAAAAGTGTTGCCTTCTTGATTTAAGTCCTGAGCACTAATATAGCCATTAAGGGCATCAATGTGTGTGGCTGAAGCAGTCGTAAATTCTGCCGCTAACCATTGTGAACCATCTAATGTTAAAGGTGAACCTGTTAAATTAGGTGCGCCAGTATCAACGATTAAATCCGCCTTTACTTGAGCACTTAAGCTTAGCGCTAATAAAGCGATTAAGCTTAAAGAACGTGTTAATTTTTTCATAATCAAATCTCAGTTACAAAAAATTAGAAATGAGTCAACTGAACTGTTTCCAATTTAACAATTGGATTAGTCATAGTTGGATCAAAGCCCCACGTGTCCATTTGTACTGCACCACTTTGGAAAACTTTTACAGTTGCCCAAGAGTACATACGATCGTTAACAACAGAAGTCGCTGTTGAAGTTTCAAATGGAGATCCACCTGCACCGACTAATACTTGGTAAGAGTTCAATAAGCTTGGTCTTGAAACATTATAGATATGTTCATGGCCACAAAAGTAAGTTGCTTTGTGGTTGTTAATAGTAGTCCAGAAAGCAGTAGCTGCTGCAGCATCTTTATTGTTTAAAGAAGAAGTAGAGCTTGGAGCAGAGCCGGTATACGCATAGAAATAAGCAGCTTTATGACCAAAAACAAAATTACGTTTTGTACCACGTGCTTCAGCCGCCGTTAAATCAGCTTCTAACCAAGTAGTTGGTGCATAACCATCATGGCCTACTGGATCAGTGTTGATGATAGCGAAATGTGATTGACCTACATCAAATGAATAGCTTAATTGTGATTGATCAGTAGTTAAACTGTCAGCTGAGCCACTTGAGTTTGAAAAGTTTGTTGCCGCAGTACCTACTAGAGTTGTGAATCTTGTAGTATCAAGAATCAAATCACCCATGTTGTCACGCCAAGCATTTTCGTTTTCAACTTGTGCAGTTTTACCACAACGACTACATTGTGTTTCGTGGTTACCAGGAACAGGAACAACATAAGTTCCTGTTTCCATAAGAGTAGCTACCATGCCTCTCCAGAAACCGTATTGTTTATAGACTTGCATGATGTCAGAATTTAGCACATCAGTAACAGCAGGGCTAGTGATTGCCACTTCAGAAGATGCAGCCGCTGCAGTATTGGCTGTATTACGAGTCACAGGAACCCCAGCTTTAGCATAACCCATAATCATATCGCCATTAAAAAACAATAATTGCGATTTTTGGGCTTGGATCGTACGCATAATGCGCGACAATGCAGTAGAATTTTGTAACCATTTACAATCTTGACCACTTAAACCTGGGTTAGGTGTTGTGCCAGTATTGTTGTAGACAGGAGGCGTAGCACCGTTAGATATTGCATAAGGCACTTGGCAGTTACCAACGCCAATCATATCTGTTTTTTTAAGGCTAGGATCTGGTTTTAAAGGATCTTGTCTAGAATCACCTACTGTAGAAAAAGTTAAGATAACTGGATCTACAACCGCAGATGCAGGGGTTACATACAGTGCAGACATTAAAGTGAAAGATGCTGCGAGTAAGCTTTGTTGTTTTTTTGAAATTTTGAAATCAAACATCGGGTTGTCCAGAACAGTGATTAGAAAGTCCTAACGATAGCCTAGTTATATTTCTTTTTAGTGACGGTTGTGTGTCAGTTTGATGAATTAAGGTTTATTCGTAACATATTGTTATTATAGTTAATGATTGTTTAATTTAGGTTCGAAGTCAGTTTTAACTGCCTTTAAGATAAGGAGGTGGGTACTTTAAGTTACTTGATAAATAGTATAAACGGTATATACTGTTTATCTTTGTATTAAATGAGGTGTTATCGTGAGTAAAAATAAAAATAAGTCAGCAAAAGTGGTTGCTGAACCCGTTGAAATTCAAGAAGTATCAGAACTACAAGATACGCATGACCTAACGGTATTGGAAATACCAGAAATAACTAAGAAGAAATCTAAAAAAGCTTCTGCACAGAAAGTAACTAAAGACTCTGAAGTTGAAGACACGATAGTGATTGATGAAGAGTCTGAAGTTATCGTTACAGACAATGCTAGTTTGGTTGATATGGAATCGATTAAAGCAGAAGACGCCCCGATCAAAAGCAGCCCTAAAAAGAAGAAAGCACTTAAAACAAAAGTTATTAGAGATAGTTTTTCTTTTCCAGAAGATGATTATTTAAAAATATCTGAGCTTAAAAAGACCTGTTTAGATGCGGGTGTTCACGTTAAGAAGAGTGAAGTATTAAGAGCGGGTTTACATCTTTTATCGGCGATGAGTCTTGAAGAGCTTAAGGCCGCCATTGAAGTGGTTGAGAAAGTTCCCACTGGACGTCCAAGTTCCCATTAAAAAGGCTGGCGCGCCCGAGAGGATTTGAACCTCTGACCTCAGTCTCCGGAGGGCTGCGCTCTATCCAGCTGAGCTACGGGCGCTTCGTGAATTTATTTTAGCGTATCTTGCGAGTGATTACGATAACATTGTTTTCAAGTTAGCCAAGTTAGCTTTACCCCGTTCTTTAATGACTTCGGGTGTGAGTTGTTTTTTGTTAATCCACTCTAAATCATCGGCAGGTAGTTCGTTTAAAAACCGACTAGGCTCACATTCGGTTATTTCACCATAGCGTTTACGGTGGGTACAATAACTAAAGGTGCAGGTTTGTTGGGCCCGAGTAATGCCTACATAAGCCAAGCGTCGTTCTTCTTCAATATTATCCGTATCGATACTGTTTTGATGCGGCAGAATGTTTTCTTCTATACCAATTAGAAAAACGTGCGGAAACTCTAAGCCTTTAGCTGCATGCAAGGTCATTAAGCTGACTTGATCACTCACTTCGGCTTCTTGATTGCGCTCCATAATATCCATTAGCATAATCTTAGCCACAATGTCGGCTAAGGGTGCTTTTGATGAGTGGCCGTCTTCAGAAGGGCTATTCTTTTCGGCGATGCGCTTAAGCCATTCGACCAGATCATAGACATTTTTAATTTTACGATCGGCCGATTCTTTGCTCTTACTTTCTTCCTTTAAGAATTGCTCATAACCAATCTGTAGAATAAACTCCTCAATGACTTTGAACATATCGCCTTGATCAATCCGTCTTGCGGTATCCAACACCCAATCATGAAACTTTTGTAGGCGGTGAATGGATTTCTCAGATAAGCGTTGGGTTAAGCCCATTTCCGTACTCGCGGCAAATAAACTTATATGACGCTCATTCGCATAACTGCCTAGTTTTTCTAAGGTGGTCGGCCCAATTTCGCGACGTGGGGTATTAATAATACGTAAGAACGCCGCATCATCATCGGGATTAACGAATAAACGTAGGTAGCCGAGGATATCCTTAATCTCCGCATAAGCAAAAAATGAAGTGCTACCGCTGATAACATAAGGAATATTGTTCTCTCTCAAGCCTTGTTCAAATAACCGAGATTGATGATTGCCTCGATACAAGATGGCATAATCCTGATAGCGTCCGCCGTTTTTAAACTTATGATGCACAATTTCTGAAACCACTTGTTGTGCTTCCACTTGATCGTTTTTATGGCTCAGTACCCTTAATGGCTCACCATAACCTAATTCACTCCAGAGCCGTTTCTCAAAAGCATGCGGATTATTGGCAATCAGATGATTCGCCACTTTAAGGATTCGACCAGTAGAACGGTAGTTTTGTTCTAATTTGATCACTTGTAAGCGACTAAAGTCTTTTTGTAATTGCGCCAAGTTTTCAGGTTGGGCACCTCGCCACGCATAAATTGATTGATCATCATCCCCCACCACGGTAAAGCGTCCTAAAGAACCTGCAATAAGCTTAACTAATTGGTATTGGGTGATATTAGTATCTTGATATTCATCCACCAGCAAATAACGAATTTTATTTTGCCATTTTTCTAAGACCGCCGGATGTTGTTGAAATAATAATACCGGCAATAAAATCAGGTCATCGAAGTCAACGGCATTGTAAGATTTTAAACTTCGGTTATAGTCTTGATAGAGGTGTGCAACCGCTTGCTGTTCTTTTGGCGATTGCGTTAACGCTTGTTCGGGTGTGATAAAGGCATTTTTCCATTGCCCAATTTGGTGAGCATACTGATCGACTTGATCAAGATCACAATTCTTGGCCCCGTGGTTGATTAAGTTTTTTAATAAGGCTTGTTTATCTTGCTCATCAAACAGGGTAATGGCGGCTTTATACGTTAAGACTTTGTGTTCTTTACGTAAAATATCTAAGCCTAAGGAATGAAAAGTAGACACGCGTAAGCCTCTGATTTGAGTGTCATCTAAGAGTTTTGAGACACGGCTTTTCATTTCTCGGGCGGCTTTATTGGTAAATGTAACCGCGGCAATATGCCGGGCAGGTAAGCCTTGTTTCACTAAATAAGCGATTTTTTCAGTAATCACCCGAGTTTTACCACTGCCAGCACCGGCCAGCACTAATAAGGGATGATCGGTTGCTTTAACGGCGGCTTGTTGTTGAGGATTAAGTTTAGCCATTCAATTTGATAAACGATAATGCAGTGTTAAAGAGGGGGAAGTTCTTACAGGAGTGCTTATTTTACATGTTTTATGGGTACAGATAGTTTTAATGAGTTTTAGTTAAAGCAGACAGTAAGGTAAAATAGCCGAGATTAACTTTAAGTAACAAAATCTTATAATACAAAGGAGTCATGCAATGAAAAAAAGTTTATTTTTGGTCGCCGCATTATTAGTATCGGGTAGTGCTATTGCCGCAACGGATCACTATATTTTACGTGACGGTAACCATGTCCAGCATTTAAAAGTGACCACTGTTAAAGGTGAAGTGACTGTAAGTGAAGATGTTGATTTTGAAGCCAATGCGAGTGAAACCGGCAGAGACGCTTGCAGCGCTGATGTTTCTGGTGAAGCTAAAACAGTTGCCGCGAATGAATTAGTCTTAAAAAAACACGCGGCGGGTCAAGCGGCTTTTTGTGAATTAAAAGTTCATTTAAGCCCAACAGGCGCTAAAGTTGAGCAATCTGATGATTGTGTTAATTTTGCGGCTGGTATTTGTCGTTTTTCTACCGATGGCAAAGAACTTATTAAAGTTCAATAAGCTTTTTTCCTTATTTGAGACAGATGATAGTCTTTTGCCGCTATTATCTGTCTTAACAGGTGGTTTTTTAAGCACTCCGATCTAGCTTCCGATAACTAATCGCTTCACTTAAATGTTTAATGGCTATATGGTCAGCATGATCTAAATCAGCTATGGTCAGTGCCAGTTTCAAGATTCGATGATAGGCGCGGTGTGATAAGCCAAACTTAGTCATGGCTTTTTCTAATAATTGATGACCTGCTTCAGATAACACACAATACTGTTTAACTTCTTTAGCGGTTAATGCCGAATTCGCTTTACCACTTCTGGCTAAGGCAATATTCCGTGCATCTATCACACGAACTCTAATCGTGGCACTGCTTTCTTCCCCACCCATGGCGCCTTTTCGTAAAACTTCATGGGCAATACGTGGGACCTCTAAGTGCATGTCAATCCGATCCAATAACGGCCCAGAAATCTTAGCCCGATAGCGGGCGATTTGTTCTGACGTACAATGACAGCGACCTGAAGCATCGCCTAAATAACCACACGGGCAGGGATTCATCGCGGCAATTAATTGAAAACGAGCGGGAAAATCGACTTGTCTAGCGGCACGAGAAATCGTGATGTGACCCGTTTCTAAAGGTTCCCTTAATACATCCAGTACCTTACGATCAAATTCAGAGAGTTCATCTAAAAACAAAGTGCCATTATGTGCGAGTGAGATTTCACCGGGTTTAGGATTATTACCGCCGCCGACTAAAGCCACCGCAGAGGCGGTGTGATGCGGGGCTCGGTAAGGTGGTTTTAACCAATCACTGACTTTAAGACCTTGGTCACTAATAGAGGCAATGGCGGAGGTTTCTTGAGCTTGCGCTTCGGTGAGTAACGGCAAGATCGTGGGCAGGCGCACGGCAAGCATGGATTTTCCGGTGCCGGGTGGGCCAAGCATAATTAAATTGTGAGCACCGGCGGCGGCAATTTCAAAGGCCCGTTTTACATGAAATTGGCCGTGTACATCCGAGAAGTCGATGTCATAGTCGGCAATTTGTTGTTCGGGAGCAGGGTATTCGCTGGGGATGAGGGTTTGGCCGCTTAAATGCGCACAGACTTCTAATAAATGGCTGGCAGGCACAATTTCAACGCCCTTGACTAACAAAGCTTCTGCACTATTCTCTCTGGGTAAAATGAGTTTTCGATGTTCATTCCGAGCTTGTATAGCAATAGGCAGTACACCTTTAATAGGACGGAGTTCACCCCCTAAAGATAGTTCTCCAATACATTCATAGTCTTTAAGATGGTCGGTGGGGATTTGTCCAGAGGCGGCTAAGATACCAAGGGCGATGGCTAAGTCGAAGCGTCCTCCTTCTTTGGGTAAGTCGGCGGGGGCTAAGTTAACGATGATCCGTTGTGCGGGGAAGGTAAACTGAGAGTTTAGGAGGGCGCCTCGAACCCGATCTTTGCTTTCTTTAACAGCGGTTTCAGGGAGGCCAACAATATTAAGTCCGGGTAAGCCATTGGCAACGTGTACTTCAACCATGACCAAGGGAGCATTAATCCCTGAACGGCCACGGCTAAAGATAACGGCTAAGCCCACGATAGCATCATGGGCGCAGAACGCTTAAGAGTAATCACCCTTAGTTAGAGGCCGCATTAGTTTCACTAGCGCTTTTTGCTTCTATTTCGGCGACACGTTTTTCTAGGTCTTCTAATTTAGAGCGGGTTTTGGCTAACACCAATTTTTGCACTTCAAATTCTTCACGGGTAACGAGATCTAGTTTACCCAAGGCACCTTGTAAAACCGCTTGAAAGGTTTTTTCAAGGTCATCTTTAAGAGTATTAAGGCCGGGCGGAATAGCACCGGCTAACCGACTTGCAATATCATCAATAGCTTTAGGATCAAACATTAGGGGTATCTCATGTGTAGTGTTAGTGAGAAGCGACTTGAGTGAACAAGTCGCTCTTGAACAGATTTTAAGGCTTAAGCAAAGGCTTTTTTAAAGAACTCAGGTTGTGCCAAAGACGCTTTATGAATATCAATATTATAGTAAACAGTTTCAAAGGCTTTGTTTGCAGAATCGCCTTCTCTAAATCCCGTTAATGCTGTTTTGCTGGCAATCGTAGCACTCCACCAGCCAGAAGGATACAAGCATTGTGGAAAAAACAACGTTTGTAAATGTTCAAGGCCACTGGCTTTCATGGCATCACGCATTTCACCAATTAACTTCATGTTGTATAAAGGAGATTCGCTTTGTTGTACGATCATGCCATTTTCTGATAAACAGTTAAAGCAATCACGATAAAACGCTTCACTAAATAAACCTAAAGCCGGGCCGACGGGATCAGTACTATCGATGATGATAATATCGACAGAATTGGGCGCGGCGTCTTTAACCCATTTAATGCCATCAATGAACTTTAAATCCGCTCTGGGATCGTGGTTGGATTCGCAGAGTTCTGGAAAATAGATTTCAGCCAGTCGAGTGACACGTTCATCAATGTCAATTTGTATGGCTTGTTCTACGGAGTCATGTTTTAACACTTCTCTTAAGGTACCGCAGTCACCACCCCCGATAATCCACACTCTTTTTGGATTTGGATGCGCATATAAAGCCGGATGACTCATCATTTCATGATAAAAGAAGTTATCACGAGTTGATACCATGGTGCAGCCATCGATGACCATTAAGTTACCGAAGGTCTCAGTTTCATAAATTTCAAGGTGTTGAAACTCAGACTGTTCTTCGTGTAGTTTTTGTTTAATTTTTAATGAAAAAGCCGATTCAGCCCCAGGGACTATTTCGGTAAACCATTCTGATGGGTTCATGTAGAGGATCCTGAAAAAATAAACGAATAAATAAGTGCCTATTATATTAGAATTTACATTTATTTAGGCATAAAACGGAGTTTCGAGTGAGTTTAAGTCAAAGTAACGCGTGGTCAATTGAGCAATCAACCCAAACTTATGCAATAAACAATTGGGGGGATGGCTATTTTTCCATTAATGATCAAGGCCATGTGTGCGTAAAACCCAGTTCTGATAAAGCGCTTGAACTGGATCTGTTTGAGATTGCCCAGTCGCTGAATGATAAAAATTTATCCTTGCCGGTGTTAGTGCGTTTTACGGATATTTTAAAAGATCGTGTCACGCGATTATCAAGAGCCTTTGAAAAGGCCTGTGTCAGTCATCAATACCAAGGCCAATATACCCCGGTTTTCCCGATTAAGGTCAATCAACAGCGTCAAGTGGTTGAAGGGATTTTATCGGCCGATAATATTGGTTTAGAGGCAGGCAGTAAGCCTGAATTGTTAGCAGTGATGGCGCTTTCTAAGCAAGGCGTGATTGTGTGTAATGGTTATAAAGACCGGGCATATATTCGTTTAGCCTTAATTGGCTTAAAGATGGGGCTGAACCTGTATTTGGTGATTGAAAAACCCCTGGAGTTAGAATTAATTATCGAAGAAGCCGCCAACTTAAATATTAAACCGCAACTGGGTGTCAGAGTTCGTTTATCCAGTATTAGCGCTGGAAAATGGCAAAACAGTGGTGGTGAAAAATCTAAATTTGGCTTGCATGCTCATGAAGTGCTGCAATTGCTGGAGCGTTTAAAAGAAGCGGACTTAATAGATAGTCTTAAGTTGTTGCATTTTCACATGGGCTCTCAGATTGCGAATATTCATGACATTAAAGTCGCTTTAAAAGAAGCGGGTCAGTTCTATGTTGAACTGCAACGCTTAGGCGCCAAGATTAAGATTATTGATGCGGGTGGCGGTTTAGGAGTGGATTATGATGGTAGTGGTTCACGTCGTGAGTCTTCTATTAATTATAGCCTGGATGAATATGCGCAAAACATTGTGCGTAGCTTTGCAGAATTATGTGCTGAAAAGAATTTACCACAACCAGATATTATTACTGAATCGGGACGGGCTCTTACCGCACATCATGCGGTATTAATAACGAATGTGACGGATATTGAATCAGTTTATAGTAATGAGCTTGAACTGGCTGAATTGCCCATCGCGCATAATTTAGTGGAGCATTTCCATGATGCCCAATTTGCTTTGTCTGAGGCAAGGGCGCGTTTTACCCAAGATAAACTAAGTATCACTGAACTTGCGAAGGCAGAGAATAAGTATTCCTTGGTCTGTCAGCAAATTAAAAGTCACTTAAATCCCAATATCCAAAGTGAAGCCATTATCTTAGATGAGTTAAATGAGAAATTAGCCGATAAGGTGTTTTGTAATTTCTCCTTGTTTCAATCGATGCCGGATATTTGGGGGATTGATCAAATCTTTCCCATTATGCCGATTCATCGCTTAAATGAAGAGCCATCAAGACGAGCAGTCATTCAAGACTTAACCTGTGACTCTGATGGTCGTATTGATCAATATATCGATGGGCAAAACCTTGAAAACACCTTGCCTTTACATGTTATTGATAGCCAGAAACCATATTTGATTGGTTTCTTTATGGTGGGTGCTTATCAAGAGATCTTGGGGGATATGCATAATTTATTCGGTGATACTCATTCTATTAATATAAAACTGGATGCGGAGGGGTATCATTTTTATGATTTTCAAGAGGGTGAGCATGTTAGTGATTTATTAGACTATGTGCATATTAGTAGTGAAGAGCTTAAAACCGCTTATCGACGTAAATTGGCAGATAGTGCTTTAAGTGAAGCAGAGCAACAGGCTTTTGAGCATGAATTAGTGGCGGGTTTAACCTCTTATACCTATTTGGAAAAATAATATGAAAGTGGGCATTATAGGCTTAGGGGCAATGGGTTTTGGAATGGCTAGTAACCTCGCTAATGCAGGTTACTTAACAGCCGTTTACAATCGTACCACAGAGAAAATGGTTGAGTTTATCGTTGAAAACTTAATAACCGCATATCCTACCCCTCAATCCTTGGCGGCTGATGTCGATGTGGTTATCTTATGTGTTTCAGCCGATCAAGATGTATTGAGTGTGGTGGGAGCCATTGCTGAAACCTTAAGGCCGGGTACTGTGGTGGTGGATACCTCAACAGTCAGTCGTGATACTGCTCAAACCGCCGCGCGTATCTTGGCAAGCAAACAGGTCGCCTTTTTAGATGCACCTGTTTCGGGGGGTGTTGAAGGTGCAAAGAACGGAATTTTAGCGATGATGGTGGGCGGGGAGGCTGATGTTTTAGAAAAAGTTCGGCCGGTACTGGAAACTTTGGCGACTCGGATCATTCACATGGGACCCAATGGTGCGGGACAAGCGACAAAAGCGGTCAATCAAATTATGGGCGCTGGGATTAATCAGGCAGTCACTGAAGCTTTAGGTTTTGCAGAAGCTCAAGGCTTAGACATGGATAAAGTGATAGAGGTGATCTCAGGTGGTGCTTCTGGTAATTGGTTTTTACAGCATCGGGGTGCTACTTTAGTTAAAGGTTCTTTTGCACCGGGCTTTAAAGTCGCTTTACATCATAAGGACTTAAAGATTTGCCAAGGTATGGCGGTTCAAACAGACTTTCCTACCCCCCTAGTGGATATGACGGTGGTTAATTATCAACAATTGATGAACGAGGGTTATGGGGAGGAGGATATTTCCTCGTTGTATCGGTTAAAAAAACCAGATTAACCCCGTACAGATTATTAAGCATATAAGTCTTTACTGTTATCCATTGTGTCGGTTTGTTGATACAGTAAAGGTTTACCAGGGTTCAGTTTTCCTATAGAGATAATTTCACCGATGACGATAATATGATCACCGGCAGGCGTTGTATCTCTAACTTTGCAGTCAAAGTAAGCTAAAGCATCTGATAAAATGGGCGCACCTGTGGTATCTTTTTGCCACGCATAGCCTTTCATTTTATCAGCACTAGAGTTTCCAAAATGTGCTGCGGTTGTATATTGATGATCACCTAAAACATTGACAGAGAACGCTTCACCCTTTTGTAATAATTGATAGGAATAATAAGCGGGATTAATGCTTAACGCTAATAAGGGTGGGTTAAAAGACACTTGCATTACCCAAGCGGCAGTAAAGGCATTTTCATGGGTGCCATCGGTTACACCAATGACATATACCCCTTGGCTGAGTAGTTTAACGAAGTCATTTAGATTTTCAATCATGGGCTGGAGGTTCTGAGGTTAAGGTTTCTTAGTGTGTATATGACAGCTTTAAGTCAATATGTGGTGTTTTATAGTGCTTCTTGAGGTGTTTTGCTTCAAAGTTGTTAATTTTCAGTTTTTACTATAGCATGGACTGCATGTATATAGTACTTCAGTATTTTATGGTTATTTTCATTGCCTAGACTATCCGCCCATGAGCTTAAGGCTCTTCTGTAATCAACGTCTTATCGTAATAGGGTTAGGTTGCACTTATTTTTGTACCTTTATTAATATCGCGGTTAAATATCGCATTGAGCTTAATTTTATGGTTTGTAGTTGTGTGATTAAAAAGAATGCGATCTCTGTTATCGTGAGAAGTTCACTATTCTTTCTGATATGTTTCTCGTGGACGCCTCTCCTAGCGGATTCTATAATGCCTGCTGTAGATGCGGATGCTAAGATCACAGTCGTTGATCATCTTGATTCCGTGATGGCCGATTCAAAATTGACGCTGTCTAAGCTTGTTGACATAACTATGGAAAAGTATCCTGATTCAAGTTGGTTAACCGCCTTGGAAGAAGAGGCGGCGGCACTGTCTGAACGGAGCAAGAGTTGGACATCTGGGGCGGCCCAAGTTGCGTTAGGTTATCAATCCATGTCTACGTTTAAGTTAAATTACGGTACGGCTAACTTGCAAGTGCCGTTATGGAATTTAGGGCAACGGGATGCGCAGCATCAACTGGCTAATCAAGCCGAAAACAGTGCGCAATTACAAGCGAGTGGGGTTAAGTTAAGAGTCGCGGGTTTAGTTAGAGAGGCTTTATGGAACATGGCGCTCGCCAAGATTCGTTATGAACAAGCTCAAGCAGAATTGGGGGTTTATGCGCACTTATTAAGTACTATTAAACGCAGAGTCGAAGCGGGTGATTTACCTCGTGCGGATGACTTGTTAGCCCAAACTGAATTACTGCAAAAACGCTCTAACTATACTTTAGCAGAAGCCGAGTTAATGCATGCGCGTAAACGTTACATGTCTATCACTCAACAAGCCTTAGTGCCGAGCATCTATGAAGAAAAGTTGGTTGATTTAAAAGAGATTAGCCAAGCGCACCCAATCTTACAATCCATTAATAGTCAAATTGACGTTAAACAAGCCGAGTTAAAAGCACATCAAGCCATTGGTTCAGGACAAACCAATGTTATAGCCGGTATTTTGAGTGACGAGGGCTATGATGCCCGTAGCAATAAAGCCGAGTTCTTTAATGTGGGTGTTAGTATTCCTTTTGGTGGAAGTGCCCATTTGCAACCCCAAATTGCCGCTATTAATGTCCAATTAAATAAGTTAATCGCTGAACGAGACTTGTTGTATCGAAGTTTAGAGCAAGCGCATCATGAGGCAGAACATAATTTAGAAGTGAATAAAGTCGAATTAGACAATGCAAACGAACAACGAGCCGTGTCGGAGCAATTATTATCGATGACGCAATTAGCATTTTCGGTGGGAGAAATAGGTCTAATGGACTTATTAAAAATTCAATCAAGAACACAGCAAGCCATTTTAACGGCAAAAGAGCGGGCAGTGATGATACAACGAGATAGAGCCTTTTATAATCAAGCGGTAGGAGTCATGCCATGAGATCTTTTTTAGCCCCTGTCGTGGGATTGACGGCATTATTTTGGGTGACTGTTTCTGTTGCTGAGAACGCGATACAGTTATCTCAAGAGCAGATCAATCATTTGGGTATTAATTTGAGTGCGATGACGGTGGTTAAAGAGATTCCTATCTTAAAGGCACCCGCTAAGGTGGTGATACCCACCGCGAATGAATTTGTTGTCAGTGCTTCTCATGCGGGTGTTATAACCCAATTAAACGTTGCCACGGGGGACGCCGTTAAAAAAGGACAGGTGTTAGCACAATTAAATAGCCCTGATTTTGTATCTTTACAGCGACAGTATCTTAAGGCGTTAACGGCGATGGCGTTAAATCTATTGGCGTATGAGCGAGATAAGAAATTATGGCAAGAGGGCGTGATTGCTGAACGCCGCTGGCAAGAAACCAGCAGTCAGTATAATGCCTTAGTGTTTGAGGCCAATGAATCAAAACAACTGTTACAAATTTCAGGGATGACGTCTAAAGACATTGAACAGTTAAACAAAACCCATCAATTAAGTAGTCAATTAAACTTACCTGCACCTATTGCGGGCGTGGTGATAGAGCGCTTAGCGTTGGCAGGCACGCGAGTGGATGTATTGGCGCCACTCTTTAAAATAGCCAATTTAGAGGAGTTATGGCTAGAAATTAATGTTCCGCATGAACGTATCGGACGTATCCGTGTCGGTGATGAGGTTTTTATCGATAATACCTCAACCAGTGCTGATGTGATGTTAGTCGGACAAAGTGTTAATCCTGACAATCAAACCATACCCGTTCGGGCAAAAATACGCGGTAAACCGCCGGGTATTCATCCAGGGCAAACGATTAATACTCAAATCATAGAACAGATTAAAACCCAAGCTTTTAGAATACCTAATACCGCAATTGCCCAGCATGAAGGTAAAGCGTATATATTTGTTCGTGATACGACGGGTTTTAAATTGATCCCCATTACCATTATTGGTAAAGAGAATGAAGATTCTATTATTGCCGGTGACTTTTCTGGCACTGAATCGATCGCTATTAAAGGTGCTGTTGCCCTAAAAGCGCAGTGGTTAGGTTTGGGGAGCGCAGAGTAATGGCGGCTTTGATTCGCTTTGCGTTAAGTCAACGCTTATTGATGATGATCGTTGTATTGGTGTTGGTCGGTGGTGGCTATTTAGCGTTTAAGAATATCCCAATTGATGCGTTTCCTGAGGTTTCACCTACGCAAGTTAAAATTATTGTTAAAGCCCCCGGTATGACGCCTGAAGAGGTGGAATCTAGAATCACGGCGCGTATTGAAGTGGAGTTGTTGGGCATTCCACATCAGACCATGCTACGATCAATTGCAAAGTACGCTCTGACTGATATTACCGTTGATTTTACCGAAGGCACAGATATTTATTGGGCAAGACAACAAGTTGCTGAAAGAATTAATGGCTTATGGGGTAACTTACCGCCAGGAGTAGAGGGCGGGATTGCTCCTATGACAACGCCCTTGGGTGAGATGTTTATGTTTACCATTGAAGGCGGTGATTTAACCTTAATGGAACGTCGAGATCTTTTAGATTGGGTGATACGACCGGCTTTACGGACTGTGCCGGGCGTGGCGGATGTTAACTCTTTAGGCGGTAAGGTCAGAAGTTTTGAAGTAATTCCCAATAACGTCCGTTTAGCGGCGCGTGGCATTAGTATTGAAAAACTCATGCTGGCCTTAGAAAAGAATAATCGTAATGATGGCGCAGGTCGAATGAATGACGGTGAAGAAGCTCTGATTGTTCGAGCAGATGGCCGAATTAAGAACCTCGCCGATGTCAGTATGATTGTGGTCGATAATCAAATGGGCAGTCCTATTACCGTGGGTGACGTGGCTGAAGTTAACATTGGCGCTTTAACCCGTTACGGTGCGGTGAGTAAAAACGGCGAAGGTGAGGCAGTAAGCGGTTTAGTGTTAAGTTTGCGTGGCGCCAATGCCCGTCAAACCATAGAGGGCATTGAGAAGAAGTTGGCTCAAATTAGCGCAGGCTTTCCTCAAGGGGTAGAGGCTAAAGTCTTTTATAATCGCGGTAATTTAGTCGATAAGGCCGTTAATACGGTTTTACATGCACTCTTAGAAGCCATTGCTTTAGTGGTGGTGCTCTTGATATTGTTCTTAGGTAATTTGCGTGCCGCGTTAGTGGTTGCCTTGGCGTTACCTTTAGCCGCTTTATTTACGTTTATATTGATGCATACCATGGGTATGTCCGCCAATTTAATGAGTTTGGGGGGCTTAGCCATTGCGATTGGTATGTTGGTTGATGCGGCCGTGGTGGTGGTGGAAAACCTTATTACCCATTTAGCCCATGTCGAAAAGGCGCAGCGTTTACCTCGGTTGCATGTGATTTATCGAGCCACTCGGGAAGTGGCCGCGCCGGTTACGTCAGGTATTTTAATTATCATCATCGTGTTTTTACCGTTATTAACCTTGCAAGGCTTAGAGGGTAAATTGTTTACCCCCGTGGCCTTAACCATTGTGTTTGCTTTAAGTGGTTCCTTGGTCTTGTCCTTAACGGTGATTCCTGTTATTGCCTCTTATTTATTAAAAGAAGTGTCCCATGAAGAACCGTGGTTACCACGGCAATTGCAAAAAATGTATCAGCCGGCCTTGTTATGGTGTTTAGATCACGGTAAGAGTGTTTTTATAGGCGCCGGTAGTTTATTAGTCATCACGGTACTGATATTTACTCAGTTGGGTAGCACCTTTATGCCGACCATGGATGAGGGCGATATTATTGTACAGTTGGAAAAATTACCTTCCATTACCTTAGAACAATCGGTGGCCTTAGATGGTCAGGTACAAAAGAATTTGTTAAGCCGCATTCCCGAGATTGAGACGATTGTGTCTCGGGTGGGTTCGGATGAATTGGGACTAGACCCAATGGGTTTAAATGAAACGGATACCTTTTTAGTGTTAAAGCCAAAAGACCAGTGGCGCATGGATAGTAAAGATGCATTGATTGAAGGCATTCGTGCTGCAATGGCGGATACACCTGGAATTGCTTTTGGCTTTACGCAACCGATAGAGATGCGGGTTTCAGAGATGTTAACGGGCACACGCGGGGATGTCGCTGTTAAACTCTTTGGGTCTGACTTAGCGGTGTTAAATGAAAAAGCCAATGAAATAGCAGAGATACTAAAGCATATCCACGGTTCAAGTGACGTCTTTTCTCGGCAGAATACGGGCATGCAGTTTTTACAACTGACGATTGATAAGTTAGCGGCAGGGCGCTTAGGTTTAGATAGCGACGGTATTGAAACTTTATTGCGTGGCCAGATTGAGGGCTTGCATCTGGGCATCGTTCAAGAAGGTATTAAGCGCACCCCGCTTATCTTACGTGGCAATAGTAATACCGCTAATTTTGATAACTTACAAATCACCCTGCCGAATGGTCAGCATGTGCCCATAACTGCCGTGGCTAAAATAGAAAAAGTGGAAGGTGTGGTCTCTGTGGGTAGAGAGCGTGGTCAACGTTTTGTGGTGATTCGCAGTAATGTGCAAGATCGTGATTTGGTGGGCTTTGTTGATGAAGCTCGTCAGGCGGTCGCCGCTAAAGTGAAGTTGCCGATTGGTTATACCGTGGAGTTTGGGGGGCAGTTTGAAAATCAACAACGCGCGGCCGCGACTTTATCACTCGTGGTACCGATTTCTTTAGGGTTAATCTTTCTGTTATTGTTCACCACCTTTGGTTCGGTGCGTCAAGCGGTGTTGGTGCTGTCTAATATCCCGTTAGCCATGGTCGGTGGCGTGTTTGCCTTGTGGGTGTCTGGTGAATATTTATCCGTGCCGGCCTCGGTAGGCTTTATTGCTTTACTGGGTATTGCCGTGTTGAATGGGGTGGTGATGGTGAGTTATTTTAATCAACTTAGAGCCACGGGTATGGACTTAATCAAAGTGGTGACTTTAGGTTCATCAAGGCGGTTAAGGCCGGTGTTAATGACTGCAAGTATTGCTGCGTTTGGGTTGATTCCGTTATTGTTTGCCACGGGGCCCGGCTCAGAAATTCAACGACCTTTAGCCATTGTGGTGATCGGTGGTTTGGTGTCTTCTACATTTTTAACACTCTTCCTATTGCCGTTGTTGTTTAAGTTATTTGGTTTGCCTCGGGAGCTTAGAGCATGAACTATACAGAGTATTTGGTCACCTTGAATATCCCGCCCAGTTTGGAAGAAATGATCGTGGATAGCTTATTGTTATTAGAGGCAGAGCATGGCTTTAGTAGTTTTGAAGTGAATGCCCATCATCATGAGAATAAAGGTTTATCCTTAGCTGAACAGGTGACGGGTCGTCAAAAGCGTATGCGGTTTCAGATGTATGTCGAGGTCACTAAGTTACCGACTTTACTCGCGCAATTACGGGAAGAGTTTTCGGGCTCAGGGATTCAATATTGGGTGTTACCCGTGATTGAAAGTGGAGTGTTATAAGTATGGTTAAGTGGTTTTTAATTTAATAAGGTTTCAAATAAGCACACTTGATCGCCCCCCGCTTGTTTTGCTTTATACATGGCTTTATCTGAGACCTTAAGCACTTCATCGATAGAGTGGTCAAGACCCATAAATAAAACGACACCAATACTTGATGTGCAATTAAAATGAGTTTTTTCCTTTGGTGATAAGGGATAAGTATCTGAAACTACGTTGCAAATCTTATCAGCCACCGTTTTGACTTGTTTAAATGACGCGGCTCTATCGGTGTCAAGTTCGCTCAGCAATACGACAAACTCATCGCCACCAAAGCGAGCGACAGTATCAATTTCACGTAAGCAACTCATAATCCGGATACTCGCTTCTTTTAAGACGTGATCACCTGCACTATGACCATAGTGATCATTAACTAATTTAAATTTATCTAGATCAATAAAGAGTAGGGCGCCATAATGATGACTGCGCTTGCTGGCTAACATGGCTTGTTCAAGACGATCATATAACAAGCGACGATTAGGGAGTTTAGTTAATTCATCATATAAAGCTATTTGACGAAATTTCTCTTCTGATTTAGATATAACATACATCTCAGTTTTTAACTCGTTAATAATATTATTATGGTCATCAGGGTAATTATGAGTCGTCTTTTTGAGCACAAATAGCCAATATAATTTATTTTTAACGACTAGCGTTGAGGTGGTGACGTCCGCGTAAAAAATTGAGTTATCCATGCGTTTAAAGCCTATATCTACGGCCAAATAAGTATTATCGTTTAAATTTTGATTATATTGATTTAATAGAGCGAGTCCATTATCTGTTTTATGCAAATTTTGCAACGACAAGTTTAAAGTATCAATTTCATTGTAATCGAACATTTTACGAAAGGCGATATTACTACAGGCTATTTTCAGACTATCAGCTTCAACTAAGATAATACCCTCAGGTATATTTTCAAAGATAGCTTTTAAAAAGGGTTGTGGTGTTCGTAATGAATACTTTAAATCAGGTAAGTTATCGGCTGGGTCATTAACGTTTTTTACACTGATGTCCATAATATATCCTGATAGAAAATGGTTTTTATATACGCCTCAGTGATGGAGCACAGAGGATTTATTTAACGAATAACCCCGTGTGATTATCCTAAACATGACTCATTGTTTTAGAGAAGGGGTAGAAAAAAGTATCGTATGAGGATATAGGATACGTCTTAACACCAATTAAATCACTTGGCAAATAAGTTGCTCTTCTTGAGTTGCAATTATTTCAGTTTTAAAAGTAAACTATCTTATTAATAAGGCAGAGTATTTGCAATTTTGGATGTTTAGAAAGGGGGGCTATTTATAATACAAACCAATACTAAAATCATAACTGCACGAATAGATTGGTTTTATTTAATGACTTTTGCAAAACACGCCGTCATTTATTAAGATTTAATGTTACTTTAGAAACTGCAACATTAATTGCATTTTTCGTTAATATATTTTAGAAGTTACCGCAATGGTTGCCGTCATTAGTCAGTTGGATTATAAATTTGAGCGGGTTTGTACATTAACATCGTGCTGAAATGTGTCTAATTCTATCAGTGATTAGACTGTCTAGTTTTCAACGGATTTTCTGCGCTTAACAGCTTGAATATCGAGTATACGTTAGTTATCTTTTAGGATTTTAAAGAGCTCTATATTTGTTGAACGTCCCAAAGAGAGACTGACTGTCTGTGTGTTAGTTAAGTAGTGAGGTGCCTTTTATCTGTACATAAACGGTCATGTCAGGTTTTAAGCCTAAGAGGTGTGCCGACTTTTGGGTGATGTGTGCGAGTAAAGTATCAGAGCCAATGCGTAATTGCACCACACATTGACCGGGCATTTCAGGGGTTAAAGCGAGGATTGTGGCGGGAAGTATATTGAGAATACTGGAGGCTTGTGGGGGTGCAAGGGCAATACTGACATCACGGGCATAGATTTGAATACGCAAAGCTGTTCCCAGTGGCGCTTCAATGTAAGGCAGATTTAAAACACCTCCCGTGGTGATGACCCGACTCAAATGGTATTCTGTTTCATGTTCAATCAGTGTCACGTGCCAGACTGTACTGGCCTCTTTATCCTTTGAAAAAGGCATATCCAATCGTGTTAAGGTGTCAGCGACATCCCCGGTTGCAAGGACTCTACCTTGTTCCATAATGACTAAGGTATCGGCTAGTTGGGCCACTTCTTGTTGAGAATGGGTGACATACAGCACGGGAATGGCTAATTGTTGATGTAGACGGGTTAAGAACGGTAAGATTTCTTGTTTACGTTTAAAGTCGAGTGCCGCTAAAGGCTCATCCATTAATAAAATATCGGGTTTAAGCACTAAGGCACGGGCAATAGCCACGCGTTGACGTTCGCCTCCTGATAAGCGCTCAGGTAGTCTTTTAAGGAGGTGCTCTATACCGAGCAATTCTAAAAGATCCTTAAACTCTGTCGGTTTGTGTGCTTGACGCTGGCGCTTTAACCCAAAGTTTAAGTTCTCTTTCACCGTGAGATGTGGAAACAAATTCGCTTCCTGAAAGACATAACCTAGATTACGTTGATGGGTCGGTAAAAACAGGTTTTGGGTCGAGTCTTGCCAGAGTAGATCATTAATTTGAAGGTAACCGAGAGGCGCTTTTTGTAAGCCGGCAATGCAACGTAATAACGTCGTCTTACCTGAGCCAGAAGCACCAAATAAGACGGTGACACCGGTATTGGGCAGTTGTAAGTCCACGGCTAAGGTAAAATCACCGTAAGTCAGTTCAAAACGAGCGGTGATTGCGTTCATCGACTATTTGATCTGTTGCAAGTTAGGTTGAGTTTTTAAGACTGTATAAAGTATGAGCAAGACGACAAACGAAAATAACACTAAACAACCCGCCAATACATGTGCTTCGGTATATTCAAGCGCTTCAACATGATTATAGATTTGCACAGATACAACCCGCGTTTTATCAGGGATGTTACCCCCAATCATTAACACCACGCCAAACTCACCGACCGTATGGGTAAAACCTAAGATAGCCGCGGTTAAGAAACTGGGCTTAGTGAGAGGCACAACCACATTAAAAAAACGATCAAGAGGACCGGCGCGTAACGTCGCTGCGGCTTCTAAAGGCTGCTCACCTAAGCTAGTAAAACCCGCCTGTAAGGGTTGAACCACAAAAGGCATTGAGTAAATAACCGAGGCAATGATTAAACCAGTAAAGGTAAAGGGTAGGGACTCTAAGCCCAAACTATGCGTGAGTTTGCCAATAAAGCCTGACGGCCCCATGGAGATCAGTAAATAAAAACCGATCACAGTGGGCGGTAATACTAAAGGTAAAGATACCAGGGCATTAATCAATCCTTTAAGCGCAGATTGCGTGCGTGCTAACCACCACGCTAAAGGAGTGCCGATTAAGAGCATTAAAAAAGTCGCTAAACTAGCTACTTTAAAAGTTAACCATAGCGTGTCTAAATCGGCGGGTGTTATCATGTCTGCGTCATCTATGCGGGTGTGACTGGCCTAGATGAAAAACACCTAGCCAGTCGATCAATATCATTAAAATCTGACTTGGCTAGAGACATAGAAATAATCAGTATCACCACCGGGAGTTGAGACGCCGGCCGCATTAGCATTGGCCGTAGACGATACGGTCGAGATAGCGCTTTTAG
Source organism: uncultured Methylococcaceae bacterium (assembly GCA_903863905.1). Classification (GTDB taxonomy): domain Bacteria; phylum Pseudomonadota; class Gammaproteobacteria; order Methylococcales; family Methylomonadaceae; genus Methylobacter_C. Next base: position 52,461 of record CAIPDT010000020.1, read on the forward strand.
CAAATTGACCTTTAAACAAATGGAACCACCCCGCCTCAAAATTTAAGCTGCTGTTGTAATTGTAGCGACTTGATATCCCAAGTTGATCACCGACATAATTGCCACTACCGCCTTGCGTATTGCCTATAAAGCCTGGGCTAACCGCTGAGGAGCAGGACGAACCCCCCCAGCAATCCCCGGAAGAAGCCAACCAAATGGCGCGTTCTTGTAAGGCAACGGTGAGATTAGGCCGTGGCGCAAAGTTAAGTCGTGCCCCCGGTGAATTAATGTTACTGCGTTGAAAGGCACCGTAAATACCACTAGAGCCAAAATCAAGATCAGCGGCGCCGAAAAGAGGATCAAAACGCTCATCAGTGGCACCCGCATTGTATTTAGAACTTTTACTGCCGCTGGCCCAATCATATTCCAAAACAAAACGAGGTGACATCGGTAAGTTAAAGCTATAGCCGGCTTCTATATGTTCTGACCATGCTTGATGGTTTTGTTGTTTATTATTCAAAGCATTGGTGTCGTATTGAACCGTACCCAATTGGCCCATGCCTTCTGCGACAAAATCAAATTTGCCTTTAGTCGGTTTAATATAAAAGCGTAAGCCTGGGGTAAAGTAATGCCGATTACGGGTGGCATTATTCGTACTGTCACCTTCGTTTAAATTGTATAAATACACTTCGGCGTTAATATTTTTAAGGACGTTATAGCCTTCTAAGAGCCCCCCTGAGAAAAAGGTTTGGGTATCTTCAAGATCCCATTGTTGATCGCCATTGACTAATAAATTAGCATTGGGCGCTAATAAATTGGGATTGCCGCCTGGCGGGGTGGTGATATAGTTGGGATAACGTAACACGGGCATCGTGCCAAAGGCATTAAACTGCCAACGCTCATAATCTAAAACGCGTACTCTTAGGCCGGTAAAGTTATTAACGGTATTTCGGTAGATAGGGCGTGCCACTAAACGACGACTACCCATATCCATGGTTTGGCGACCGCCTTTAACTTCGACACCATAACCACTAAAAAACGCATTTTGATCGGCCCAAGACAGATAGGCTTGGGTAAAGTCGGCGGTATCGACTTGAGTGTTATTGGGTGGGTTAGGGGTTTTATTAAGCCCTGCATCAGAGGCCAAAGCCCGAGAATCCATAAACTCGGTCGCCAAGCGAAACTTACCTAATTTAGCTTGCACCCATAAACTGGTTTGCAGGGCAATTTGTTGATCCCCACTACCGGCTGTAACGGCTGGATATTTTTGACTGGGCTTAAAGGTATCGCTTATTGATTCATAGCGCGTGCGGTTTTCAAGCCCTACGGTTAACCATGATGGTAAATGTAGCGTCTCATGTAAATTCCACACGGGTTTCTCATAACTGTTGCCCAGCAAGGCATCATCCATCGCAAAGTTATAAGCCGCTATTGGGGCACGTGTATAAGTCGGAGCAGGTTCTGCGGCGTTAACTAGACCAGATTGGCTGATAACAGCGGCGGTTATAAGGATAAGATGAGAGGCAAGAGGGAGCGGGAGGGCTCGTGTCTTACGTTGGGGTAGTTTCATCTGAATACCGTTAGCTTTAATGATTGGGTTGGCGGTATTATAATTCGTTATGTATAAAAGTAAGTATCGATTTGATAGAAATAGATCGAAATAACTCAAAACCTACGCGCAACAAGCAGACTAATTTTCACTGAAATAGCCCATCATGGCAAACAGAGTTATCGAAAATTGGCTTCGTTGGTTAATCGCTCTAAAAGTAGTGTTTATCGGCAGTTCCTAAAAGACATCAAAATACAAGCTTTGACGTATGAGAACGCCTATTATCATCGTATGCGCTACGGTGTAAATAGTGAATCCTTTTCTCCGTTACAGCGTTTTGATGGTTGATGATTATGCCGGCTATAAAGCACTCTTTACTGGAGAAGCCTGTATTGAATTAGCGTGTTTAGCGCATGCCCGTCGAAAACTGTATCAGACCTATCGCCTTAGGTAAGAAGAACTGGCTCTTTGTAGGCTCTCAACGTGCAGGCAAACGAGCGACCGCTATACAAACATTAAACAGAATACACCCGACAAATCTACATGGTAGCGTTATACGCATACAATGTATTTAGACAGTACGACAATGTATTAAGCTGAACGTTAATGTTTTACCAATGATTGCAAAAAAGAATGCTCGAATTTGTCCAATTGAAATAAATATTCATCAATGAAGCCTATTAAATAGACGCTACATTAAAAGTGCGACAAATTGTCGCACTTTTTGTAGACAATCTTATTTTATTGATTTATCATTCACCCGCCTTAGATAGTGATTAAAACATCAGTATTTCACTAAGTAAGGATAATGAGGAGGGACAACCAGCTAATACTGGAAAAATAATAATAAAAATAAATGCAACATCAATAAAAACAATAATAATAGCAACACAATTAAAACTGCGCTTTCGTTAGGCAGCCGTCTTTTTACAAAATACTAACAAGATGGAGCCCATTAACAAATTGCTATTAAGGTCAGAGTAAATTTATAATTATCTCAGTTGATTTAAGTTTACTCTGACCCCACTGACCCCAAATGCCGCAAACTCTGTACGCCGTTAAGATCGACACAGATATTTGGGTTATCCATGCTTTTCAGAAAAAATCAAAGTCAGGTATTAAAACCCCTCAACGGGAAGTTGATATTATTCATGATCGGCTCAAAAGGTTAAAGGAGGCTTTAAAATGAAAAACGACGACTTAGAACTGGTGCGAGGAAGCGGCAATGTTTACCGCGATTTTGACCGTCCAAATGCAGGGCTAGAGCAAGCCCGTGCCATTATTGCGGCAGAAATAATCAATATTCTTGATGATCGCAAACTATCAACACGCGATGCCGAAAAGAAAACTGGGGTTGCTCATTCCGAATTTTCACGAATTCGCAACGCACAACTTCGCCGATTTACACTTGATCGCATGATTTTGATTCTGGGCAAACTCGATGAGGATGTTGAGGTAAACGTTACCTTTCACCCACGCCAACAGATCGAAAATAGACCGTATATTTTGTGATTTTGTACATTAGACAATCCGTATTGTTTTGTCTAATGTTGAAACACAATGCATCAAACTTGGCGGTCCCAGATCGGCCAATTGCAGACGGTGGCGAGTGTCTGCTTTAAGGCGATGGATATATCTGAATGAAGTTCGGCAATTGCCAATAGCGAACATCGAGTTCCAGATAATTACAAATTTGCATCCGAGCATGGAAATATTACTGGAGCCATACCAATCAGCGGGTTTCACGAGGAAATGAACAGCATCGTTGAGGGTACGCTAGGCGAACTTGAACAATCTTTTGCGAAGCGTCATAACTACGGGGTTGATTCATCTGGCAATCCACAACCACCCAAACAATTAAAATTTCCTGACAATCCGTACTTTGTAACAACTTCTCTGCTTGAATCTCCTACTGGTGAGCTGATAGTGCAACTTTAACCAATATTATGAGCTGGAAAAAACATCAGCCCAACCCAACACAACCAACAAAATGGATAAAAAATGTTAAGAAGATTCGTTATTATCGCCTTGGTATCGTTATTGTTTTCTGGATGCGCGTCTGTGCCAATGGAGTCTGAAACAGTTTCAGCACAGGCGAAATCTTTCAGCCCTGCTGTCGATGGAAATGCAGGACTATATATTTACCGATCATCAGGACTGGGAACAGCTATTAAAAAAGATATATGGGTGGATGGCAAATGTATAGGTGAAACTGCGCCCAATATGTTCTTTTATGAAGAAGTAAAAGGTAACGCCGAACATAAAATTTCTACTGAGTCTGAATTTTCCCCTAATGATCTATTGCTTAGCACAGAAAGCGGCAAGAATTACTTTATTAAACAATATATGAAACCTGGTGTGTTTGTTGGTGGGGCTGGCTTAGAAACGATGGGCGAAAAGGAAGGGAAAGCGGATATTGCCGAATTGGGTATGGCAAAAAAAGGAATTTGCAGCAAATAATTGTCTGACTCGGCACTTCCATATTAACCCAAGCCATGTCGGGTTAGCGTAGCGTAACCCGACACATCAACCAACCCGACCTTTTTGCTTGCCCACCGATTTTTAACACCCAGAGTGTGAGCATAAAAAGCGTGCGCTCAGCCTAC
>CAIPDT010000021.1 GCA_903863905.1 uncultured Methylococcaceae bacterium
GTCTGTTACTCACACGGCGCCCTGTTATTTTAGTCGGCGTGGTCTGTTGCTCACACGGCGCCCTGTTATTTTAGTTGGCGTGGTCTGTTACTCACACGGTACCCTGTTATTTTAGTCGGCGTGGTCTGTTACTCACACGGCGCCCTGTTATTTTAGTCGGCGTGGTTTGTTGCTCACACGGCGCCCTGTTATTTTAGTCGGCGTGGTCTGTATCGCTTAAGGATGCTTATTTCTGTTAACAATCGGGCTATGATAGTTTCGGCTTCCCGGATAACATAGACAATTATGTTGATGGTAGCAACGCTTTAATCTCTGGAATACAAGACCCACAATTAGTGCCTGCTTTTAAACAGTGCCCCACTTCCTGAGGTGTCTTTAACTGCTTATCTTTAATCGCCTGTAGCAATGTTTTTTCACCGACATTAAAACAGGCACAGACGGTTTTTCCAGTGTCACACGCTCCTAAGGGCGCACGACCTGTCAGTAACGCCATACGTTCTGACGGCTCTAAATGGCTTTTACTAAATAAGCTAATCAACCAATGACGTTCAGGTAAATGATGGTCAACGCCTATAAAAATAACAGTCGCTAACGCCCCCTCCACAAACAACGCCGCACGGTAAACACCCTGACTCGCATCTTGATAGGTTTGCCAATGGTAGACCTCGGTTCGGTCATCGATCAAATCTTTTTTGAGCGCCTCTAACCAACTACTGGCTAAACCTTGCCCCGCCAGTTCGTAACGAACATAAGTTCCGCCTTTACTTTTAACCCTATAAGCCAGGTCACTTAAGCTTAAGTCTTCTCGCGATAAAATAAACCCGTGCCACACCGCTTGAAACGGTTTGATATGCACGGGCGTATGTTTGCTCTCTGGTTGCTTTGAGATCGGATCAACGGCTGGATTTACCAAGGCGCCCATCCGTCCCTGATTAGCATATTGTTCAGTCCAATGCATGGGCACAAAGACATTGCCTGCTTGTTGAGACTCCGTCATCGTGACCCGTGCCAACATCGATCCCCACTGACTTTCAAGTACGGCCAAGGCGTTTGCTTTTAAGCCCGCAAGTACCGCATCGTTGGGATGTATTTCAACAAAAGGTTCTGGACTGTGTTGATTTAATTGCACCGCTAAGGCGGTGCGGGTCATGGTATGCCATTGATCTCGCAGCCGACCGGTATTTAATATCAACGGGTAATCGTTATTCGGTAAATTAACTGCACTTCGGGGCGTTACGCTAATAAATTGTGCTTTTCCTGAGGGCGTAAAATACTGTCCATCTCCAAATAAACGCGCGGTACCTTTAGGTTGGCTAGACGTTACCGGCCATTGAATCGGATCTAATGCTTCATAAGTGGCTTGATCTATCGTGGCCAAGCCTGAGATATTAAAATCACGCAGTCCCTGTTCAGCGTTATTTTCAAACCCAGATAAGGCCGCATGTTCTCTAAATATGTCAGCGGGCTGTTGATAGTTAAAAGCCGTTCCAAAACCCATACGCTGTGCCACTTGACTGATAATCCACCAATCTGCTTTGGCATTGCCAGCGGGTTTAAATAACGCGCGTTGGCGAGAAATACGCCGTTCAGAATTAGTGACAGTGCCGTCTTTTTCACTCCAACCCAGTGCCGGTAACAATACATCCGCATAGGCGCTGGTGTCGGTTTGCGCAATACAATCGGAGACGACGACAAAGTCGCAACGTGCTAAGGCGCGTTTAATATGATCGGCATTGGGTAAACTGACCACTGGATTGGTACCCATAATCCAAACCGCTTTGATACGACCCTCTGCCATGGCATTAAACAAATCAACCGCAGGCAATCCAGGTTTAGTGGCAATGTTATCGGTGTTCCAAAACCTTGCGACTCGCTCAATATCGGTTGGATTAGAAAAATCCATGTGTGCCGCTAATTGATGCGCCAACCCTCCAACCTCACGGCCGCCCATGGCATTAGGCTGTCCAGTCAGTGAAAAAGGTCCCATGCCCGGATGCCCAATTCTTCCGGTGGCTAAATGACAATTAATAATCGCGTTAACTTTATCGGTTCCCGAAGAGGATTGATTGATGCCTTGACTGTAAAGGCTCATGACTTTTTCAGTGTGGCTAAACCAATTATAAAAACACTGTACATCGGCGGCTGTTAAATGGCATTGAGCGGCAACGTCGGCAATACTCGGGGCGCTGAGTTCCGCGCTGATCAGTGCCTGCTCAAAACCTTCGGTATGCTGCTTGATATAATCCTGATTTAGGTGTGAATGTTGGCTTAAATAGCTTAAGAGGCCATTGAATAAAAGACCGTCACTGCCACTGGCGACCGCTAAATGTAAATCAGCCAGTTCACATGTAGCGGTGCGTCGTGGATCAATAACCACTATTTTTAAGTTAGGATTGGCCAGTTTGGCGGCCCGAATGCGTTGAAAGATCACCGGATGACACCAGGCCGCATTAGAGCCGATTAAGATCATTAAGTCAGCATGTTCAAAATCTTCATAACAACCGGGCACGGTATCCGAACCAAAGGCACGTTTATGACCAGCCACAGACGAGGACATACACAAACGACTATTGGTATCCATGTTGGCACTACCGATAAAACCTTTCATCAGTTTATTGGCCACATAATAGTCTTCGGTTAATAATTGTCCCGAGCCATAGATAGCGACCGCATCAGGGCCATAGCGTTCAAGGGTGTGTTTAAAGGTATGGGCAACGGTATCCAGTGCTTTTGTCCAAGAGACGGAATGACCCTGAATAGAGGGGTTTAATAAGCGACTGTTTAAGTCAAGGGTATCGCCCAACGCAGAGCCTTTAGAACATAAGCGTCCCGAATTGGCCGGATGTGTTTGATCGCCTGCAATTTTAACGGTGTGATGCGCTTTATTCATGGTGGCACTAATGCCGCAGCCTACGCCGCAATAAGGGCAGGTGGTTTTAACAGGGGACGAAGTGTTAAACATGCGCTTTTCCAAAGATGAGTCCTGCTCGGATGTCCGCTATCGATTGTTCTGATTCGAGTAACTCTTGGTACCAAAAACTATCACGGGTATCGCCATATAATACCGCACCGACCAGTTTATTGGCTTTAATGATCAGTTTTTTATAGATACTTAAGGCAGAGTCGGTAAACTGAATCGTTTCGGAGTTTTCATCGCCGATAAAGTCACCCATAGAGAATAGGTTAATGCCTGTCACTTTAAGTTTAGTGGCCGTGGGTAAGGTTAAGTATTGAGCCACGCCATGTTCGGTTAAATGATTGGCGCAGACTTTAGCTTGCTCATACAAGGGCGCAACGAGGCCAAAGGTTTCGCCTCGATGTTGAATACATTCACCTACGGCATAAATACGAGGATCATAACTTTGCAGAGTGTCATTGACCACAATGCCTTTTTCACAATACAGACCGGCGGCTTTGGCTAGGCTAATATTAGGTCGCACCCCAATTGCCATGATAAATAAATCACAGTCTAAGCGCACACCGTTAGCCAAATGCACGGCTTTAATATGCCCCGCTTTATCACCGACTAACTGTTTAACGTTGGCCGCCATCTTAAATTTCAAGCCTTTTTGTTCAAGCTCTTTTTGCAGTATTTTACTGGCGTGTTGATCCATTTGCCGATTTAATAACACGGCGTTGTTATGAATTACCGTTACGTCCATGCCTCTTAACGCTAAGCCATTGGCGGCCTCAAGGCCTAATAAACCACCGCCTAAGATCACCGCTTTTTGGTGCGTCTGGCTGTAAGACAGCATGGATTGAACATCGGCAATGTCTCTAAAACTCAGCACACCGGTTAAAGATTTGCCGGGTATATCGGCCAATACGGCTTTTGAACCGGTGCTGATTAAGAGTCGATCATACTCGGCCACCGTGCCGTCTTGAGTCACTACTTGTCTTAATTGTCGATCAATAGACACCACGGTTTTATCTGCACCGGTATGAAGCGTAATGTTATGTTGCTGATACCACGCGCGATCATTGATAAAGATGTCTTCTAAGTTCTTTTCACCGCTCAGTACCGAAGACAACATAATGCGGTTGTAATTAGCATGTGGCTCAGCACCAAACACCGTAATGTCATATTGATGCGGGTCGGCTCTTAACACTTCTTCGACAGTCCGCATTCCTGCCATCCCGTTTCCAATAACGACTAGCTTAGTCATAAGCAAGATTAATTTGCACGTGTGACTGGTCAATGCGCACCGAATACGCGGGTATCTTAACGGTCTCGTCTTCAAGACAACAGCCGGTTTTTAAGTTGAAATGTTGTTTATAAACCGGGGAGGCTACAATAGGTTCGCCTTTAATGTCGCCAATAATGCCTCGGGATAATACATTCGCTTTAGCAAAGGGATCATAATTATGCAGTGCAAACACCGCTTGAGATTTAGGCATGTAAAAGACCGCCACTTGTTGCCCTTCGACTAAAGCGCAGACCCCTGAATTAGCTTGCAAAGCGTCTACTTCACAAATAGTTTGCCAGTGTGACATTACGCAACCTCCACGATTTTAAAATGTTTTTGGGCTTTAGTTTCAGCCGGACGAAGCTGTCCACGTTCTTCAATAAAGACGATGTTGTCATCGGCTTGGTCACTATTGATAAAATGTTTAAAGCGTTTTAACTTGGATTCATCTTCAATCGTGGTTTTCCATTCACACTGATAGGTATCAACGACGTGTTGCATTTGCGCTTCTAATTGTTCACACAGCCCTAGGTTATCTTCGATAATCACGGACTTTAAATAATCAAGGCCGCCTTCCATGTTTTCCATCCATACCGAGGTGCGTTGTAAGCGGTCGGCGGTGCGAATATAAAAACTTAAAAAGCGGTCAATGTATTTGATTAACGTCTCTTTATCTAAATGGGTGGCAAATAAATCAGCGTGACGCGGTTTCATGCCACCATTGCCACACACATATAAACTCCAACCGTGTTCGGTCGCAATAATCCCTACGTCTTTACCTTGGGCTTCTGCACATTCACGGGTACAGCCTGAGACGGCAAACTTAATTTTATGCGGGGAACGGAGGCCTTTGTAACGATTTTCAAGTTCGATGGCTAAGCCAACACTGTCATCAACGCCATAACGGCACCAATTACTGCCGACACAGGATTTAACAGTACGTAAGGATTTTCCGTAGGCATGACCCGATTCAAAACCCGCATCAATCAAATCTTTCCAGATTAACGGGAGTTGTTCAACTCTCGCACCGAATAAATCCACCCGTTGTCCACCGGTTATCTTGGTGTAGAGTTGGTATTTTTTACCGACTTGACCTAAGGTAATCAACATATCAGGACTAATTTCCCCACCGGCAATGCGTGGTACCACTGAATAGGTACCATCTTTTTGAATATTGGCTAAAAAGGCATCATTACTGTCTTGCAAGGGGGCGAGATCTGGTTTTAAGACAAAGTCATTCCAGTTAGAGGCCAGAATAGAAGCAACGGTGGGTTTGCAAATGTCACACCCTAAACCGTGGCCATGTTTTTCAATCAGGTCATCAAAGGTAGTGATCTTTTCGACTTTAATGAGAGTAAACAAATCTTGTCGGGTGTAGGCAAAGTGCTCACATAAATCGGTATTAACAGTGACGCCTTGTTTAGTCAGTTCTGAGTTTAATACGGATTTAACTAAAGCCGCACAACCGCCACAACCCGAACCGGCTTTAGTGCAGGCTTTTAATGCACCGACCGTGCTACAACCGGCTTCAATGGCTTGGCAGATATCGCCTTTACTGACGTCATAACAAGAACATATTTGTGCGGACAGTGGTAACGCATCAGGACCGAGTCCGCCGGATTCATCAGAACGACTGGGTAAAATTAAGGTGTCAGGATGTTCGGGTAATTCAATGCCATTTAAACAGTATTGTAATAAGGTACTATAACCGGACGCATCACCGACTAAGACCGCGCCTAACAAGTATTTTTTATCGGCACTGACCACAATGCGTTTATACACTTCAAGATCACCGTTTTGATACGTGTAGGTGAGGGCGCCTTGAGACTTCGCATGGGCATCACCGATACTGGCCACATCAACACCCATCAGTTTTAGTTTGGTACTCATATCGGCACCGGTAAAATGGGCGGATTGGCTAGCAAGATCGGCTACCACCGTGCGAGCCATGGCATAGCCTGGCGCGACTAAGCCATAGATCATGCCATTCCAAAGCGCACATTCACCTATCGCATAAATATTCGCATCGGAGGTTTTGCATTGATTGTCGATCACAATCCCGCCTCTGGGCCCCACTTCAAGTCCACAAGTTCGGGCAATATCATCACGGGGACGAATGCCGGCAGAAAATAAAATGAGATCCGTTTCTAGTTCTTCACCATCGGCAAAACACATTTTATTAACGCAGTGTTCGCCGTCTGTAATTAACTGGGTGTTTTTTCCGGTGTGTACGGTAACACCTAAGTGTTCTATTTTATGTCTTAGCATAGCGCCACCCGCTTCATCTAATTGTACCGCCATGAGGCGGGGGGCAAATTCGACGACGTGAGTTTTTAGACCTAAATCATGTAAGGCTTTAGCGGCTTCTAAACCTAATAAACCACCGCCCACGACCACGCCGACTTTACTTTTTTGGGCAACCGTGGCGATGGCTTCAAGGTCTTCAATGGTTCGATACACTAAGCATTCGGGTCTATCATGGCCGGGCACGGGGGGTACAAATGGAAAAGAGCCAGTAGCTAACACCAAGGTATCATAATGAATGAGAACACCTTTTTCTGAGAGGACTGTTTGCTCTTCTCGGTTAATTTGGGCGGCTTTATCCCCGATATGCAGGGTGATACCGTGTTGTTCAAAGAAGCCCGGTTCGACTAAGGATAAATCGTCTGCGGTTTGTCCTGAGAAAAAAGCAGAGAGGTGAACACGATCATAAGCCGCTCTGGGTTCTTCGCAAAAAGTCACGATGTGATACGTTTCTTTGATAGGACTATTGACGAGACTTGTTAAAAAATGGTGTCCGACCATGCCATTACCAATGACAACCAGGGTTTTTTTAGGAGTGTTCATGTTCAACCTCAATGCTGATAGAGCTGCAATGTTGATAAGCTAATAGAGATAAGCGATCAAGACTTAGAAACTAATATTGCCTTGTAACCAGATTTTTTGAGTATCTGTATTCGCAAACGTATCCGCGACAGGCGTATAACTTCCTGCGCTGTAATAAGCATATTTGGCGAGTATTGAATAATGCTTACCAAATTTCTTAAGTGCTGATACATCCACTTCCTGACCGTATTGGAGTTGTCCCGTATCATCGGTAAAGTCATGGTAAACACCGGTTAAGACAATATCACCTCGATCAAAGGTGGAGACGATGGTACCAAATACATCACGAATCCCGTTTTTAGGCGTGACTAAGAATAGATCCGCCCAACCTTGAAAAGCATGATTGGTGCCTAAAGGCGTATCAAAGGTTTTGTTCGTGCCATTACCATTTAATTGTTCAACTGCCCCTTGAAAGGTCAAGTTATAAGCTGTAAAGCCCCCCATGAAGTTATAACGGTCTGCACTATAAGCAACGGTGCCATGTCCATAATCTTGTTGATAACTGTATTCAGCGGTATAAACCAGGCCATAGTTATCACTGAGTTTGAAGCTGTCTCCGGGTTTTTGATAATTGCTCATTCTCAAACCATACGATTGGTTTGATTTGTTGGCATTTTCTGTTTCGGTATAATCCATCCAATAACCGTAGCCCACTAAATTGCCGTAATCACCGACTTTATAGTTCATGTTTAAAAAGGGGGCATTAATATTTTCTGTGGTCGAGGTAAAGGTATTAACGTTGCCGATGTAACCCGTATTAATCGTCAGGCCAAAAATTTGTTGGTTATTGTGGGTAATTAAGACCGAATCAAAGGTGGTCTCCATTTGGCGCCAGCCCACATTACCAATAAAACGATCATCATCTAATTTAATGCGTTGACGTCCGCCTTTAATCAAGGTGTCTGCAATGCCGTTATAGCTTAACCACAATTGATTGAGTTCACTTTTTTGGGGATCAGGAATCTTAGAATAGGCGGTATTATTATTGCGGGTACTGTTGTAATCGTCATCCATCGCTAGATTGCCTTCATATTCTGCAAAGCCTTGTAGACCATGAAATACGGGTGACAGTAGGCCGATTCGTAAACGAGAGGTGACGGCATTGGCTGTTTTTGGATTAGGTTTTCCACCTTGAGCTTGATTGACATCTTCCCAGCGGGTGTTTAAATCAAACTTAATGGCGCCGTTTTTACCGTAATGATAAAAGTTAAGCGCGTCTTCAATATCTTGGGTGGTACCCGCTAACGCAGCGGGACTTAACACCGATGCCGATAAGATTGCGGCGGGTAATGCGAGGTTTTTATAAATTTTTGGCATAAAGCATCCTAGTCTTCTTAAAAAAGACGATTAATTTTATGGGTTAAGAGGACGAGAGGGCTGGGCTCGTCCTTATGGGGTGCGTGGGTGTTTTTTGTTAATGCGTATGATCACATTCCGCTAAAAAGGTCAGTAAACTCTCTCGGTATTTGTAATAATCAGGGTGAGCTAACAAGGCTTTACGAGTCCGAGGCCGAGGTAAATCAATAGTTTCTATCTTGCCAATTTTGGCATGAGGGCCATTGGTCATCATGACCACGCGGTCGGCTAATAAGATGGCTTCATCCACATCATGAGTCACTACAATCGCAGTCACTTGGGTGCGTTCCCACACTTCCATTAAGACTTCTTGTAATTCCCAACGGGTTAAGGAATCTAGCATACCGAAAGGTTCGTCCAATAAGAGCAGTTTAGGTGATAAAGCAAAGGCTCTGGCGATCCCAACCCGTTGTCGCATCCCATTAGATAGCTCTTGGGCTTTTTTGTGTAAGACATCTCCTAAGCCTACTCGGGTTAGATAATATTCAATAATATCTTTGCGTTCTGCAGCGGTGGCATGGGGGTACACTTTCTCAACCCCTAAGGCTACGTTCTCATACGCGGTTAACCACGGAAATAAGCTAGGTGCCTGAAACACCACGCCTCGATCAGGGCCGGCGCCGTTAATTTCTTTATTGTCTAAAACAATGACGCCTTCAGAAATACTATTTAATCCGGCTGTCATGGATAACACGGTTGATTTACCGCAGCCAGAATGGCCAATAATAGAAATAAATTCACCTTTTTTAACTTTTAAATCGAAGCCATCCACGACTTTAACGGTACTGTTACCATCGGGTGTTGGGTAGATTTTTGAAAGTTTAGAAAACTCCAAATAGCGGGGGCGATCGATTTCGGGTTTACCGGTCGCTAAACTACCGGGTTGCCAATGATGACTGGTATTGGGATGAACATCAGGTAAGGTGACTTTATCCGTGCCGACCGCTTGGTTTTTTTCAATACCAATGGCCATGAGGTATTGGGTGATTTCCGCGCGTAACTTTTTAAACGTGTCGTTTTGATTTAACGCGGTTCGGTCACGGGGGCGTTCTATATCAATGACAAAGTCAGGTCCAAAAGTAGCATCGGGCCCTGGGTTTAAAGCAATGACTCGGTCAGCCATATAAATCGCTTCATCCACATCATTGGTAATTAAAATAACGGTTTTCTTTTCTTGCTCCCAGATTTGGAGAATCTCATCTTGCAAGTTTCCACGGGTTAACGCATCCAAGGCACTTAAGGGTTCATCCAATAACAAAATGTCAGGACTGGCGGCTAAGGCTCTGGCTACATTAACCCGTTGTCGCATACCTCCGGATAGTTCAGCCGGTTTTTTAGACATTGCTGCGCCTAAGTTAACCATCCGAATGTATTTTTCGGTATGGGCTTTTCTGTGTTCGGCAGACCAGTCTTTAAAGATGGTATCCACGGCGAGGGCCACATTTTCGTAAACCGTTAACCAAGGCATTAAAGAATAGTTTTGAAACACGACCCCCCGATCCGGCCCGGGGCCAGTAATCGGTGCGCCTTGTTTTAAGACGTCACCACTATCGGCTTGGATTAAACCCGCAATAGTTGAAATAAGGGTGGTTTTACCACTGCCAGAAAAGCCGACAATGGCAATAAACTCGCCTTCTTTGACAGTTAAATTAATGTTTTTTAGGATGGAGGTTTTAGTTTTGCCTTCACCGTAACTTTTACACACATTTTTTAATTCAACTAAAGGTAAGCACGGGTCATTTGAAGGTGTATTAATAAACAGAGTGCTTTCTTTTAGGTCAGTGTTTTCTTTAATGTTAACCACTTTACGTTTTAAGGCAGACATAACAGACTCCAGATTAAAGGGCGTTACCGAAAGAGAACACTTTTTGAAAAGATTGCATAATGCGATCTAAAACAAAGCCAATGATACCGATAGTAAAGACCGCGACCATAATGCGTCCCAAGGAGTTTGAGCTGCCGTTTTGAAATTCATCCCAAACAAATTTACCTAAGCCTGGGTTTTGAGCCAACATTTCAGCCGCAATCAATACCATCCAGCCCACGCCAAGCGATAAACGCATACCGGTAAAGATATAAGGTAAGGCCGACGGTAAAATGATCTTCTTGATTTGAGTAAACCAGTTGAGGCGTAACACTTTTCCGACATTCACTAAATCTTTATCGATGGAAGAAACCCCCACGGCGGTGTTAATTAAAGTGGGCCATAAGGAACATAAGGTCACCGTAATCGCTGAGGTTAAAAAGGACTTTTCAAACCAAGAGTCAGGGGTGGTGACATAAACCGCACTCACGACCAGTGTTACAATCGGCAACCAAGCTAAGGGTGACACAGGCTTAAAGATCTGAATCAGCGGATTAATAGCCGTATTAATCACGGGGCTCATTCCACATAACAAGCCTAAAGGCACCGCGACAAAGGTCGCAATAATAAAGCCTGCAAACACCGTATAAAGACTGGTGTAAATCTTATCTAAATACGTGGCTTGGCCATTATAGGGACGTGATTTAACCACCGCTTCGGGGTTTTCTGACAGTGCTTGAGCCT
The DNA here is from genome assembly GCA_903863905.1 of uncultured Methylococcaceae bacterium. Lineage (GTDB taxonomy): Bacteria > Pseudomonadota > Gammaproteobacteria > Methylococcales > Methylomonadaceae > Methylobacter_C. Next base: position 10,978 of record CAIPDT010000021.1, read on the forward strand.
TACGTTCTTGCTGACGTTGGTAATAAGCAATTTCTTTTTCTTTCTCTGTAAAATGCTCCTCTAATAAGCCACCGGCTTCATGCCAAACGGCCACTGGGCCGGGGATGGCGCCTAAACTAGTATTTACTTTTGAAGCCGCGACACTCCAAAGCCCCAAGAACAACATAAAGGCGATGATGGGGACGCCCATGATTAAAAATAACTGGCGTAATTGTTGAGCTAGGTTCTCGCCAGCCGCTATTTTAACGAAGGGCACAAACCACGTTAAGCCGGTGATATTAAAAAATTTGATCAGTTGGTTGTTCATGAGCTTTTACCTTAAGCAGTGCGATAAGTTTCTTTAAGTGGGGGCGGAGATTACTCAACCACCTTGCCACCGACTACTTTTTGTTTGCCTTTAAGACCGATGGCAAATTTAGTTAAGTAATCATTCGGTTTAGTCGCATCAAACACCACGCCGTCAATATAGTCTGCATTCGGGGCTTTAATACCTGTTTCTTGATCCGATGGGAAGTCACTGGCTTTAGCTTTACCTTCTTTAATTAAGGCATGGGCGGCTGTCATAAAGATATCAGGACGGTAGACTTTTTTAGCCGTTTCAAGATACCAAGCATCGGGTTTTTGTTCGTTAATTTGGCCCCAGCGACGCATTTGAGTTAAGCTCCAAATAGCATCACTGTAATAAGGGTAAGAACCGTTGTGACGCGCAAACACGTTAAAGTCGGCCAGGGGACGTTTATCACCTTTCTCATATTCAAAGGTGCCGTTCATGCTATTAGCCAGTACATCATAATCTGCACCCACATATTGTTTTTGAGACAGCATCTCAATCCCTTCACTACGGTTTTTGTTATTTTCTGCATCTAACCAAAGCGACGCTCTAATTAAGGATTTAACGATGGCTAAGTGTGTGTTTGGATTTTTGTCTGCAAACTCTTTAGTCACGCCAAAGATTTTCTCGGGGCTGTTTTTCATTAATTCATAATCACTAATGACGGGCACCCCGATGCCTTTAAATACCGCTTGTTGATTCCAAGGTTCACCGACACAATAGCCGACAATCGTACCTGAATCCATGGTGGCAGGCATTTGTGGGGGCGGTGTCACTGATAAAATAGCTTCTGCATCAATTTGGCCTGAACTATCTTCTGGCGGTGCATAATAGCCCGGTTTAATACCGCCTGCCGCTAACCAATATCGTAACTTCATATTATGGGTACCGACTGGAAAGGTCATGGCCATGTTAAAAGGCTTGCCTTCATTTTTATATTTCTCTAAAACCGGTTTTAAGGCATCGGCTTTAATGGGGTGAACAGGTTTGCCGTCTGCCATGGGGATTTGAGGTTTCATTTGTTTCCAAACGTCATTAGAAACCGTAATTGCATCGCCATTTAAGGTTAACGTAAACGCACTGACGATGTCCGCTTTAGTGCCATAACCAATTGCAGTGCCAAAGGGTAGGGTTGCTAACATGTGGGCGCCATCCAGTTCGCCATTAATCACTCTATCTAAGAGTACTTTCCAGTTAGCTTGGGCTTCAAGTTGTACAGAAAGACCTTCGTCTTCAAAGTAGCCTTTTTCAAAGGCAACCGCTAATGGCGCCATATCGGTTAATTTGATAAAACCTAGTTTTACATTTTCTTTTTCAAGATTTTCAACCGCATTGACCTGAGGAGCAAAGCTTAAGGTCGTAATAACGGCAAGCGTCGAGAGTGTCTTAGCTACATTTTTGATCGATACTGTTTCAGTTTTTTTCATGATGGCGTGACCTCGTACAGAGATTTTTGGCAAAAAAAAACGTCGCTTAATCCTGTGTATAGATATCACAGTGATTGAGTCGACGCCTTTGTCTAGTGCTCAACTTTGAGCTATAAAATGGGTTCCACCGTTGGAACCTTTTGTTATTATTAATGCAGAAGCTGTGCCAATTATTTAGGGTAGATGGATTATTTTTTATATATTATTAAATTACAATAGCTTATGGTTCGTTGTAATTGATGTGTTGGATTCTTTAGGGAATATAAAGTAATTTTAAGGGCGATATGGTGCGCTACTACTGTGCAAAATATTTGTTATTTGCACCAAGATGATTAAAATAAAAAACTGACAATCGCTTTCAAGTGACCTTGATCTATGACGGGAATTGCTAGCATTTTACTGAGATTATCTAATCCAGGATCATAGTTTTGGTCATGATTACCCGTAATGACTGGCACACCGGTGAGCCAGACTCGACCTAAGGCACCCACACCTTTATCAATGGGTAACGTTTCAAAGATTTTAGCTAAATCGTTATCTGTTTTACTGTACCCTTGTTGGCAGATTAATTGGTTCCCTTCTGGATTAGGCGTCCAAATTTGAATACGTTTAGCAAGGGGGGTGGCTTTAGCAGAGAGAAACGCCATAATATAGGGCGCTTCAGCATCATTGTAGATCGGTAAACTCAGTCCTACGGTAATGCCGGCTACTTGAGCGTCTTTGGCTCTGATAAAGTTATCAGCTGAACCAATATTCTCAATGAGGACCGGAAGTTTTGAGTCCCACGCCAGACCTGCCAGTCCTTGACCTTTAGAGAGCTGCAGTTTTTTTGATATGTCGGCAAAGTGGTGCAGAGTACCGTAATAACCCGCCATGACAGAAAGTGTGTTTTGTGAGTCTAAAGAGGGGCTCCATACTTCAATAGCGCCTGCGTGTTCTTCATCATCGCCACATAAAAAAACCACCACTGCCATTAAAAAATCACCTGAAAAGATAGGTAACGCAATGCCACAGGTTAAGCCGGCCTCTTTAGCGGCAAGAATGCTTCTAAAGTAGGAGTGTTCAAATTGGGTGAGTACAATCGGGTGACCTTCGGCCCAGGCTTTTCCGGGTAAGCCTTCATTATAAGCAAATTTTTGTTGGATTCTATCGGCTTTAAAGTCATTAAGGTCACCATACAAACCTGAGCCAAATTCAAGTTGGGTGCGGTCTTTATCTGGAATCCATATTTCAGTGACTTTGATAAATGTTTTCATCGGCTTTATAAATAGTAACGCGAGTTTATTTAAATAATTCTGACATGGCAATTACATTTTTTGCCATTTCGCCTAAGGTAATCTTTCTATCCATCGCCAGTTTTCTAAGCGTGTGATAGGCTTCATCTTCAGAAAAGTTTTGAGTTTTTATTAAGATGGCTTTGGCACGATCGGTCAGTTTTCTATCTTCAAGCTTTGCACAGGCTTCTTCTAAGGCGGTTTTAAGCGTTTGTTGTTGTTTAAAACGGGCGAGGGCAATATTAATCAGTGCTTGTAGACGGTTAGGTTCAAAGCCATTAATGATGAAGGCACTGACATCTGCTTGAATCACTTGATTAATAATCTCTTCGTTAGCGTCATTGCAAAACATGAGCACAGGAAAAGGACTGTGTTGATTCAACGTCAACAGCGTCTCTAAAAGTGATTTTGACGGAGTGTCCACATTAAGAATAATAAGATGTGGGCGTATTTCTTTGGTAAGCTTTAAAAAAGTAAGGTCGAAGGGTGTTTTAAAGTAATTGAAGTCCGCTTGTTTAAGGCTACTTTCAAGGGCCATTATAATAGGATTATCTTCAATTAATAATACCTTGAACCTATTCATTCGTGAGTTATCGCGTTAAAGTTTTAGGGAGTATTTTATAATTCACTGATAAAGTCACTGAGTTATTAGGCAAAACTTCAAGCGTATCAATGGCTACGTTACCGGCTTCTAAGCACAAAAAACGTTTGTAATCATGAGGTTCTAAATCAGCAATGTGCGCGGAAACATAGCGCCAAGGATTCCATACGACCGCTGTTTTATAATGATTTGACGTGACTAAAATATGTCGATTAAAGACCGGATCAGTAATCGTTAATTCATGCTTAACATCTTGATAAATCCGATCCACTTCAAAGGGGATAGTGACCGCATGAGATTGATATTTTTGTTGCCCATTATCTAATTTATCCAGATAATGGGTGTCTTCTAAACCTAATATAGCGACTTGATGTATGTCGCCGACATTAAAATAAGCGTGTAACGCTTGGGTAATATAAAACGCTTTGCGGCCAAGATTATAGGTGGATAAATGCAGGCTTAAGGATTTGCCAACGGAAATATCCAATTCTAATATATAGGTCTGTGGCCAATACTCAGTCCGATGAGGATTTTGTTTAAAGCGTAATTTAACGCGCGTTTCGGCTTCTGAAACAGCCGTTGTCTCGATGACTTCCCATAAGCCATTTCTTGCAAAACCATGATCAGGCATATCTATGCCTGTTCGATTAGGACCAAACCACGGCCAGCAAATAGGTACCCCACCTCTCATGGCGCGACCTTCTTCATAGAAGGTTTTCTGACTAAGAAAGAGTAGATCTTCTGTTTCAGTCGCCGGTTTAAAAGACAGTACTTGCGCCGCGTATAAGGAAATAATAGCGGAGGCACTTTTATTTTGAATGGAAATAAAGGGAAACGCCCCCTTACCTTGAACGAACTTTAACTGGTCTGTGAGTCCATATTCGCTATTTAGCCGGTTAATTTCCATGCTATTGACCCTATCAGCGGCGGCATGATAATCGAGAAACATAAGGAATCAAGTTATACGGTTCTGCTTTCAAAAATAATCACGGATTTTTGATGCGCTGTATAAGTCGCCTCGTTATAAGGTTGTTGATCTTTTGGTTCAATAATATCATTAGGTGAGAGTTGTGACGTATTCAGGGCAAGACACCATTTTTTACCCGACATCATCGGGAGTTCTATGGTCATGATATCATCCGACATATTCATAATAATATGCAAATCTGCTTCTTCATGCTCAGTACCGGTTAAGGTAAAAGCTAAGAGTCGGGCATCGGGTTCAGTCCACAAGGGTTTATTAATTTCTACGCCATGCCAAGACACATCCGGCAATTTTTTTCCTGGACTGATTTCACCGGTTAAAAAACGTCGGCGCATAATCGAAGGATGTCTTTTACGTAAGGCAATCATCTGTTGTACAAATCTTAAGGTATCGGCATTCTTCTGGGCAAGGTCCCAGTTTATCCAGCTTAAGTCGTTGTCCTGACAATAACAATTATTATTACCACGTTGGGTGTGTAAAAGCTCATCCCCAGCAAGTAGCATAGGCACACCTTGGCTGAGTAATAAAATCGCGAACACATTTTTAGCTTGTTGTTTACGCAAATTTATAATAGCGACTTCTTGGGTGTCACCTTCAACGCCACAGTTATAACTTAAATTATTGCTACAGCCGTCTCGGTTATCTTCACCGTTGGCTTCATTATGCTTTTGGTTATAGCTAAATAAATCGTATAAGGTAAACCCATCGTGACAGGTGACAAAGTTGACACTATTAATCGGTAAGCGGCCTTGAGGTTGATAAAGATCGCTACTGCCACTAATACGCGTAGCCAGTTCTGATAACAGCCCTTTGTCACCCCGTACAAATTGTCGAATAATATCTCGATAGCGACCATTCCATTCGGCCCATCGATAACCAGGAAAGCTACCTACTTGATATAGGCCGGCCGCATCCCACGCTTCAGCGATGAGTTTAGTTTTAATCAGTTGTTCTGAGAGTTCAATACCCCATAAAACCGGCGGGTCTTGTAAGACTTCACCGTTTTCGCCTCGGGCCATGGCACTGGCAAGATCAAAACGGAAACCATCTACGTGCATTTCACGTACCCAGTATTCAAGGCAACTGATAATAAAACGCGCGACTAAAGGGTGATTAGCATTTACAGTATTTCCACAGCCCGTGTAGTCACGTAAAATGCTTTTATCTTCTTTATCAACATGATAAAAAGATTTGCCACCAATGCCTCTAAAGTTAATCACGGGGCCATTAGCACCCGCTTCGGCGGTATGGTTAAACACCACATCCATAATGACCCCAATGCCAGCTTGATGGAGGGCTTTAACTAAATCTCTAAATTCTTGGACATGGGTACCTTGTTCGGGCGTGACGCAATAACCCGGATGTGGACTAAAAAAACTATGCGTACTATAGCCCCAGTAATTTTTTAAGCCCATTTCGGCGGTTTTATTGGGCACATCTTGTTCGTCAAAGGCCATAATGGGTAACAGTTCAATATGACTAATGCCCAATTCCTTTAGATAGGGTATCTTTTCAATAAGGCCTGAAAATGTACCGGGATGACTGACCTTAGAAGAACTGTGTCGGGTAAATCCACCGACATGAAGTTCATAGACAATGGCTTTTTCACTTCTGATGGCTAGCGGTGTATCACCTTCCCAATCGTAGTGGTCATCAGTCACCATAGCACGCATGGCGGTCATGCCATTATCACCTGGCTTGCAAGCCGCCTCACGATCCCAGTGTTTATCGCTAACCGCATGAGCCCAAGGGTCGAGTAAATGTTTGTCTTTTTCAAAGCGAAAGCCAGAATCACGGGCTTGGCCTGGGCCATCCATGAGCCATGTATACCAAGTGCCTACGGGTAATTTAGACACATAGACATGCCAAGAGAAAAAAGTTCTATTGATATCTTTATTAAGGGTAATAACCTGAAAAGGGGTATCGCTTTCAGCGCTGCTAAAGAGTAATAATTCTACAACTTCAGCATGACGACTGAAGATGGAGAAGTTTACGCCCTTAGCGCCATATTTAGAGCCCGATGGATAGGGTTTACCATGCTTTAATAAATATTGTTGCTGCATATTATCTTCTTTAGTGTGTAAACATGAGGAAATCCGCATGTTAAATCAATGCTAATGAGCCGTGTTATTTCGATATTTTATGGGCGATACGACTAAATCGAATCTAGCAAATCAAATAAAACGTGATTTAATCTTCATATTACAAGGGTACAGTAAATATTATACGCAAAAAATAAGCCATATAGCGAAAGTCTTTGTTTGATAGGTCAGTGAACGCCATAAATGTTTAAAATCATGATGTCTTGCCTTAATATGGTGCAATAAGTGACTGATATTGGTGCGGATATAGATTGAGGAGGTCGCTAACTAAGTGAATTACTTAGTTAGCGACAGATATTAAGTATTTATTTTTTGGTCCAATGTGGAAGCCACATTTGTGCAAAAGAGACACCAAACATCACTAAGGCAGCCAGACTGTAGCCTATGCCACCCAGCATGGTAAACCACGCACATTCGGGCCAAAATTTAGTCAGCCACCAAGAGGCCACGTCAATCACTAAAAAGGCAAAGGGAGTGGTGATTAAAATAATTTTCCAAAACTGATTAAATTCAGCCAAGGCAAAAATCAAACCCACAAATAAGAAAATGAAACTGATACCAAATAAATGAATATGTGAAATACGGGTGAGTGACCCGACACTTGCGCCATGATCAATTTCAGCTAGGCTTTTTGCTACATCAAGCTTAGTGACTTCAACGAGACCTGATTCTTCATCATGACATTTACCACAGTTTTTTTCAAACATAGGGCCGACCGTGCTCCACTCATTAACAGGGGCATCATTACGCACCCATTTAATTAAGGTGAGTCGAGTTTCAGGAGAGACTTTATCCTTCATTTTGCCAGTTAGCGCTGTTTCTAATTTAGAACCTGAGCGATTACCATAATAACTATAAACGATGTCATCCATCGATAAGCCGGGTTTGCCATCTGCCTTACCATGCGTGAGCATGATTTGAGCGCCAGCCATAAAGAGACCTAAGCCAACGACTAACAGAAAACTCGTGAACAAGAAGCGGTAGGTTAAAGGGAGTTTACCTAAAGTTATGTTGTTCATTATTTCAGCCATATTTTTATTCCTAACAATGCAAGTTTATAAGACAGGACAACGACCTAAGAAGTTGGCACTAGAGTACAAAAAAACTCACCACAAGGGTGATGAGTGTCTATATTGTACGACTAATGTAAGTCATTAGTGTTTAAATTAACTTTTATTTTAAGGTATTTAAGCTAATGTTACTTAGAGCTGTTTATGAGTCTTGTATTGAAACGTTAAAAATTGATGAGTGGTTTTAGAATAGTTTAATAATATTTGGGTTCTCGCCAGCGGGGTAACCACATTTGCGCCAAGGATACGGTCAGCATTATAAAGGCAGAGATACCATAACCTACACCGCTGATTAAAATCATCGTGGCAAATTCTGACCAGTATTTAGTTAACCACCATGACAATACATCTAAAATTAAAAAACCGAAAGGAGAGCCGATTAAGAAGACTTTCCAGGCTGGATTAAATTCGGCCATGCTAAAAATCCAACCGATGTATAGGAAAATAAAGCTAATGCCAAATAAGTGAATATGCGAGACGCGTGTTAAGGTGCTGATGCTGGCGCCTTCATCTACTTTTACCATGCTTTTGGCAACGTCTATTTGTTCTATCCGAGGTAGATCAGATTCATCATCAGCATGACATTTAGAGCAGTGTTTTTCAATTAAGGGCAATACGGTTGACCATTCGCTTTCTGGTGCGCCTTTATGCGCCCATTCAATAAGCACCGCATTAACTTCTGGGGGCGCTTTTAATTTCATCTTTCCTTTGAGTGCGGTTTCAAGCTTGGAACCGTTACGGTTACCATAATAACTATACACCACATCTTTATGGGATAAGCCCATTTCGCCATCCGCCATACCGTGCGTCATTAATATTTGTAAGGCTGACATGCAAAAACCAAGGCTAATGGTTAATAAAAACCCAGAATATAAGACACGGTTAATTAAAGACAGCTTGCCTAAAGTGATATCATTTTTCATATTTGTTACAGAGTATCAGTTCACAGTTTTAATAAGTTTAAGTTCTATTTTGACTTGCGTATTTTGAATCTATTGCCTGCACTCAAGTAGTGCGGTTATGGCAAATATTAAAAAAGTTGTTTAACATAATTAGATGATATCATAGTTTTTATAAATAGCAATGGTTATTATTTAAAACCTGATGAATTACAATTGAGTTACAGTGAAGTTGATGTAGGATTGGGTTTGGTGTGATGCGATGATTGTTTCTTTCTTTCTTCTTTATTAATACTAATGAGGCATTATGCGGGATTGTTAAGCGTTGGTGCTTGAAACTATAGTTGATGTGTTGGTAATGGGGGGTGTCTGATGTTACTACTACTACTACTACTACTACTACTACTACTACTACTACTACCAACACCAATAAGTGAATTAATGTTAATGTTAATTAACTTACTGGTTTTGTGTTAAAAGCGTTTGTGTTACTGTGCGTTAATGTATTTATTTTAAAGCTTTTTCCCATTTGCTGACTAAGGCTGAGGCCATGCTATTACCAAACACGTTAGTGGCACTGCGCCCCATGTCTAAAATTTGATCAATACCCAAGAGTAATAACAAGCCGGCTTCTGGAATGTTAAACATTGACAATGTAGCGGCAATGACGATTAAAGAGGCTCTGGGCACACCGGCAACACCTTTGCTGGTAAACAAGAGCACAAATAGCATGATCAATTGATCGGCCAGTGGCATGTCGATTCCATAGGCTTGAGCAATAAAGACGACCGCAAAAGTCATATACATCATGCTGCCATCTAAGTTAAAAGAGTATCCCAAAGGCAAGACCAAGCCGCAGACTTTTTCATCACAACCAAAGCGTTCAAGTTGTTGCAGTAATTTAGGATAGGCACTCTCACTGCTGGCGGTTCCAAAAGCCAGTAACATAGGCTCACGGATATGGCTTAATAAAGACAATACTCGACGCCCTAAAAATAAAAAGCTAACGCTACCCAGTAAGAGACACAGTAATAACAGCCCTAAATAGAACTCGCTGATAAATTTTCCATACGATAATAAAACCCCAATGCCTTGAGTGGCCACCACGGAGGCAATCGCAGAAAACACTGCGACCGGTGCATAATGCATCACATAACTGGTGATCTTAAGCATGATATGCGCCAAGGAATCTAATAGCTTAACCGTGGGCTTGGCTAAGTCACCAATGGCGGCACAGGCAATACCAAAGAACATAGAAAATACCACAATTTGTAAGATTTCATTGGTGGCCATGGCTTCGGTAAAGCTTTTAGGAAAAATATGGCTGACAAAGTTGGCAAGGGTAGGCTTCACTTGTGGCAGTCCGGTTTCGGTGCCTAGGGGCGGTAAGGCGATGTGTAAAGAATGGCCGGGTTCAAATAAGTTAACCAATAATAAGCCTAATAACAGACTGACCACCGAGGCAGAAAAAAACCAAGCCAGAGCCTTGGTGCCTATGCGCCCCACCGTTTGAATGTCGCCCATTTTAGCCATACCGACCACCAAGGTTGAAAATACCAGTGGGGCAATGATCATTTTTACCAATCTTAGAAATATATCCGTTAAGACCGCCAAGACTTCGATAATCTGCTTGAGTAAGGATTGATCCCTAGCGACATCAGAGCTCCCGAGTGTCAGGTTGAGCAGTTCGCCTATCAGGATTCCAAGCACCAGCGCAATAGCAACATACAGGGTTTGACGATTAGGTGGGGCAGTGTGAATGTGGGTGGTCATAAAGGTGTCTCTTTTAGCCTATAAAAATAGAGGAATGTTTAATCTTAAAGGGCCTAGGGTACCCTAGAATTGATTAAGTGATCCATTAATGTTGTGTTTATCGTTATTATGGGTGATTTAGTTAGAGAGCCAGTTGGTTTTGCTAAGAAAGTAGCAGAATGGTAGGAAGAGCACTTAAGTTGTCACAATTTAGCTTCAATGACCTAAAAAAATAGGGTATGACAGGAATAAAAATAATACGTGAGGAGGGGAAGGGATTTAGGCGGGCAATGAACAGGTAGAAAGACCATGCGAACCTTATGATTCGCACGGTCTTAAGTAAAGCTGCTTTAAAAACTATGGTTATACGCTAAGCCTACCACACTGACTGCATAATTTTGCATGAGTAAGTTGGTTGGCATTAAACCGTTTGCTGTATAGCCAGTTTGTTGATCATTGTAAAAATAGTCGTTGCTGTTTAACTTTTGGAACATATACGTTAAAGACAGCTTGCCATTTTTGTAAATGTGGTAATTGCCAATTAGTTTTAGCGTCCACATTTCGTTTTTAATAGGCGATAACGCACCGCAAGTGAGCTTAGTAGTGGCTCCACAGGCTGAATCATAAGGCACTTGAGTGGTATAACTGGTCGTGTCTATGGCATACGACAAATCGCCAATAAATTCTAACTTATTGTTAAATAGTCCACCCTGACGACCCATAATGCCGACTGTTTGGCTATTGTCATCCAATTGGTTCGTCCAAATATCTCTGGGGAATACCGTTTGAGTTCCTAGTGCTGGATTAAATGTATTACCACTAGTTTGGTTATTGCCACTGCGTAAGTTTCTTTGGCCGTTTTGCCAGTTCCAATACGCTGATACATTGCTCTTATCTGTGAAATTGTAGGTGGTATCGACATTAACCCCCGTCGATTTACCATTTTGCACGCCTAATGAAGCATCGTAATTATCGTAGGTATAACGACCATTGACTCCCACATCCAGTCTTTGAGTGATTTGCCAATTAACGCCGGCTTTGCCGATGTTTTGATCACGGTTAGCGTAAGGATAAGCAATGTAGCCCAAGTAGTTGGCCGCATTAAGTGCTGAGTTTGACACGCCGGCGCCGGTAATTGAGTAACTGCCTGCATTCGCTAGGAAATTAGGATCATTATCTGCGCGACGGATTGCATAGGTGTAGCCGCTGTTAAAGTTAACATTTTCTAAGGCTTTTAAACGATAGGTTAAGTTCATTTTGTCTTCGTTACTGGCAGGACTAGAGACACATTGAGCGCCACCCTGTACACCATTACACCAACGTTTGATACTTTCGTGTTCATAGCCTAAAGCAATGTTTTGATCTTTAGTTAAGCGATAAGCGGCACCTGCATCATATTGCATTTTGCGATTGCTGTAAGGTGTGTTAACGCCTGTAAAATTAGCATTACCAATGTCATTGTAAAGGTATTTGTTTGACGAGGTATTGTTGTCACGCTCGTTAATTTTATAACCCGCTGTCAAAGTCAGGTCTTTAATACTTTGATTGGTTAGTTTAATGTCACCATGCTTGGTTTCTACCACACCGTTTAAGGAGTTGGTCGGTAGGCCATTCGCTTGCATCATATTATAGGCAACACCACTTGCTTGAGGAATTAAAGTCGGTGCATAGCTGGAGTTTTGTTGGTTATAACCATAAGAAAAACCACCGGCGAGTTTAGTCGTCGAGGTAAAATTATAACCGCCTGTTAAATTCGCTTGATGTAAGCTATTGCTGGGCGCGGTACTCATGGTGTTATTGGAAAAACAATTAACACCGGTACAGGTTCCCACTGCATTAGTAGCCATTGCGCTTTGCCAGTTTAGGCTGTTGTAGTCGTCATGAAAGATTGAGCCAAAGTAACCCCCTGTTAAATGACCCTTATCACCTTTCCAATTTAAGGCGGCGTTAACGTTATCTGTTTGATAACTGGTCGGGTTTAACAGAATATTAATAGCTTCACCCTTGCTTGATAAAGTGCCAGTGCTTATGCCTGCTTGAGATCCTGTACCAATCAATTTAGCGCCCGATTGATCAATATGTTTATAGTCAACTTGAGCACTTAATTGCGGGCCAAAATTATAGGTGGTACTAAATGCCCCCGTCTTACGGTTAACTGACTCATTGACGCCTTGGAAGTCATTTTTTTGAATAATGCCTTGTGGAGTAACGCCTAGGTTTCGAGTGCCAGGTTGTCCCGATGCCGTGTTAATGGAGCTAAAGTTTGAGGGCAAGGTAAAATTATTTTGCCCAGCGTCACCTTGTAAAGGTGTCTGATACGAATCAGTAATATTATGTTGTAACTCATCATAGCCAAGATTAACTTTCCATTTACCTTGATCACTGATCGAGCCATCCAATGCTCTGGAGGTGGTGCCTAAATTAGAGCCGCCTAATTTCCAGCGTAAACCGCTGTTGCTATCTTGATTGTAGCCGTTTCCACCTCGGATATCTAAACCACCAATACCATAAGCACCTTCGCTATTGATGCCATTATATTGGCCAAAGCGGGCAGAGGACTCAGTCGAGTACATGGTGCCAAAATTAAGGTAGTTGCTTGGTTTTGTTAAGGCATCTGTTTCGTCACTGGCTAAAACATTACCACTGAGTGGTAGTGTGATCGTGGTCATTAATGCACAGCGTATTGCTAACGCCATGATATTGACTTTCATTTCTTCATTACGAATTTTCATGATTGTCTCCTTTATTGAGTTAGCGTTGTAATAATGCACCGGCAGGGTCGTTAGAACCATGCACCATGCTGTGGCAATTTAGACAAGCACGACCGGTGTAACTGGTGCTTGGATTCGCAGGTGTTCCAGTAAGTCCACCTTGTATACCTGCTGCATTACCTGCGGCTGGGTTTTTACTGTTGTGTGGGCCATCATGACATTCATCACACATAAACGGAGGCCGTGATTTTAATAAAGGTGTTACGTTTGAGCCATGAGGTGTATGGCAGTTTGTACAATCTTCTGTAACGGGTTGATGTTCCCATAAGAACGGACCACGTTTTTCTGCATGGCAGGTATAACAAGTTTCTGTGACGGTATTTTTTAACAGTAATTTAGGACCCGCAGAGCCATGTGGGTTATGGCAATCAGAACAGGCTATTTTGCCTTCTGGAATCGGGTGATGTGAAAATTTGTTCACTTGTGATTTTTGATCAGTATGGCAAGTAAAGCACACGTCTTTTTGAGTGACTTTATCGCGTACTTTGTCATGGGCATTATGCACCACGTGACAAGAAGTACAGGCTAGGTCGGCCGCTTGGTGAGCGCCGCCTTGCCAATGAGTTCGGGTGGGATCTTTTTCATGGCATGATAAACAGGCCGTGTTTTGATCTTTAGAGGCATTTGGTGCAAAGGCACCGGTGGTTTTAGCGCCAAAAATAACATCGGGAGCTGATTTTTTGCTGCTTAAATGTTTTTCGCTTTGTCCATGACAAGATTGGCATGAAGGCGTACGAGAATCGGCTTTATTGCCGTGAGCAGTTTGGTAAATAGATAAGATGGGTTTGGTTTCATTCTCATCATGGCAGGTGGTACAGGTAGAATCTCTGTCCATTGCTTGAGCGGATATTTGTTTGGGGGCGGGTGTTGCAGAGTCGGTCGGTGTATTTTCAGCGTATGCAGTTCCGACCAGAAGTCCGCATAGCATGATAATTTTTAATAATGTGTTCATGTTTATATAGTTCCAGCAGTTAATAAGAGTTACATCGCTATCACGCAGCCAGTTGGGTCTTAGTGGTCTTAGTATAGGGATTTTATATGACAGATATTTGAAATGACTGATCTCGGTAATTTTTAATGACGAGATCAGTCAGTTTAATATTTATTTTAAAGATAAGATGAAATCAACTAAGTTTTGGCCGTCTTTAGGATCTTCGGTTTTTAAAATCTTATGGGCTTCTTCATGTCCATCTTCAAATTTAACATTTTTGCCCGAAGCAAGGTGTTCTAATAGTTTTGCTTGTGCTTTAGCATCGCCGGCATATTTAGCCGCTATTTTGTTCCAAGCCGGGCCGTCTTTATCTTTATCGGTGCCGTGGCATCTAAAACAACCGTTTTCTTTCGCTAACGCTTTTGCGGCATCTACATCAACTTCAGCGTGTGCAGTAAAACAAAAAAAAGTCGTTGTGATAGCCAGTAAAAAAGTATTTAATTTGAGATTGTTATGTTTCATAGTGGTTATTTAGGGTGTTTAATGTTAAAAAATTAATTTAACTTCCTTATTAAAAGGGTAAGTTATTTTATACTAATGGTATGTAACCTAATAAAACTTGTCAATATAATTTATTGGGTTATGTTATTTAGTTAATCATTTACCTGACCTATGACCAGATTGTTAGCGGCTTAAGTCAACTATATTAAGTCCGTGGTGGTTGATATTATTGGGCACACCTAGGTTATATCTCATACAATATTGTCGATCGAGTGGTTTATACCTATTTTATGTCTGTTAATCTAGTCTATTTTTGTGAGTCATGAATGAACTTCAGTCTTTTTAGCGTTGTGTTTTTTTTAGTTTTCTCATTGCTTTCTATACCTTGTTTAGCTGAAGGTGTTGAGGCTGCAATTCCATTTAAGCCGCTTGATTTAACGCAGCATTGGGCAGGTTATTTCGCCTTGATTGTTTTCGCTTTGGCTTACATATTAGCAATGACAGAAGAAGTGACAGAATTAAAGAAGTCTAAGCCGATGGTATTTGCGGCCAGTTTGATTTGGATTTTTATAGCCAGTGTTTACGTAAATGGCGGGATGAGCGAGCAGGCAGGCTTGGCTTTTCGGGCTTCATTAGAAGGTTACGCTGAGTTATTTTTATTTATCATGGTGTCAATGACCTATTTAAACGCGATGGAAGATAGGGGCGTTTTTAATAGTTTACGCGTGTGGCTGTTAAGTAAGAATTTTAGTTATCGACAGTTGTTTTGGATTACGGGCTTTCAATCCTTCTTTATTTCATCCGGTTGTAATAATTTAACGACGGCTTTATTAATGGGCTCCGTTATTTTGGCGATGGGTAAAGATTGTCCTCGTTTTGTGACGCTGTCTTGTATTAATGTTGTGGTGGCCTCTAATGCGGGTGGATCGTTTAGTCCTTTTGGCGATATTACTACTTTGTTAGTTTGGCAAAAAGGCGTGGTGCCTTTTGCAGATTTCTTTTCTTTACTGGTACCGGCTATTGTTAATTTTGTAATACCCGCTGCAATCATGCACTTTTTTATTCCTAAAGAAAGACCTGATGCTCTGATTGAAACACAAGTCATGCAGCGCGGTGGTTGGGTGATTATCTTTTTATTTGTATTAACTATTATTACCTCGGCTTGTTTTGAGAACTTTTTAAAATTACCCCCAGCGGCCGGCATGATGCTAGGTTTAACGTATCTGAAGTTTTTTAGTTACTATTTACAAAAAACCAGATCTTCTCAACAGTTCTCGGTGCGCACTGATTTAGTTGATTCCATCATTGATTATTCTGATCCCATGGCACATAGCGAACATGCTCATGAGGGTTATAACGCTAATGCGAAAGAAAGGCCGTTTGACATTTTTCAAAAAGTGGCTAATTTGGAATGGGATACTTTATTGTTTTTTTATGGAGTGATGGTGGCTGTGGGCGGTTTAAGTTTTATGGGATATTTAACTGTAGCCTCTCAGCATCTGTATGGCAGTATTGATCCAACTATTGCTAATATTTTGGTGGGTGTGGCTTCTGCTTTTGTTGATAATGGCACGATTATGCTGTCTGTATTGACGATGGCGCCTAATATTTCTCAGGGCCAATGGTTGTTGGTCACGTTAACTGCAGGTGTGGGCGGAAGTATGTTAGCGGTCGGATCGGCGGCGGGCGTGGGTTTAATGGGACAAGCGAAAGGAATCTATACGTTTACCAGTCATTTAAAATGGACGCCAGCGATTGCTTTAGGTTATGCCGGTAGTATTGCGGCCCATTTTTTAATTAATGGTCGTTACTTCTAAGTCATGCGGGGTTGTTGATCTTTTGGAAAATGGTTTTGATAGTGCGGGTTTTTTAAAGAACCTGACCACACGCCCCGGCATTTATAAAATGCTGAATGATCGGGGCGAGATCATTTATATTGGTAAGGCTAAGAATTTAAAAAACCGCGTTTCTAGTTATTTTAAGACGCAAACTACGTCTGTTAAACAACAAGTCATGGTCGCTAAAGTGGCGGCTATTGAAGTGACGGTGACACACACAGAAGGCGAGGCCTTACTGCTTGAGTGTCAACAAATTAAGCGCCATAAACCTCGCTACAATATCTGTTTAAGAGATGATCGGTCGTTTCCTTATATCTATTTGTCCAGCGAGCATGATTTTCCTCAAATTGCTTATCATCGTGGGTCAAAGCATAAAAAAGGTCGGTATTTTGGGCCTTATCCCAGTGCTGGTGCGGTTAAAGAAAGTTTAAAGTTGCTGCAGCGTTTATTTCCCATTCGTCAATGTGATGAGGGTACTTATAACAACCGCACCCGCCCTTGTTTACAATATCAAATCGGACGGTGCAGTGGTCCTTGTGTGGGTTTGGTTGAAAAAGCCCAGTATGATTTAGATGTACAAAGTACGGTGATGTTTTTGGAAGGGAAGGGGCATCTGTTGATTGATGAGTTGATCGTCAAAATGGAAAAGGCTTCTATCTTATTGGAGTTTGAGCAAGCTGCGGGGTTTAGGGATCAAATCATTAAACTGCGTTCTGTCTTAGAAAAGCAGTTTGTTTCCGGTGAAAAAGGCGATGTCGATCTGATTGCCTGTGCCAGTAAAGGCAATGTGGCTTGTGTGCAAGTGTTTTTTATTAGAAATGGCCAGCACTTAGGTCATAAAGTATTTTTTCCTGAAATGAACAGTGAGCAAGAGGTCTCGTCAATTATTGAGGCGTTTATTCCGCAGTATTATATTGATAAGCTGATTCCTTCTGAGCTTATAATAAGCCATGAGTTAACTGAAAAGCCGTTATTAATCGAGTTTTTATCAAAACAAGCGAAGCACGCTGTTAATATTTCTGCCAATGTCCGCAGTGAACGTTTAAAATGGCTACAAATGGCGATGACCAATGCTGAAAATTCTTTGCTGAGTAAATTAGCCGATAAGCAAGGTATGTATGCGAGGTTTTTGAGTTTACAAGAAGAGTTGGGCTGCAAAGAGTTACCTAAACGCTTGGAGTGTTTTGATATTAGTCACACTCAAGGGGCACAAACAGTGGCTTCTTGTGTGGTGTTTGATCGAGAGGGGCCGGTAAAATCAGCTTATCGGCGCTTTAATATTGAAGGTATTACGGGTGGTGATGATTATGCGGCAATTCATCAGGCTGTTTTTCGGCGCTTTAAGCGGTTAAAACAAGGCGAGCACCAGGCTCCAGACATCTTATTTATTGATGGTGGCAGGGGACAAGTGAATGAAGCGCAAAAGGCATTAGCAGAATTAGACATAAACAATGTTATGATAGTCGGAGTTTCAAAAGGACCTGATAGAAAACCGGGCATGGAAAAGATGATTTTAGTTGATCACGAACAGCCCTTAGATATTGTACCCAGTGCGAGTGGATTGCTGTTAATTCAGCATATTCGTGACGAAGCGCATCGGTTTGCAATAACAGGACATAGAGCACGTCGCGGTAAAGCTTCAAATCAATCCGTATTGGAAAGTATTCCAGGATTGGGTGCTAAGAGACGGCAACTCTTGTTAAAACAGTTTGGGGGGCTGCAGGGCATTACATGCGCAGGCGTAGATGCACTTTGCAGCGTTGACGGCATTAGCCGACAGTTGGCAGAGCGGATTTACGAACTATTTCATCATCAAGATGGCGATTCAATTTAATATACCTACAAACCTAACCTTACTGAGGATTGCCTTAATACCTCTGTTGGCGGTAGTTTTTTATTTACCATGGCAAAATGCCAATGTGGCCTGTACGCTGATATTTTTTCTAGCGGGTGTGACGGATTGGCTGGATGGTTATCTGGCTAGAAAGTTAAAGTTAGAAACGCCTTTTGGGGCCTTTTTAGATCCGGTAGCGGATAAATTAATGGTGGCTATCGTATTGGTTTTGCTTGTTCAGCAGCAGGGTTCTATGTATTTGGCGATACCTGCGGCTATTATTATCGGGCGCGAGATTACAATCGCTTCTTTGAGAGAATGGATGGCAGAAATTGGTAAACGTGCCAGTGTTAAAGTTTCTCAACTGGGTAAATGGAAAACCACCTCACAAATGTTGTCTATTGGTTTTTTGTTATACCGTGAAGATGTGTTTGGCTTGCCCACTAACTTAATTGGTTATAGCTTGCTCTATGTGGCGGCTGTGCTGACTTTGTGGTCTATGATGAGTTACCTTAGTGCCGCTTTGACGGTTATTAATGAACAGTAAATTTTTTTAACAATTACAAATACAGTGTATTGAAACGCTGCGACATAATAATAATGGATCAGGAAAAAGAAATTATACAAGTTAATGTGGTAACTAAAGACGAGATATTGGTCGCGGCTTTAAAGTTATTTGCCAGTAAGGGTTATTTTAAAACATCGTTAGTTGATATCGCTGAATTATTGAATTTAAATAATACGCATCTTATCTATCATCATTTTAAAGACAAGCAGTCTATGGCTAATGAGTTATATGCTAATATTTTTGATAGCTTAAGTGTTTCAATTGATGAAATTAGACGAAAAAATCAAAAGTCTTCTGAGCAATTGAGAGGTATTGTTGATTTGCTTTTTAGATTGACCGATGATGCGCCGGATATTATTCGGTTTTTGTTCGTTTTAAAATTTAATGAATTCTTACCTGAAGAAAAACCGTTGCTAGAAACAGCGGCCTACGTAAAGATATTTAAAATAATGCAGTCAGGTATTCGAGCGGGAGAAATAAGAGATATTGATCCTCAGTTAATCAACACTTATTTCTTTGGTGTTGTTGCTCATACCTTGCGTTCTGTTTTAGAGGGTGCTTTAGAAAAGAAGGCCGATGCTTATTTAAATCAAACGTGGTTGGTTGCTTGGAATGCAATCGCTAAGAAATAAGCTGAGTTTGGTGATATAGCTGTTTTTATAGTTTCAATGGATAGACTATGGGCGAGGTAATTCCATTTAAGCGGCCTACTGTGGCAGAAAAGCATAAAGGTAAGACGCTTTGTCAGAGTGGTTTTCATAAATGGAAAATTCTTAAGGAAAAGCAGTTTGATGTTAAACAGGGAAAGTTGATTACGGTTTATCAATGTATTCGTTGTGCAAAAATAAAGACAGCCGCGCTATAGAAAAAGAAATTT
Source organism: uncultured Methylococcaceae bacterium (assembly GCA_903863905.1). Lineage (GTDB taxonomy): Bacteria > Pseudomonadota > Gammaproteobacteria > Methylococcales > Methylomonadaceae > Methylobacter_C. The sequence continues at coordinate 30,739 of CAIPDT010000021.1, forward strand.
CACATTCTTATAGGCTTGGAAGTGTGTTGTTTTATAGGGATTTATTATTATCTTATAGTGGGTATAAAAGAGTTACTCTTGGAAAAGTAGGGTTTTGAAAAAATAAAAAGTTAAGTTATTAATATTTGGCATTGCATTAAGATATGAGAGTGTTAAAATACTTTAATGTATCAATGGTTGTTGAGTTTATCGTTCGATGACATGATAAATTATAAAATCATTAGGAACCTTGAATAGCTTTTCAATCGCGTTATTTAAGCTTATTTGTTTAAATAAATTTATAGAGATAAATATCTATGCTTCATATTAAAAAGATTACTGAGGAAGAGAAGTTAACACTTGAAAATATGAGGAAGAATCATCCTGGGTATATGCCAAGAATGAGAGCTCATGCAGTTTTGTTGAGTCAAGATGGTTATCAAGTTAATGATTTGTCAGATTTGTTTGGCGTTTGTAAAAAAACGATTGTGGCTTGGCTTCGTGGATGGGCCAATGCAGGTATTTTTGGTTTAATTGATAAGCCCCGTAAAAATTTTTATGGGAAGAGTCAAGATGTCTTAACGATCTCTCGTAAGCAAGAAATTAAAAAAATTCAAACTGGCTTAATGAATGGTGAGTTTGAGTTATATTATCAGCCTAAAGTTAATATGCGCACGGGTACCGTGTCGGGTTTTGAAGCATTAATTCGTTGGAATGATCCCCTGCGTGGTTTATTGCAGCCGAGTGACTTTTTACCTATTATTAATAATCATTCGGTCCATTCTGAAGTCAGTTCTTATGTAATGGATAGAGCTTTATCTGATCTTAATGAATGGCAAGGTCAGGGCTTGGATACCGTTGTATCGGTTAATGTTGATGAATTGCAACTCAATGAACACGATTTCTTAGATAAATTAAAGGCCTCTATTGCCAATTATCCTAGTTTTAAAGCGGGCAGTTTAGAGCTTGAGATTTTAGAGATGAATGCGTTGCTAGATAGAGAGCAAGTACGAACAATCGTCGATAACTGTCAAGTCTTAGGGGTTGATTTTGCCTTAGATGATTTTGGTACGGGTAATTCTTCTTTAACTTATCTTAAACAAATACCTGTTAAAACGCTTAATATCGATAGAAGTTTTATTAGTGATATTGATAAAGAATCGGTAGATTTGGCGATTCTTGAAGGGATGGTTTCGTTGGCGTCTATTTTAAAGCGTAGCGTTATTGCCAAAGGCGTTGAAACTGTAGAACAAGGCGATGTGCTTTTAAAAATTGGTTGTGAGTTAGCGCAAGGTTATGCTATCGCTAAACCCATGCCGATTACCCATATTTTTAATTTTATTAATGATTGGAAACCGTTTGAGTCTTGGCTTAATGCTCCGAGTATGCAGTTGACTCATAGTTTTAGCGCTTAATCGGTTAAAGCTTTTATTGGTTTTTAGTTATCCTACTTTAATCTCTTTTTATTAAGAGATTTTTTTTATCCTAAGATAGGTGATTAACCTATCTTAGGATAGATCAACTTACTTACCGTTTTCTAGTAGACTGTTAAGTTCATTGTTTATCATCGTATCATAATGACGTTTTAAAATAGAGTCTGTTGGAATATCACGGATCTCAGTGGCGCTAACCGTTTCCGTTGCTGCTGGTGTGGATGTTTCCAATGCAGGACTTGCAGTCGCAGTTGGGTTATTTTTTAATGACTCATATTGACCAGTTAGCAGATCAAGAAACTCTTTATTCGTTAAGGACTCCACTATAACGCTATTGATATGGTTGGTGTGGTGACGACTTAAAATAGAGTCTGAGGGTGCTTCACCATAAAGGGTTTCAATACGGTTTTGTAATTCAGCAATCGCGTGACGTCTTTGAATTGAATCTTCTGGTAGATTATCTGTGGCAGTCTTCGTTGTAGCGGTCTTAGCAGGTGCAGGAGTAACAGTCGCGGGAGGAATAACTTCAACGGCAGGGACAATTACTGCTTCTGTGGTTGCAGAGGTTTCTGGAGCAACGATAGGTTTTACCGTTTCTTCGACTTTAATCGGTGTTGGTGCTGCTACTTTTACTTGAGGAGCTACAGTGGGTTTGGGTGTGCTGGTTGGGGGGGTATTTGTTTTTGCTGTAGGTGCGGCTGGTTGGGTGAATTGGCCCAGTATTTTTTTGATAGTAGTAATGATGGTTTGCAACAAATCGTTCATAGTATTCACTCTGTTCTGGCTATTATTAATAGGCTACGCGTTAAGATATTCTTTCTGGTTGAGAAAGACCAAGTTGTTTATTGCCAAACTATAACACTTGTGGCTTAAGTTGGCGATATTTAGCTTAATAAAATAATTAGAATTATTTTATTTGATTAAAAATAAACTAATGAATTAAATGATTTGTTCATTACTCTTTAGTTGAAATGCGTTGCTGCCACGTTTTAATTTTTTCTTTTAACGCCTCTTGGTCAAAGGTTGTTAATTGACGCTGTTTTAACAGACGTTTACCGGATACCCATACATCCGTTACTTGTTGCCGATTAGCGGCATATACCAAATGTGATACAGGGCAATAGAGCGGCTGCATTTCTAATGAGCTTAAATCAATGGCAATAACATCCGCTTCTTTGCCAATAGTGAGTGAGCCACAAGTGTCTTCTATTCCTAAGGCTTTGGCGCCGTTAATAGTCGCCATGCGTAAAGCGGTCATAGCGGGAATCGCACTGGCATCATTAGCGACTGCTTTGCCTAATAAGGCGGCGGTTTTCATTTCACCAAACATATCTAAATCATTATTACTGGCGGCGCCGTCGGTTCCTAAGGCGACATTGATGCCGGCCTCTAAACATTTAGCAATAGGGCTAAAGCCGCTGGCCAGTTTTAAATTAGATTCTGGACAATGCACGATATTGGCGCCTTGACTAGCTAACAAATTAATTTCGGCTTCTGTTAATTGGGTCATGTGTACTGCAATTAAAGCCGGATTGACTAAGCCTAAGTCATTGAGTCTTTCAAGAGGACGCTTTCCTGATTGTGAAAGGGCTTGCTCAACTTCATGAGCCGTTTCATGGACATGGATATGCACAGGGATATTGAGCGAGTCGGCTAAGGTTTTAATTTTTTGTAAAGGTTCATCAGAGACGGTATAAGGTGCATGGGGCGCAAAAGCCGTAGAGCATAAAGCCGAGTCACTTAATTGTTCCTGTAAGGCTAGACCTTTAGCGATATAATCATCACTGTTTTGGGCCCACGCGGTCGGGAAGTCGATGACAATTAACCCAACCTTAGCTCTAATACCCCGTTCTATGGCTTGTGCGGCGGTTACTTCGGGGAAGAAATACATGTCATTAAAGCAGGTGGTGCCGCCTAAAATCATTTCGGCAATCGCAAGGTCAGTGCCGTCTTTGACAAACTCAGCGTTAACCCATTGCTGCTCTAAAGGCCAGATATGATTTTGAAGCCAATCCATCAGAGGCAAATCATCGGCGACACCTCTTAAGAGGGTCATGGCGGCATGAGTATGACAATTAATCAGTCCAGGAAGTAGGGCATGGTTTTCAAGATTTTCAGTCTGGGTACTTTGATATTTTTGATTGGCTAGTTCAGTGGGTAATAAATCAATAATTTTACCCTCATGAATCACCAAGCTATGGTGTTCATAGGTTACGGATTCTGGTTCAACAGGTATAATCCAACGCGCATGAATAAGGGTATCAACTAACATAAAGGCTTCCAAAAAATTAAGGGAGTAAACGGTTGAGTGATCAGAATTATGATGGCTTGCTTCACCATAAAACAGAACACTTTTTTGAGTGACAGAATTATAACTTTTTACCATTAGGTTTTATTAAATAATGACGCAACAAAATAATCAAACAGTACAAGCGCTACAGTGGACCGGTTCTTCTTTAAAGGTATTAGATCAACGAAAACTCCCTGACACGTTGATTTATGATGAATATAATGATGCCAAGGGTGTGACTGAAGCCATTGCCACCATGAGAGTCAGAGGCGCACCGGCTATTGGTATTGCTGCCGCGTATGGGGTTGCGCTGTCTGTGCGTCAGCATTATTCAGTAACGTCAGAGTGGCAAGCAAAAGTGGCTGAGGATATTGCACTGTTAGCACAGTCCAGACCGACGGCGGTTAATTTATTTTGGGCCTTGGCGCAAACAGAAGCCTTATTAGCTCAAACGTTAATAGATCCGGTGGCTGAATTAAGTGCATTGGCCGAGAAAATTCATGCCGAAGATATCGCGGCGAATATCACCATGGGTGAGTTGGGTGCGGATTTATTGGTGGGGGCAACCGGAGTCATGACGCATTGTAATACGGGCGCTTTGGCCACAGGTGGTTATGGGACCGCTTTAGGTGTGATTCGAAGTGCAACTAAAAGACAGTCATTGGCTGTGTTTGCGGGTGAAACTAGACCGTGGTTGCAAGGAGCTCGTTTAACGGTGTGGGAACTTGCTCAAGATAATATTCCAGTGACTTTACTCGCTGATTCTGCCGCCGCTTGGTTAATGAAGTCAGGCAAAATTGATTGGATTATTGTAGGGGCTGATCGTATTGCTGCGAATGGTGATACCGCGAATAAGATAGGAACTTATTCTTTAGCGGTGTTGGCTAAACAACATGGTGTTAAGTTTATGGTGGTTGCACCCACCACCACGATTGATTGGACCATTGAAAATGGGCAACACATAGAAATTGAACAACGTGATCAAAATGAGTTACTCCCCGCGTGTTATAACCATACGGATTCTTTGGTGAGTGCGTGGAATCCAGTTTTCGACGTGACACCCTCTGAATTAATTGCGGCTATTGTGACAGAGCGAGGCGTGGTTTTAAATCCAACTGAACTGACTATGCGGGCGATAAAAGATGGAATTAAATAAGAAAGGTAATAATCCAATTGTAGCGATTGGGTATTTGATTAAGGGTTTGCAACTGTTGACCTCAACCTCGTTGCGTAAATTTATATGGATTCCTATTTTAATTAATGTAGTGTTATATAGTGCGGCCTTAGTATTGGGTTATTACTATTTGAACGATCTCATTGCGCAATTTATTCCTAGTTGGTTACATTGGTTAAATTGGATCTTGTGGCCGTTATTTTTAATTAGTTTTTTTATTGCCGGATTTTTTACCTTTACCGTCTTAGCTAATTTATTAGCATCGCCTTTTTATGGGAGACTGTCTACTGAGACGCGGCTTTTAATAGGAGAACAATTGGAGGCTGTAAAAGAGCCGCCTTTTACACAGGTCATTAAGGCAGAGTGTAAAAGAGCCGGTTACTTATTAAGTCGGGCCATTCCCTTGGTCATTATTTCAATGATTCCGGGTGTCAATGTGATAGCGCCTTTTTTGTGGGCGTTATTTGGTGCTTGGGGTATGGCTTTAGAATATTTAGCCTATCCTTTAGAAGCAGAAGGATTATTGTTTGAAGAGCAACAACAGACGCTTAAGAGTATCCGTTTAGGCGCTTTAAGTTTTGGTGGTGTTGCTGCGATGGGTTTAACGATTCCTTTCGTCAATATTATTGTAGCGCCTGCCGCGGTGATTGGCGCAACCTTATATCTGAATGATATGAAAAAATTGGCTTAGAGAAGGGTCTGATTTAACACTGAAAGTATAAAAGTGGTTTTAGTTAATCGAGTCGATTATGTTAAAGCCGCTTTGACAGATTTGAAAAGGTAAAAACTTGAAGTTACTCGCCCCTTATCTAAAAACATCTAAAAATGTCTTTGAGAGAGTAGGGGAGAGCAACCTAGATAGGACTATTAACCTTGCTTAATGCTGCTAGGTTATTTTTTAATATACAGATCAGTAATGGTGCCGGTGATCATTTCAGCGGCAAAGCCAAACGTTTCTGCTAGGGTAGGATGTGGATGAATCGTTAAGCTAATATCTTCAGCATCGGCGCCCATTTCTAAGGCTAATACTGCTTCTGAAATCAATTCGCCGGCATTGGTGCCGACCATGCCTGCACCTAAAAGTCGACCGGTTTCTTTTTCGCAGATAATTTTAGTTAAACCTTCTTTACGACCTACGCATAACGACCGTCCACTCGCCGCCCAAGGGAATACCGCTTTATCGTACTCAATGCCTTGTTGTTTTGCTTGGTTTTCAGTGAGGCCCATCCAACTAATTTCAGGATCTGTATAAGCCACAGAAGGAATGGTTAACGCATCAAAATGAGCTTTATGGCCTGCAATGACTTCTGCGGCTACTTTGCCTTCATGAACGGCTTTATGAGCCAACATGGGGTTACCTACAACGTCACCAATAGCAAAGATGTGGTTAACGTTGGTGCGTTGTTGTTTATCAACGTTAATAAAGCCTTGTTCAGTCACATTAATACCCGCTAAGTCAGCACCGATTAATAAACCATTTGGTCTACGGCCGACAGCGACTAATACCGCATCAAAAATTTCTGATTCAGGGGCACTTTTACCTTCAAAAGAGACTTTAAGACCTTCAGGCAGAGCTTCAATCGCAGTGACTTTGGTTTCTAACCAAATGTTTTTATATTGCTTTTTGATGCGTCTTGCTAAAGGCGTGACTAAATCTTTGTCGCAACCTGGAATAATCTGATCCATTAATTCAACAACACTGATTTCTGAACCCATGGCATGATAAACCGTTGCCATTTCTAAACCAATAATGCCACCACCGACAATCAAGAGTTTTTTAGGAATCTCTTTAAGTTGTAAGGCATCCGTTGAATCCCATAGACGAGGATCATCATGAGGAAAAACGGGGATTTGAGTGGGTCTAGAACCTGCCGCGATAATGGCTTGATCAAAACGAATGGTTTGAGTACCTTCAGGGGTTTCAACGGTTAAGGTATTCGGAGAGGTAAACTTGCCGTTGCCTTTAACATAAGTCACTTTACGTTGCTTAACCAGTCCAGCAAGACCATCATTCAACGTTTTAGTGATGCTTTCTTTCCAACTTCTGATTTTATCAATATCAATGCTGGGTTTGCCGTAACTTACCCCATGCTCTTCAAACTCATCCACTTCATGAATGATTTGTGCGGCGTGAAGTAAAGCTTTTGAAGGTATGCAGCCCACATTAAGGCAAACACCGCCTAGGACAGGGAAGCGTTCTACGATAACGACTTGTTTACCTAAATCGGCGGCACGAAAAGCGGCACTATAACCGCCAGGGCCTCCACCCAACACTAAAACTTCTGCGTTTAAAACTGTCTCAGTCATTAGTTTTCTATCCCGTATTAAAGTAATAAACGGCGAATATCACCTAGATATTGCTTTATGGCCGCCATAAATCTTGCGCCTTCAGCCCCGTCTATCACACGGTGATCGTAGGTTAAATCTAATGGCATCATTAAACGTGGTACAAATTCTTTACCATTCCAAACAGGTTGCATTTTGGCACGAGTCACGCCAAGAATGGCCACTTCGGGTGCATTAACGATCGGCGTAAACGCAGTGCCTCCAATGCCTCCCAGACTTGAAATGGTAAGGCATCCGCCTTGCATGTCACCAGGCATTAATTTACCTTGGCGGGCTTTTTCAGATTTCTCGGCTAGTTCTTGGGCGAGTTCAGTAATGCTTTTATTATTCACATTACGTAACACAGGTACCACTAAACCATTCGGTGTATCAACAGCGATGCCGATATTGAAGTATTTTTTAAGAATTAAGCTTTCGCCATCCGGTGATAATGACGAATTAAAGCTTGGAAATTGCTGCATGGCAGCCACTAAGGCTTTAATAATGAACATTAAGCCAGTAATTTTAACTTCACCTTTGATTTTTTCAGCATTTAAGGTATTGCGGAACGCTTCTAAATCGGTGATGTCGGCTTCTTCATGGTAAGTAACCATTGGAAGGTTTAGCCAGACACGGCTTAGGTTTTGACCCGTAAGGCGTTTAATCTTGCTGAGTTTTAAAACTTCAGTGTCGCCAAAGGGGGTAAAGTCAACAGCGGGTATACTTGGAATACCTGCACCCGTTGCAACGGAACCTTCATTTAGTGCTTTTTTGACATAGTTTTTAACATCTTGTTTTAAGATGCGCCCCTTACGACCACTACCCGTACTAATCTTGGCAACATCAACCCCGAGTTCCCGTGCAAAAAGACGGACTGACGGTGAGGCATGGGCTCTATGCGCCGAAGAATTACTATCCAATGCAGGAATAGATACTTTTGTTTCAGCCATGACGGCAGGAACTGGGGCAGGTGCAGCGATCGGTTCTGGTGCTTTTTCAACGACTGGAGCAACAGGAACAGCAACTTCAGTAGGCGCAGCGGTTTCAGCCGCACTACTTGAACCGGCACTGGCTAAAACAGTCGCTATCAGAGTCCCTTCAGAAACTTTATCACCCGGTTTTATGTAAACCTCTTGAATAGTACCGGTCGCACTAGAAGGTAACTCCATACTGGCTTTGTCAGTTTCAAGCGTAGCTACGGTTTGTTCCAACTCGACCACATCACCGGCTTTAATTAAGACTTCAACTACGTCAATTTCGGCAACATTGCCGACATCGGGAACTCTAATTTCAAACAATTGAGTCATTTCACTATCCTTACGTTAAATTAGCCAAGGTGCTTTAATTTCTGTCGCAATGCCATATTTAGCAATAGCGACCTCGACTTTATTGGCCTCAAATTGACCTAAATCAGCCAAACTCTTCAGAGCCGCAATGGTGACATGGTAACGGTCAACCTCAAAGAAACGTCTTAAGTTTTCACGGGTATCTGAACGACCAAATCCATCGGTACCTAAAACAGTATAAGGTGCCTTTATGTAAGCACGAATTTGTTCAGCAAAAGCACGTGTATAGTCAGTTGAGGCAATCACAGGGCCTATGGCATTGTCTAAACAGCTGGCTACGTGTGATTGTTTAGCGGGCTCGGTCGGATGTAATCGGTTCCAACGTTCACAGGCTTGACCATCACGAGCCAATTCTGTAAAGCTTGGGCAGCTCCATAAATCTGCTTCAACACCCCAGTCATTTTTAAGTAATTCAGCCGCAAATTCAACTTCACGGAAGATAGTGCCTGAGCCTAGTAATTGTACGCGTGGCGCTTTACTTTCTTCACCCTGGCGGTATTTATACATGCCTTTTAAGATGTCGAGCTCAATGCCTTTGGGCATGGCTGGATGGCTGTAGTTTTCATTCATGACTGTAATGTAATAGAACACATCTTCTTGTTCTACATACATACGACGTAAACCATCTTGAATAATAACAGCTAGTTCATAAGCATAAGTGGGATCATAAGAGATACAGTTAGGCACGGTGGCTGACATTAAATGGCTATGACCATCTTCATGTTGTAAGCCTTCACCGTTTAAGGTAGTTCTACCGGCAGTACCGCCCATTAAGAAGCCGCGTGTTCTTTGATCCGCCGCTGCCCAAATTAAATCACCTACGCGTTGGAAACCAAACATAGAGTAATAAATAAAGAACGGAATCATAGGCACGTTGTGGGTTGAATAGGCGGTACCTGCCGCAATCCAATCGCAAAGACCACCGGCTTCATTAATACCTTCTTGTAAAACCTGCCCATGTTTGTCTTCTTTATAAAACATGAGTTGGTCAGCATCTTGTGGGGTATACAATTGTCCGACTTGTGACCAAATACCCAGTTGTCTAAACATGCCTTCCATACCAAACGTTCTTGATTCATCAGGAACAATAGGCACGATACGTTTACCAATGTTTTTATCTTTAACTAAGATGTTGAGTAAGCGCACAAAAGCCATCGTAGTTGAAATTTCACGGCCTTCACCGCTGGCTTCCAATAAGACTTTAAAGTCGCTTAAAACAGGGACATCTAGGGCATAAGACTTAGCGCGTCTGGACGGTAAGTGTCCACCGAGATCAGCGCGTTTTTGTTGCATATAAGCCAGTTCTTTTGAACCTTCAGGGAAGGTTAAGTAAGGCAGTTTTTGCATTTCTTCATCAGTCACCGGTAATTCATAACGATCACGGAAGTGAGTGAGTGAAATTTCACTCATTTTCTTTTGTTGATGAGAAATGTTTTGCGCTTCACCGGAAGAACCCATGCCATAACCTTTAATGGTTTTAGCTAAGATAACGGTTGGTTGACCTTTATGATTAACGGCGGCATGGAAAGCGGCATACGTTTTTGCGGGATCATGCCCGCCACGGTTAAGTTCCCAGATATCACGATCAGACCAGTCGGCGACCATGGCTTTTAATTCAGGGGTATTAAAGAAATGCTCACGAACATAAGCACCGTCTTTCGCTTTAAAGGTTTGGAAGTCACCATCGACACAGGCCATCATTCTGGCTGCCAAAAGGCCTTTTGTATCACGGGCTAATAAAGCATCCCAACGTTGTCCCCAAACCAGTTTGATAACATTCCAACCGGCACCACGGAATTCACTTTCAAGTTCTTGGATAATTTTAGCATTACCACGAACGGGGCCATCTAAACGTTGTAAGTTACAGTTGATAACAAAAATAAGGTTGTCTAGTTTCTCACGACCGGCCATACCAATCGCACCTAATGATTCAGGCTCATCCGTTTCACCGTCACCTAAGAAACTCCATACTTTACGGTTTGAAGTATCTGCAAAGCCACGATCTTGCAAGTAACGCATAAAACGGGCTTGGTATATCGCCATGATAGGGCCAAGTCCCATAGAAACAGTAGGGAATTGCCAAAAATCTTGCATTAACCAAGGATGTGGATAAGACGGTAAGCCATTGCCATCCACTTCTTGTCGGAAGCTATCTAATTGTTCTTGAGTTAATCTACCTAATAAGAAAGCACGTGCATAATCACCCGGTGTTAAATGGCCTTGGGTAAAGATTAAATCACCGTCATGATGTTCTGATGCCGCGTGCCAAAAATGGTTATAACCGACATCATAAAGCGTTGCAGCTGAAGCAAAACTGGCAATGTGTCCACCGACATTCGTATGTTTATTGGCTCTTAATACCATCATCATGGCATTCCAACGTACATAAGAACGAATACGTTGCTCTAAGGTTGCATCACCCGGAAATTGGGCTTGTCGAGAAACGGGGATAGTATTTAGATACGCGGTGTTGGCACTGAAAGGGATATCAAAACCTGATTGCCGTGTTGCAGCAACGAGCTGTTCTATAAGAAAGTGCGCGCGTTCACTACCATCTTGGTCTAATACCGATTGTAGTGCTTCAATCCACTCTTTAGTTTCTGTAGGATCAATATCATTTTGTCCGGTAATCTCTGAAATTAGGCTATTATTCATCTGTGATCCTGTTAAAACGGGTTATGCATGGCTTAAAAATATTTTACTATTGAATCAATGCAGTCAGTTCGGCGGCTTTTCGACTGATATTATAAGGTCACTTAAACTTGTGAGGTTCAAGTCGGCCTTTGTGCCTTGGTAATGGCACATAGTATATACAAATGAAGCCCTGCAATACACCCGTTTTAGCAAGTGAGGTAAGGAATGACCCGCATAACACCCTAAAAATTGTCAAATAAGCGTGTTGGAAGCGTTTGAAATTGCTTTATTTAACGGATATTTAGTCCGATTTAGTTAATTTTTACTAAAAAGTATCTAATTTATTCAAATTAGCCTGATTATGCGGTCATGATTGTGACGATTTTATGAATAGATTATTTACGTAAAGCAGTTAAAAAAATCCGCAAATAATTGAGTCATTGGGGTGGTTATTATTCATGCTTGCCGATTATTTAATCGTTTAATCGCTTAATTGAGCGTGAACATTGGGGAACGGATTAAAAACCTGTAAAATAGGCTTTTTATTTTTCTAAACTTTTTATTCATCATGCGTACTACACAATTTCCTCTTAATACTGTAAAAGAAACCCCCGCAGACGCCGAAATAGCCAGTCATCAGTTAATGATACGGGCAGGTCTTATTCGCAAATTAGCGTCAGGTTTATATAGTTGGTTGCCTTTAGGTTTGCGAGTTTTACGTAAAGTCGAAAAAATTACTCGCGAAGAAATGCAAAAAGCGGGCGCTTTAGAAGTATTGATGCCTGCGTTGCAACCTGCCGAACTATGGCAAGAAACCGGACGCTGGGAACAATATGGTCCAGAATTAGCGCGTTTAAAAGATCGTCATGATCGTGATTTTTGCTTAGGGCCCACACATGAAGAAATTATTACTGATTTAGCGCGTAATGAACTTAAAAGTTATAAACAGTTACCGATTACCTATTATCAAGTTCAAACTAAATTTCGTGATGAGATTCGCCCTCGTTTTGGTGTCATGCGGTCACGCGAATTTATTATGAAAGATGCGTATTCGTTTCACTTGGATCAAGAGTCTTTACAAGAAACTTATGATGTTATGTACCAGGCGTACAGTAATATCTTTAATCATTTAGGTTTAAATTTTCGAGCGGTTATTGCTGACTCTGGCTCTATAGGCGGTGCAGTTTCCCATGAATTTCATGTATTGGCTGATTCGGGTGAGGACGCGATTGCCTTTTCAACGGGCAGTGAGTATGCAGCAAATGTTGAAAAAGCCGAAGCAGTAGAGCCCACCGGTGAAAGAAGTGCACCTACGCTTGAAAAGCAAATAATAGATACCCCTGAGCAACACAGTATTGAAGAAGTCAGTCAATTCTTATCAGTACCTTCAACACAATGCCTAAAAACCTTAATCGTTAAAGGCGAAGATGAGGGTGTAGTGGCATTATTGTTACGTGGGGATCATGAATTAAATAAAATTAAAGTCGAAAAATTAGCGGGTGTTTTGTCGCCTTTAGAATTTGCGACCGAAGCAGAAATTCAAGCCGTTTGCCAATGTAAGCCAGGTTCTATTGGTCCAATTGGTTTAAGTATTCCTGTGATTGCTGATCGCAGTGTCTTACTCATGTCTGATTTTGTCTGTGGCGCTAATCAAGACGGTAAACATTTTGTAGGTGTTAATTGGCTACGTGATTTAGAAATACCCGCACATATTGCGGATATTCGTACCGTTGTTGAAGGCGACCCAAGTCCTGATGGACAGGGTGAAATTACTTTGGCTCGTGGTATTGAAGTAGGGCATATCTTTCAATTAGGGACTAAATACAGTGCTTCTATGAAAGCCGGCGTTATTAATGAAGGCGGAAAAAATCAAATTATGTTGATGGGCTGTTACGGAATCGGCATTTCTCGCGTAGTGGCTGCTGCAATTGAACAAAATCATGATGATAAAGGTATTATCTGGTCAGCTAATTTAGCACCGTTCCAAGTGGCTTTATGTCCAATGAATATGCATAAATCTGAGCGCTTAAGAGATGCCTCTGAAAAGTTATATCAAGATTTGTTGGCGGCGGGGATTGATGTTTTATTTGATGATAGAAAAGTGCGTGCTGGCTTTATGTTCTCAGATATGGAATTAATTGGTATTCCACATACAATTATTGTTGGTGATAGAGGCTTGGATTCCAATACGGTCGAATATAAAGGTAGAACGGCGGAAGCGAATGAAGAGATTCCTTTCGATGATATTATTACTTTCTTAAAAGCGAAATTAGCTTAAAACAGACTCGGTTTTGGGGTGAAATTAAAAAACGATAAACAGATTTGTTAAGTCGGTTTAAGCGTTTAAATTTATTTGGGATCGTATTAGTTGCAGAGATTTGCAAAAAAGAGTGTCTAATACGATCTCGATAAGCTATTAAATTATAAGGTTTTTTAAAATCAGACTTGACAAAAAAATCACATCGGAGACACTAGACGAGTTTTCACAACTTAGAGTAACTTTTCTTTGAACGATATTCCCTTAAGTATGCTGTTGAGCTTACTTGCAATTATGCTGGTTCTGTCGGCCTTTTTTACAGGCTCAGAAACGTCTTTAATGTCAATAAATCGCTATCGATTAAGGCATTTAGTTAAATTAAAACATTCTGGTGCCATCAAAGTTCATAATCTTTTGCAAAAGCAGGAGCGGTTATTAAGTTTTATTTTATTAGGCAATAGCTTTCTTAAAAACTTAACGTCCTCCCTCGCAACTCTCATCGCGATTAAATTTTATACGGCAGATGAAGTGCTTATTGCTGCCACGATTGGCGCATTGACACTGATCATGTTGATTTGTACTGATATGACGCCTAAAACATTGGCCACTATTAAGCCCGAGTTCTTTGCCTTTTCTGCGGCTTGGATATATACCCCGCTATTAAAAATATTTTCTCCCTTAATTTGTGTCGTTAACTTTTTAGTCAATTTATTACTCAGACTGATGGGTATTGATGTTAAAAAAACTCGATATAACGCCTTAGATTCACAAGAGCTTAAAACTATTATCGCTGAAGCAGAAAGCGTTATGCCAACACGTTACCAAAAGATGTTGTTAGGTATTTTAGATTTTGAGTCAGCCACGGTTGAAGATATTATGACCCCGCGCAATGAAATTATCGGTCTGGATATCGAAACGTCCATTGAAGAGATTGTTCAGCAAATTAGAACCAGTCCGCATACTCAATTAGTGGTTTATAAGAAAAATATCGACCGAGTGGTCGGTTTCTTGCATTTAAGAAAAATCTTGTTATTAGTCGGCCAAGATGATTTTGATAAACAATCGATAATCAATCTACTCATAAAGCCCGCCTATATCCCAGAAAATACCCCTGTTCATGCGCAGTTGTTGCGCTTTAAAAGTGAAAAAATCGGTATTGGTTTAGTCGTTGATGAATATGGTGATGTGCAAGGCTTGGTCACCTTAGATGATTTAATTCATGAAATAGTCGGTGAATTAGTCACAGACGAAGGTTTGGCCAGAAAACAAAGTGATGGTAGTTACTTAATTGATGCCGGTGTCACGCTTAGAGAATTGAACAGGGTCATGCATTGGAATTTACCTATAGAAGGGCCAAAGACTTTAAATGGCTTGATTGTAGAGTTTATGGAAACCATTCCTAAAGTAGGTACCAGTGTTAAATTATTGGGACATCCTTTGGAGATTATAAAAAGTGATGATCATGCGGTGAAACTCGTAAAGTTTTTACCACAAAAATAAATGGAGCAAAATAAGCACCGTGTTGGTAGAATCTGCTTTTAAAATGCTCCGAGTAAAATAAACAAACTAGGCTGTTTTATCAGCTTAGAACGGCCTTACAAAAGCCGTTAAGTTTAAATAACAATTTTTCATAAACTTACCTTTTTCGCTTTAGGCGATATTTTTCAATATACTGATGAAAAGAAAGCTAGCCATTCTATTTGTTGTCGCATTACTGGTTGTTGTTAACTTTAGTATTTGGAGTTACATCAACAATCCTTTGCAATTGCAACCATGGACTAAAACAACCATGGGAGTGACGTATGATCCGATGCGAAAGCAGGATACTCAAACGGGTGACTCCTATCCAAGTGAAGCGGATATGGATAGTGACCTTGCGCTATTAGCGAACAAGGTTCATGCCGTTCGTACCTATAGTATGCTTAAGGGACAACATAAAATTCCTGAACTTGCCGCCAAATATAATCTCAATACCACCTTAGGGGCTTGGATTGATGGTAATTTAGAAAAGAATCGTCAAGAAATTGAAGCATTGATTGAAGCTGGCAAGCAAAATAATCCAAGAATTATTCGCTTAATGGTTGGTAATGAGGTGTTGTTGCGAGATGAGATTCCTAAGTCTGCGTTGATTGATTATATCCGTGAAGTTAAGAAAAACAGTTGGCGTCCAGTCAGTACCTCTGAAACATGGGATGTGTGGTTAAAAAACCCTGATCTAGTAAATGAAGTTGATTTTATCGCGGTGCATCTTTTACCGTATTGGGAAGGCGTCTCTGCTGAGGATGCAGTGGATCATGTGTTTGATCGTTTCCACGAAGTGGCGGCTGCCTATCCTAACAAACCTATTATTATTACCGAAGTGGGTTGGCCTTCAGATGGTCAGCCGTTTAAACATGCGGAAGCCTCTATTGCAAATCAAGCGCGTTTCTTAAGAGAGTTCTTAAATAGAGCGGATGCAGAAAAAATCACTTATTATATTGTTGAAGCATTTGATCAACCTTGGAAGAAATCGATTGAAGGGTCTTCGGGTGCTTATTGGGGTATCTTTAACGCAGATCGCCAGCCTAAATATCCTATGGATGGTGATGTTATCACGATGCCAACTTGGAAAAACTGGGCTGCTGGTGCGGCAGGTATTAGTATCGTTTTAATGGGCTTATTTTTATTCACCCGTAGCACTTTAAAATTACCCGGTGTATTGTTTTTAGGTTTGATTGCAAACTTAGCCGTTTCGGTTATCTTTTGGTCGGCCTCGATTGGTGCCCAGCAGTATCAAACTAAATTAGGGATAGTGTTTTGGGGCCTGATGTTATTAATGCAGATTATGGCGGTCGTCATTCTGCTGATTGAAAGTCTTGAAATTGCCGAGGTGGTTTGGCATAGAAGTACGGCCAGAACCTTCCAACCCTTGCAACCGAGCGCAACCTTTAAATATCCTAAGGTTTCTCTGCATTTACCCATTCATAATGAACCACCGATGATGGTGCGTAAAACTCTTGAAGCTTTGGCAAAAGTGGATTACCCCAACATCGAAGTGTTGGTCATGGATAATAACACTAAAGATCCAGCGGTCTGGGAACCTGTTCGTGACGATTGCGAACGTTTGGGGCCTATGTTCCGGTTCTTTCATTTAGAAAATTGGCCCGGCTTTAAAGCGGGTGCGATTAACCATGCTTTAGAACAAACTGCCAGTGATGCAGAAATTATTGCCGTTATCGACAGTGATTATGTGTTGTCACCCGATTGGTTGAATTGTATGGTGCCTTATTTTGATAATGAAAATGTGGGCTTTATTCAGTCTCCACAAGATTATCGAGATAAAGATCAAAGTTTATTCAAGTCGTTTTGTTATTGGGAATATGCCGGTTTCTTTAATATCGGTATGGTGCAACGGAACGAATATAACGCCATTATTCAACATGGCACCATGACCATGATACGAAAATCAGCTTTACTTGAAGTAGGTAATTGGGCGGAATGGTGTATTTGTGAGGACAGTGAGTTAGGCTTACGTTTATTTGAAGCGGGCTATGATTCTGTATACGTTAAAGATTCGTTTGGTCGCGGTTTAATGCCCGACACCATGTCAGGTTATATGACGCAACGTTTCCGTTGGGTTTATGGCGCGATGCAAATTATTAAAGGCCACTGGCGTAGCTTTTTACCCACTAAGTCATCTCCTTTAACCGCCGCGCAACGTTACTATTTTATTGCCGGTTGGTTGCCTTGGTTTTCTGATGCCTTAGCGTTGTTATTTACCACAGCCAGTTTGATTTTAACCGCGATTATCTTAACGGATCCGATTCATAGTGAATTGCCTGCTAACGTATTTTTATTACCCACCGTTGGCTTGTTTACTTTTAAAATTTTACGCGGCCTCTGGTTATACCAAGCGCGGGTACCGTGTTCAGTTTGGCAATCATTGGGTGCAGCCTTAACTGGTTTATCCTTAACGCATACCGTGGCAAGAGGCACCGTGCAAGGTTTGTTTACCTCAGGTAAACCCTTTATGCGTACCCCAAAATACGAAAAACAAGGTCCGTTGTTTACGGGCTTAATCACTATTCGACAAGAGTTGTTCTTATTGATATTACTCAGTTCGGGCATTGCTGCGATTAGCTCTATTGATCATTTTGATAATTTAAGTGGTCGCTTATGGATAGCGGTATTGTCTGTTCAAGCCGTGCCTTACGTGGCGGCCTTATTAACTTTATTAATCAGTATTGCGCCTAATTATGGTAAAAAAGGCAAAATGGATGCTGAAGAGTTAGACGAAGAATAAGCACAGGAACATTGATGACCTTGATACGCCAAGATGATTTTATTCAGAGTATTGCGGATTCTTTGCAATACATTTCGTATTATCATCCGTTAGATTTTATTCAAGCCTTAAATGCGGCGTATCAAAAAGAACAAAGTCCGGCCGCCAAAGATGCCATGGCGCAAATTCTTATTAATTCAAGAATGTGCGCCGAAGGTCATCGACCGATTTGTCAAGATACCGGTATTGTTACGGTGTTTTTAAAGATTGGCATGTCCGTGCAATGGGATACTCAACTCAGTGTGATTGACATGGTGAATGAAGGGGTAAGACAAGCTTACCGTCACCCTGATAATGTGTTACGTGCCTCGGTGTTAAAAGATCCGGCTGGCAAACGCATCAATACTCAAGATAACACGCCTGCTGTTGTGCACATGGAAGTCGTCTTAGGTGATACGGTCGAAGTTGAAATTGCGGCTAAAGGCGGTGGCTCAGAAGCTAAATCAAAATTTGTCATGCTGAATCCTTCTGACAGTATTGTAGATTGGGTGTTAAAAACCGTGCCTACCATGGGAGCGGGTTGGTGTCCGCCGGGTATTTTAGGGATTGGGATTGGCGGTACCGCAGAAAAAGCCATGTTACTGGCTAAACAAGCCTGCATGGAATCCATTGATATCCAAGAACTCCTTGCCCGTGGCCCTGATAATGCCCTGGAAGAGTTAAGACTAGAGCTTTACGATAAAGTAAATGCTTTAGGCATTGGTGCCCAAGGCTTAGGGGGCTTAACCACTGTGTTGGATATTAAAATTAAAGACTATCCGACCCATGCCGCGAATAAACCCGTGGCTATTATTCCTAATTGCGCCGCCACCCGTCATACGCATTTTATCCTGGATGGTTCTGGTCCTGCTGAATTTATTCCCCCTCGCTTAGAAGAATGGCCGCAAGTTACTTGGGAAGCCGGTGCTTCTGCACGCCGAGTGAATTTAGATACCGTCACGCGTGAAGAAGTGGCCAGTTGGAAATTAGGGGAAACCTTATTATTAAATGGTACCTTATTGACCGGTCGAGATGCGGCACATAAACGGCTAGTCGATATGATAGAGCGAGGGGAGCCGTTACCTGACAAGGTTGATTTTACCGATAAGTTTATTTATTACGTCGGGCCTGTTGATCCAGTGCGTGATGAAGTCGTAGGCCCCGCTGGTCCGACCACAGCAACACGCATGGATAAGTTTACTGAAACCATGCTGGCTAAAACGGGTTTGTTAGGCATGATTGGTAAATCTGAGCGAGGACAGGGCGCGATAGATTCCATAAAAAAACATCAAGCCGTGTATTTAATGGCAGTGGGTGGTGCGGCTTATTTAGTTTCAAAGGCGATTCGTCAATCAAGGGTGGTGGCCTTTCCAGATTTAGGCATGGAAGCGATTCATGAGTTTGTGGTTGAGGATATGCCGGTCACGGTTGCTGTGGATACCCAAGGTGTTTCTATTCATCAGATAGCGCCTAGGATTTGGCAGGGTAAGATTGGTAAGATTCCGGTGGTTGAGGGATAGTATTGATCTAAAAGAGCATTCCCATTCTCCTCGGCGCGCACAGGGAGCGTCTACCATTCGAACTTTTCCATCAGTCGTGGTTATGCGAGGCACCGCACAATGGGGGTAACAGGTATGGTCAAAAAAGCTTAAATGTTGCCACTGCCGTTCTACGGTATCATGAACCGGACAAGCCACATTCGCCTCATCTGGGAAGCGTGAGCCTGGTATAAAGTCGATATGCAGATGAAACTCACTACGGGCTGATTCATCTGTAGAAAAGGTCACGTCTTTGACCTGCCAAGGGGATTGTAGGCCTAAAGCCAAGCTAAATAAGTGATTTTTCTCTGGAAAAGTGGCTCAATATTAATGGCCGAAAATGGCTCAGTTCTATTGGCCATTGACATGCTTAATCCGGCACTATAACTGAGCCGGAGTACGTCTATTAACTTTCGCATGCCTGACATTATCTTTTCCATAAAAAGTGGAAAGGATAGTCTGATTGATAAACAATGCGTTAGGGGGGATTCTGGCAACATGAACACCCATTCTGGAAAATCCAGAAAAGTGTTCAGCTTGCTTCAGAATAGGTGTTCAGATTGGATCAGAATGACTGTTCAGATTGAACCAGAATATGTATTTTAATGGGCTGACTTAAGTGTTTAAACAGAACCCGCCTGATTTAAAGTACATAGACTTGAAAAAAAATCTTACGTCCCCACATTGTTTGCAATCGTTTTTAACCCTTTTAGGAATAGTATTGTGACTGTTGAAACAAAA
Organism: uncultured Methylococcaceae bacterium; assembly: GCA_903863905.1. GTDB lineage: Bacteria > Pseudomonadota > Gammaproteobacteria > Methylococcales > Methylomonadaceae > Methylobacter_C. The sequence continues at coordinate 50,756 of CAIPDT010000021.1, forward strand.
AAAGAAACCCTTGGCTTTCAAACTGAAGTAAAACACCTGCTCCATTTAATGATTCACTCCTTGTACAGCAACAAGGAAATCTTTCTCCGCGAATTAATCTCTAATGCCTCTGATGCGGCGGATAAATTGCGCTTTGAAGCATTATCAAATGATGCTTTATATGAAGGCGACAGTGAACTTAAAATCCGTATAGAATTCGATAAAGAAAAAAACACCATCACTATCATTGATAACGGCATTGGTATGACCCGTGCCGAAGTTCAAGAACATATCGGTACCATTGCAAAATCAGGCACCAAGCAATTCTTTGAAGCCCTAACGGGTGAACAAGCGAAAGACAGTGAGTTAATCGGTCAATTTGGTGTAGGCTTTTATTCTGCGTTTATTGTGGCTGATAAAGTCACCTTAACGACTCGTAAAGCCGGTGCTGATAAAGATCAAGGCACGCGTTGGGAATCAGCCGGTGAAGGCGACTACACGATTGAAGCAGTAGAAAAAGCCACTCGTGGTACTGAAATCGTTTTACATCTAAAAGAAGCAGAAGCAGAATTCTTAGACGGTTACCGTATTCGTTCTATCGTTAGAAAATTCTCTGATCATATCTCTTTACCTATCGTGATGGATAAAGAAGCACTGCCTTCTTATGAAGATGAAGACGAAGAGGGCGAAGAGGGCGCAGCAGAAAAAGCTGAAAAAATCGTAGCGCCAATTGAAGAGGAAACGATTAACAGTGCATCTGCGTTATGGACTAAAGCGCGTCAAGAAATTTCAGATGACGATTACAATCAATTTTACAAGCATGTCGGTCATGATTTCCAAGATCCTTTGACGCATGTCCACAGTAAAGTAGAGGGCACGAACGAATATACCTTATTGTTATATACGCCAGCGCGTGCGCCGTTTGATTTATGGGATAGAGATGCGAAACATGGGGTAAAACTTTATATTCGTAAAGTCTTTATTACTGATGATGCTGAGCAATTAATGCCACGTTATTTGCGTTTTATCAGAGGGATTATCGACGCAAACTCTTTACCGTTAAATGTATCGAGAGAAATTCTGCAACAAAGTAAGCAAATCAGTGCCATTAAGACGGGTGCGGTTAAAAAAGTCTTAGGCATGTTAGAAGGTTTGGCTAAAAACGAACCTGAAAAGTATGAAACGTTCTGGGCACAATTTGGTAACGTAATTAAAGAAGGCCCAATTGAAGATCATCCGAATAAAGAGCGCGTGGCTAAATTATTACGTTTTGCCTCTACGCATACTGACACGGATAAACAAGAAGTCTCTTTAGAAGATTACGTAAGCCGAATGAAAGAAGGCCAAGAGCATATTTATTATGTGACGGCGGATAGTTTTGCAGCGGCAAAAAATAGTCCTCATTTAGAAATCTTCCGTAAGAAAGGTATCGAGGTTTTATTATTGTCTGATCGTATTGATGAATGGTTAGTGTCTAACTTGGATGAATTTGACGGTAAGCATTTACAGTCGGTCGCTAAAGGGGATTTAAACTTAGGCAGTTTGGATGATACTAAAGAAGAAGATAAAGCCGCTCAAGAAGAAGTGACTAAAGACTTTGAAAGCGTGTTAACTCAAATAAAAGAAGTGTTGGCTGATAAAGTTAGTGAAGTTCGATTGAGTCATCGTTTAACGGCATCACCTGCGTGTTTGGTGGCAGACGTTTACGGCATGAGTCTTAACATGGAAAGAATCATGAAAGAGGCCGGTCAATCAATGGGCTTTGGTGGTAAAAAACCTATCTTTGAAATCAATCCGACTCATGCTTTAGTGGTGCGTTTAAAAGCGGAACAAGATGACGCGCGTTTTGCTGATTTAGCGAATATCTTGTTTGACCAAGCGATCTTAAGCGAAGGTGGTCATTTAGATGATCCTTCTGCGTTTGTACATAAGTTAAATGGCTTGTTACAAAGTTTGTTAAGTTAAGCTAACTTAAGTTTCAGTTAATTTAAGCTCAACTGAGTAGCAATTAAAAAAGGCTGGCGCAATCCAGCCTTTTTTTTGTGCGTAAAGATATTACAATGGTGCCCGGTGGTACTCATTAATTAATAGGATAGAAAATGACAGAAAACGTTTCAAGCAATAAAGTAGCTTACTGGCATCCAAAGGCAGGTAACTCGATTGCGGGCATTATTAAAGGCGGTGGTGCAGATGAAGAGGCGCTGTATGATGAACTTAAAATGTTATTGTTGCAGGAAGATAACGGTGCCGTGGTGGCTGTGGAGTTAAATCGGTATTTAATCCACAGTTTGAAACTCAATAATGTCGTTATCGGGGATGCTATCAAAGTAACCTTTCACGGTAAAGAGCAGAAAAATAGTGGTCGGTCTTTTAATCGTTACACCTTAGTATTAGATAAGGGGTAACGATTTTCACAAGGAGAATTGGTTTTTTTGACAAACCTGTTTAGACTACAATCCATCGTTCCAACGTGGTTAACAATTCTTTTGTATTAATGGGTTTGCCGGCAAAATCATTCATACCAGCGTCTATGCAGCGTTTTCTATCTTCGTCTGTTACGCTAGCGCTAAAAGCAATCACTGGCAATTGTACATGGCGTGGGTTTTTACGGAGTTCAATAGTCGCTTCATAACCATTCATGTCAGGCATGTGCAAATCCATTAATACGATATCAAAAGAGGTTTCCGCTAATGCTTCTAATGCCTCTAAACCATTATCGGCTAGCACTACGCTAACACCATAACGTGTCAGTATCTCTTTAATAATCTTTTGGTTGAAAGTGTTATCTTCTACCACTAGAATTTTTATGTCGTTAAGCCCCGATCCGAGGGTTTCTATAGTTAATTGAGGTGTATCAACCCTAGATGAAGGCTCTAATAGTAATGTCAATTCAAAGTTAAAACGGCTACCTAATTCAAGAGTGCTGATTAAGGTAATATGACTGCCCATTAAATGCAATAGTTCTTGGCTAATGACTAATCCCAGTCCAGTACCTTCAGCATGCCTGGAAAAACCATCGTCTACTTGGCTGAATGGTTGAAATAGTTGATCTTGTTGCTCTGCACTAATGCCGATACCCGTGTCGATGATAGAAAATAATAACCGTGCCTTAGTCTCATCAAGTTTTTTCAGGGTGACGCTTAATCTAACCACACCCTGTTTAGTAAATTTGATGGCATTACCGAGTAGATTAACCAGTACTTGTCTCAAGCGGATACTATCACCAACCAAATTATTAGGTATATTATCTGCTATGTTTAACGTTAACACGAGACCTTTTGTCTGTGCAATTCTAAGAAATAGGTTGTAGATAGACGTGAGCAAATCATTTAGATGAAAAGGTGTGGAAATAATACTCATGCGTCCCGCTTCTAGTTTGGATAAGTCTAGAATGTCGTTAAGGATGTCCATTAGATTATTGGAAGCTGTATTGATGTCCTGTAAATAAGCCCGAGTCTCTGTCGGTATCTCATCAAATAAAGCCAGATCAGAAAAACCGATGATAGCATTCATTGGAGTGCGTATTTCATGAGACATATTGGCTAGAAACTGCGATTTTGTTTTGGCAAGTTTTTCAGCTTTTTCTTTTGCTGCCCATAATAACGCTTCGTTTTGTTTGCGTTCAGTAATGTCCATAAAACTAACGACGCAGCCGATAATTTCTTCGTCTTTTTTAATAGGATGGGATTGGTATTGAACAGAAAAGCTCGTGCCATCTTTGCGCCAGAATACTTCGTTATCTATAGTGGCAATAGTTTCGCCATGCAAGGCTCTGTAAATAGGGCATTTCTCGATATCATAGGGTGAACCATCCTCATGAGAATAATGAATTAATTGATGGCTGTTTTTACCCAGAACCTCTTGTAAGGTAAAACCTAGAATGGTTAAGGCTGAGATATTTATAAATGTACAGTTTCCGTCGATACCGATACCGTAAATACCTTCACCGGTAGCATTGAGTATTAAGTTTAAACGCTCATGAAATTGTTCTTTCTCTTTTAGGGCTGCATAAGTAAGGTTATGTTGTTGTTCAAGTTCTTGAGTACGTTGGCTGACTAATTGTTGTAACCGCTGTGAACGCCCTGACAGCAATACTGTAATCATAGTGATAAGGTTGGTGAGTACTAGGCCGGCAACCAAAATTAGAGAGGTGAAGTTGGATTGGTGATTGATGAAATAGTTCTGATTAGGCACGGCTTCAAATTGCCAGACTCGATTGCCGAAGGGTAAGTTAAGGCGACTGCTTAAGGTTTTTTCAGTGCTAAACCAAGTTTCTTTCTGTATAACTAAAGGTGAGGGAAATGACTCATCATTAGAAAATAATAGTTGCATGGCCGGCGGGGCGGAACTGTCGATTAATCGATAAGAAATGCCTTGGGTGTTTTTGTTTTTAAGCGCTGAGGTAACCATGTTCTCTGTTCTGATTATGCCAACGACGTAACCTAAAATAGTGCTGCGTTTTTCTTCTAGGGTTAGATGAGGGCGATCTTTAGCATAGAGAGGCGTTACTGCAAGTACGCTATATTGACTTTTATCTTGAACTAGTTTGATGCGTGGGGTTATGGTAAGTTCACCTGTATCTGTGGCGATCTTGAGCGCTTCTAATCGCATGGGTTCTGATGAAATATCAAAGCCTAACGCTTTTTCGTTGCCTTGATAAGGCTCTGTATAGGTTATTGGTACATAGCTAGTTCGATCCTTGGCACGTAATGGTTGTCGGTTAGCGTCTAATTCGTAGATTTGGAAGTTAGGAAAGCCTTGTTTTTGGATTGATTTTTCAAATGATTCACGGGCAGAGTCTTGAATTAGAGGGTCCCAACTCATACTTTGTATGTCTTGATAGTCTTTTAATAAATTTTTGGTATAAAGAGTAAACTCTTCGCTGCTGATGACTGATGCGTGTAAAAAGAAACTTTTGAGTGCACCTAAAATATGAATATCATTATCAAGTCCGGTTTGCAGTGAATGGTTGATGTCTTTAGTCTGTTGATCAAATTCTAATTCGATTCGTGCATCGCTAGATCGCGATTCATAAATAATAGCCGTTGTCGTTATTATAAGCATCGCCAGTATTGGTAGCGATATTGCTAGTCTTCGGTTATGCCAATCATCGGTGTTCTGTTGTAGCCAAGCTAACGCTATTGGTGTAAAAATGATGGCCCCTGAGACATCTCCAGACCACCATGTTAACCAGTTGTTTAAGGCGTTTTCTATGGGGAGTTGGCCAGTAGCCACTAGCATGGATATGGATAAGGTCGAATTAAGAAGTGTGCTTAACACGCCTCCATAAAAAAGGAACCATAATATCTCTTTTTCGCGCGTAAGTGCGTTTGGAAAGCCAGCATAGCGTTTAACACAATAAGCGCCTGTTAACGCTTGTAAGGTTGCACAACTACTGATGAATAATATTGAGAGTAATGAATTGAGGTTTCCTGATGCGAAAGTGGGGGCTATGGGGTTAAGGCCATTAATCAGGAAAGCGCCTAGTAGAATGCCAGGCCAAACGCGGGTGCCGTAGATTAAAATACCGGCTAAGGCAATGCCGGCAGGCGGCCAGACTGGTGAGGCATAATAACCTAAAAATATAGTCAGTAAATAACCCAACTTTCCAGCAATAAAGTAGGCTACAGTCATGGCAACAATGGGTGTTAGCCGCGTAATGAGTTCTCCTTGTTTGTTAACATATTTGATGGTCATATTCATCCTTATCGAATATAAAGCAAAACGCGATGCTCAACTTTAAATAAATTGAAGACAAGGCCTCAACTCCGGTAAAGTTGTTCTACCAAAAGCAACTTTCTGAGGGAGAAGCGCCATGCCAGTAGACGATTTTATCATTTATGTGTATTGCTGTGTAGACGACATCTGCCGGACAATTTTCGCTAAAGCCACTCCTACAATTCGACAAATTATTAACTGTGAACAGTGATATTTGGAACCATGCCATTCCCTCTTATTTCATGCAATGACTTATGCAATGATTAATATTAGATAAAGACTAACGAGTCGTATAAAGCTGTATAACAAAGTCCATGAGTAAAACTTTGGATTAAAACTTTACGGGGGCGGGGCTTATCAATGAGCATCCGCTAAAGCAAGCAAGCGCTCCAAGCCGATGGGTTCTTCTTGTAAAAGAGGGATAACTGCAAAACGGGTGGCGTGTTTAGCGACGGCATTGATTTCGGGCAATTCATTAGCCGCACGTTGTTTTAACAACGATGACTGTACCGGAGTGACGGCAATACAGTTATTAATAACCCAAGCCCACGGTTCAATTCCCGCACGTCTAAGGTCCGCTTGTAGATTAGCGGCTTCTAAAACCGGTGTTGTTTCTGCCAGAGTGACTAGCAATACCTTGGTTTGCTTAGGATCTTGCAGTTGCATCATTGGAGTTAAGTAATGTTCCGCCGTGCCGGCTTGTCGGCTCACTTCACGGTGATAAGCGCCTGTGGCATCCAGCAATAATAAAGTATGGCCGGTGGGTGCGGTATCCATGATGACAAATTTCTGCCCCGCTTCAAGAATAATACGCGAAAAAGCTTGGAACACGGCGATTTCTTCGGTACACGGTGAGCGCAAATCTTCTTCTAATAACGCACGGCCTTGGGTATCTAAGAGTACGCCTTTGCTTTCTAAAACTTGCTGGCGATAGCGTTCGGTTTCGGCCTGTGGGTTGATACGACTGACACTCAGATTATCTAATTGACCGCTTAATGTTTCGGTTAAATTAGCCGCAGGGTCCGAGGTGGTCAGGTGGACGGGTAACCCGCGTTTTGCTAAGGCCACGGCAATGGCCGCGGCTAAGGTGGTTTTACCAACACCGCCTTTACCCATTAACATCACTAAGCCATGTCCTTCGGTAGCAATCTCATCAATCAGGATGGTTAAGTTGGGCAACTTGAGGTCATCGATCTGAACGGTACTGACTGGGTAACTGTTTGTGGTTTTGCTTAGTAATTGCCTCAAAGCACTTAGGCCTACCAAGTTAAAAGCTTTAAGTTCGATTTGATCAAGAGGGAGTTTTTTAAGAACTTCCGGTATTTCCGCCAAGGCTTGTTGTTCACGCTGATTGATGGCGGCGGCTAATGGATCTTGTGCCGCTTCTGTGGCTGGCAAAATGCCATTAACAATTAAATATTGTTCTGATAAACCAATAGAATTTAGTTCCTGATGGGTGCGAGCCACTTCTCGTAATGTCGCGGCCTGGGGCCTTGCTACTAATATTAAACGGCTTCTTTTAGGATCGGCTAAGGCGGCAACGGCCTCTTTATATTGACTGCGTTGTTTTTCTAAACCCGCTAAAGGTCCCAAACAAGAAGCATCTCCTTTACCGGCTTCTAAAAAGCCAGTCCAAGCGCCGGGTAATTGAAGTAAACGAATCGTATGGCCGGTGGGGGCGGTATCAAAAACGATGTGATCGTAAGCGGCGGTTAAAGTGGAATCCGTTAAGAGTTCGGTAAATTCGTCGAAGGCCGCGATTTCGGTCGTGCAGGCACCAGAGAGTTGTTCTTCGATACTGTTAACCACGGCTTCTGGTAATAAGCCACGCACTGGCCCCACAATCCGGTCTCGATAAGTTTGAGCGGCGACTTGTGGATCAATCTCTAAAGCTGATAAGCCCAGCACGGCCGAGATAGGGGTGATTTGGTTACCGATGCTGACCCCGAAAACTTGTCCTACATTAGAGGCGGGATCGGTACTGACTAATAAAACCTTTTTGCCCTCGTCCGTTAATTGAATAGCGGTGGCACAGGAGATTGAGGTTTTACCTACACCTCCTTTTCCAGTAAAAAACAGAAAACGCGGTGGTTGCTTTAAAAACAGTCGATCAGTCATCTTGATAACGCCTACTTAATAAATTAACAGCAACTGCTACCGCTGCAGCATTTTGATTCTGCCTTTTCTGCAGTGTCAGTGATATCTGCCCAACGGGCCAGTTCAACTCTTGTTGGATAGCGTCCGGCTAAAGCGATGTCGCCATCGACTAAAATCAACGGTAACGCTTCGGCGCCAGAACGTTCTAAATAGCTTTTTACTAACGGGTTTTCTGCGAAAGCCATCGGTTGTTGCGCTAAATTAAAGCGTTCAAGAGTCACGCCATTTTGTTTAACCCAATCAGCGTCCGCTGAAAATTCAACTAAATGTTGGTCTACTTCAACACCACATACACCGGTGCTGCAGCATAAGGCGGGGTCAAAAACTTGAATCGATGTCATGAGAAAATTCCTTAAGGTTTAGGGTAATAAAGTGCCGATACGATCCAGTTCAACTTTTAAACGGGCGGGGTCTAGCTTTAATTCTTCTAGCGGTAAGGCCAAAAATTGTTCAATGCGATACCGTAAGATACCAAAAGCGGTTTCAAAAGCGGCTTTTATTTCTGCTTCGGTTCCTTCTGCATGGGCGGGATCTTCTACGCCCCAGTGGCTACGTAAAGCGTTGCCTAAATACACGGGACAGGTTTCGTTAGCCGCATTTCCGCATACACTCAATACGATATCGGGGACCAAGGGGAGATCATTCCATGATTTGCTGTAATAACCTTCGATAGAGATTTCTTTCTCTTTAAGTAAGGCGACGGCGCCGTTGTTTAAGCGTCCTAAAGGTTTACTGCCTGCACTAAGTCCATGCCAACCGGCCGGTGCAAGATGATTAAATAGCGCTTCACCCATCAGTGAGCGACAAGAATTGCCAGTACAAAGGAATAGGACGTTCATGGTTGAGGTCTCAATAAGTCATAGTAGGGTTTAGATTAAATTTGAGTCAGATAGAGGGGCGTTTAGTCATCATCGCTTAGGCCTTCTCATCACAACAATGGCTTTCTATCCCACAGGGCACACCGGCACAACAGTTCTCGGTGAGAAAGCCTAACAGTTCATTCATCACTTTAAAGTTGGCCGAATAATAGATATAGCGACTTTCTTGGCGAGAGTTAACCAAGTTAGCGTAGGTCATTTCTTTAAGATGAAAGGACAAAGACGAGGGCGGAATGCCCGTCGTTTCGCTAATCTTACCCGCCGCCATCCCATCCGGGCCCACTTGGACTAAAGTGCGAAAAATGCTCAGCCTCGATTCTTGGGCTAAAGCAGAAAGAGTGATAACAGCTGTTTTATTTTCCATATTTCAAGAATAATTGAAATGAAGAGGTAAGTCAACTTTTAGTAGGGTAGTGCGTATCGGCATAGTGTGTGGGGTGCTTTAACTGATATTCCCCTCGGTGAAACGCTGACTTATTCGGCGTTGGCTAAAATCATTCATTCGTCTGCCCGTACGGTGGATAATGCCTGTAGAGATAATCCTTATCCGGTTGTTATTCCGTGTCATCGAGTGGTGTCGGTGTCTGGAATAGGCGGTTAGTGTGGTCAAACAGAGGGGGATTTAATGGTGATTAAGTACACATTACTGGTCAGAGAGCGCGTTATCAATTAATCTGATAACGCGCTCTCTGACTTAAGTGCTTAAGTAATAACGTCTGGTTCAGTTCTGCCGGTGCGTTGCTTTACTTCACAGAGTTGTTCGGCTAACTCAATTAAGAAGGCTAAAGCCTCTTGAGCATCTTGATTATGTTGGCTACTATCGGCTTCAAAGCGTTCAATGTAAATTCTGAGTGTGGCGCCTACGGTACCGGTTCCTGATAAACGGAAGACGATTCTGGAACCATTTTCAAAGCCAACACGAATGCCTTGGTTTTTACTGATACTACCGTCTATAGAGTCTTCATAGCAGAATTCATCGGCATATTTCACCACGTATTCACCAAATACATGTTTAGGCAAGGTGGGTAATTGGTTACGTAAATGTTCGACAATACCGTTAGCAATAGGCGTTTCTATGGATTCATAATCGTGTCGGCAATAAATGTCTCTACCAAACTTTTCCCAGTGTTCATGCACGATATCAGCGACGGATTGGCGTTTAACAGCAATTAAGTTTAACCAAAATAAAACCGCCCACAAGCCATCTTTTTCTCTTACATGATCCGAGCCCGTACCAAAGCTTTCTTCGCCGCACAGCGTTATTTTGCCGGCATCGAGTAAGTTGCCAAAAAACTTCCAGCCAGTAGGCGTTTCATAGCAGGGTATGTTGTATTTAGCGGCGACACGGTCAACGGCTTGGCTAGTAGGCATTGAGCGAGCAACACCACTTAAGCCTTTGGTATAAGCGGGTATTAAGTGAGCATTGGCCGCCATAATGGCTAAGCTATCACTGGGGGTTACAAAAATATGGCGACCTGTAATCATGTTACGATCGCCATCGCCATCGGAAGCTGCACCAAAGGTAGGGGCCTCTGCACTAAACATGCGTTCTGCCAGTTCATGAGCATGCGCTAAGTTTGGATCAGGATGGTGGCCACCAAAGTCTTCTAAGGGCTCAGCATTGATCAAAGATTCAGGTGAGGCGCCCAGGATATCAATCAGTATTCTTTTGGCGTAAGGGCCGGTAATGGCGCTCATAGCATCAAAAAGTAGGGTGATATAACCCGAACTAATGCTTTGCTTGAGCAAGCTAAAATCAAAAATGGATTGCATGAGTTCAGCATAATCACTTACTGGATCAATAATTGTGATTTTAAGATCATCAATTTGTTGAGAACCGATGCTATCAAGATCAATATCTTCTATGATAGCTTTGTTATAAGACTTTATTTTTTGGCTACGTTTAAAAAATTCATCAGTGTATTTTTCTGAGGCGGGGCCGCCGTTATCGACATTATATTTAATGCCAAAATCTTCGTCTGGACCGCCTGGGTTATGGCTAGCTGAAAGAACAAGTCCTCCAAACGCTTTATATTTTCTTATTATATTTGAGGCGGCAGGTGTAGACAATAAGCCACCTTGGCCGATAATCAGTTCACCAAAGCCTTTAGCAGCCGCTATTTTTATAATAATTTGAATGGCAATTCTGTTAAAATAACGGCCATCTCCTCCTAGGACGAGTGTTTTGCCGTTGACATCTTCAAGTGAATCGAAGATTGATTGTACAAAGTTTTCAAGATAGTTGGGTTGTTGAAAAACTTTAACTTTTTTTCTAAGGCCAGATGTTCCTGGATTTTGGTCGTTATAAGGGGTCGTAGTGATGGTTTCTATTTGCATATTGAGTCCTTAATGCGATAATTAATGTGGTTAATAAAGTACACCAAAATTCTTCTCTAGTGTAAATTTTAATATGTTGCGAATATTTTTAATATTGTGTTTAAGTGTGTCATCCAATGCTGTTTTTGCCGAAGAGGATGTTTGGCTGTTAATTGATACCAAGGCGCGTAAAATTGAGGTCAAAAAAGGTGATCAGACGATTGAAACCTTAAGCGCAATTGCGATTGGCCGGGGTGGAGCAGGATTAAAAAATCATCGGGGTGACAATATCACACCGTTTGGAAGTTATAAAATAGGTTGGGTGGGTGAAAAAAGTAGCTTTCGGCGCTTTTTTGGGTTAACTTACCCATCTGTTGAAGACGCAGAAAAAGCCTGGCATAAGGGAGTCATTGATAAACCGACTTATGATAGAATTTTGACTGCGCATCAATACAATCAAATACCACCTCAAAATACACCTTTAGGTGGTCAAATTGGTATTCATGGGCTTGGAAGTGCGAATCCTAAGATACACGAAGTATTCGATTGGACTCATGGATGTATCGCTTTAACGAATCCTCAAATTGATCATTTAAGTCAATTAGTTGAGACGGGGACTGTCGTTAAAATAAAATAAAGCTGGAAAAATTGAACATAGGCTGATAAAATCACCGCCAGCTATAATGTTTTTTGTAGTAATAACTCTGACTAAGGAAAATAATATGAAAAAAGTAATTAAATTATCTATGATCGCTATGGTTGCTAGTTTAGTTGTAGGTTGTGCAACTAACTCTGACATAGAAGGTCTTCAAACTCAAATTGACGGTTTGAAAACTTCTGTTGCTCAAGCTTCTTCTGACGCTGCAAGTGCACAATCTGCTGCTGCTGACGCTGCTGCTAAAGCGGCTGCTGCTGAATCAGCTGCTAACCGTGCTGCTCAATATGCTCAAGACACTAACAGCAAATTGGACAACTTGTTCAAAAAATCAATGATGAAATAATTCATCATTGCTTTCGAGCAAATAAAAAGCCCGGTAGGTTTTACCTACCGGGCTTTTTTTATGCCTTATTTTCTCCGCCAAAGAGATCTAAAAGACGGGGTAGAAAGTTGGCCAGTTCTGCTGACATAATCGAAAAATCTACATCAAATTGCCCGGCGTCATCCTCGGTTTCAATTTCAGTGGCTTGATCTTGAATGAGTTCTAGAAAACGTAACCGTTTAACGGCTAAATTCTCATCAAGAATAAAAGAAATCCTATCTTCCCAGTTTAAAGCTAACTTAATGACTTCTTTGCCAGTGTCTAAATGATTTTTAATTTCAGGCAGTGCTAAATCATGGCGTTTACAACGAATAATTCCACCGGCCTCTTCAGGAGAACGGAGTTCACATTCATCTTCAATGGTGATGTCGTTAGGAGCTTGATTAGTGAGTAACCATTGGGTCATCGTGGTGCTGGGTTTTTCAATCGTATTAAGCGGAGCCGCAGGTAATGAAGACAGTGATTTACGCAGCATACTCAGCAAATCCTCAGCACTTTTTGCTGAAGCCGCATCAACGATTAACCAACCGCCTTTAGGGTCGATATACGCGTAGATTTTGCGAGAAAAGGTAAATGCCTTAGGCAGTAGATCAAAGATAATTTCATCTTTGATTTCGGTGCGTTCTTTTTTAGATAGCTTGCGAGCTTGCTGAGCTTCTTTTTCAGAGATTTTTTCTTGGACTAATTCATTAATAACAGCAGTAGGAAGTACTCTCTCTTCTTTTTTGCCACAGAGCATTAAATATCCATTGGTCGCATGAACAAGTTGTGGAGACGCTTTGCCCAGAGGCGATGTCCAGCCTAAGGTAAATTCTTCATGAGGGCCACAGGGGCGAAATGAAAGGGCTTCAAGTTTTTGCTCTAGTTCTGAGGGCGTTAAAGTGAATGCTTCGGTAAGACGAAAAACACTAAGATTTTTAAACCACATGAGTAACAAATATCCTAAATAAATGATGATCGGCTATTATCGCAAATTTAAAGTACTGGCTCAGGAATAATTGAATGACAGTTCTGTTAAATAATTGAACGATGCTTTAAAAGTGCTTAAACAGTCTGTGGTAGAATACCCCTATAATTCTATTAAGTGTTTGTTAAATAGTATTTTTAAGTTTAGCGCTTTGTTAAGCGTTATGAGGGTCTTGAGGTGTTTTTGGGTGCGATGGTTTGATATAAGATGAGAGAAGAGCAAGAACAAGAGTTTGATTACGAATATGAATACGATGATCAAGGTCAAATAGTTTATTACGCGGTACGTCCGAATAAAACGCAAATCAAAAAAGATATGGCTGTTTTATTTGATTTAGCTGAAGAAATATCAGAATTATCTGTGAGCCAGATTACCATACTTGAATTACCCGGTAATATTCATAACTCCGTCATACAAGTGTCAGGCATGCCTCATAAAGGCGCCAGAAAAAGACTTTTAAAATATATTACGGGTCAGCTAAATAAAATAAACGTTGATACTATTTTAGAAAAACTGGCAAAAATGAAAAACAAAAGTGCTCATGCAGTAAGAGAGCATCATATTGTTGAGCGTTGGCGAGATCGATTGATTAAAGGGGGGCAGGAGGCGTTAACCGCGTTTCTGAATGAGCAACCTGATGCAGATAGACAGCAATTAAGACAATTGCTACGGAATATACAAAAGGAACAAGAAGCGTCTAAGCCGCCAAAATCGGCTAGATTGTTATATCGTTATTTAAAGAATGTGTTTAATTTTGAAGGGGATGCGAATGAAGATGATTTCCTTGAATTAAATGATGACGACCCAGAAGAGGGTGCTGAATTCGAAGAAATTGACTTGTTTGATGAAGATGAGTACGACGAAGACGAAGATGAGGACGACGAATAGGGTTGTTATGCCAATAAGCCTAAGACGATCAGGTGATCATCTTAGGCTAGATCTTTATTCCTTTGGTAACTGAAGTTCTGCTGTTAAATTCCACGCTGAGAAAGGGAACGGCAGGGTTTCAGTATTAAAGGTCAAGAACAATAAAATATGGTAAGTATAAACAGAAAGGCTGCGCCCAAAATTTAGAATATTGGGGTTTGCTTTTCCGGTAAGCAGAGTAGAGCCCACTTGTAAAAAAATCACCGCCCAAATCATCATTCTGACTAAAGAACCCAGCGCTGCAAAAACCAGCATAAAGATAATCCGTTTCCAAGTGCTCAGTTGTGTCAGGTTGTAGTTTATTTGTTCATCCATTGTAATCGCTTAACCTCTATTCATAATGTCGCGTAAATCAAGTGCGGCTGCATTGGCTCTTGAAATGTAGTTGGCCATAGTGAGTGAGTAGTTGGCGAATAAGCCATAACCGCTGCCATCTAAAATCATTGGGCTTAATATAGGAGTTAGTGCATTTTCCATCGCTTTGATCATGATATCGACGGTTCTCATGGCTCTTTTATCAAGCAAGATATCGGCGAAGTCATGTTTAATGGCACGTAAAATGTGTAATAAAGCCCAGCTTGCGCCCCGTGCTTCATAGAAAATATCGTCGATTTCTAGCCATGATACTTTAGTGACAGGTGTGCCTTTTTCATCAGCAGCTTGTTTTTCAATCACTGTTAAGCCAGGACCGTAGTTTCCCTCGGCACTGTTAGCTGTTAAGCGGGTTGATAAGCCACCTAGGCGTTTAATGACCACCTCTGTATATTGCCAAAGATTATCCGCTCTTGAATAGAATTGGGCTTTTTTAACAGTGCCACCATACTTTTGTAGGCGTGTCATGTATTTATGTAGCGCATCAATCCCTTTTTGATATTCAGCTTCTGTTGAAGGCAAGGCCCATGAATTGTGTTCATAGTAAAAATAAGGTTCAGCGACGGCTAAATCTGGATCTTCGGCTGATTGTGATTGATCTCTTGCAAAGTGGTTTCTAAGAGCTGTTGTTGCATCACGCAACATGACTAAGGCGCCATACTCCCAGTTTGAAATGTTATCGAGCAATACCCCAGGAGGCGCTACGTCATTTGTAATGTAACCGCCACTTTTATGTAAAAGTACTTCAGCAATATGGGCAAGTGTATTGGTATAGGTATAACCAATCGGCACTTCTGAAACTTCGGACTCTTCATTGGCTTGACCAGATGCGACAGAAGCGGGTGCTGATTCGTGCTCATTATGACCACCTTCGAGTTTTGATGCTTCTACTCGTTTACGTGCTTCATCTTGTATATTAAATTGCCCGGGTTCGCTACCCCACCATGCGCCTAAGATAAGGAGTACGACCACTGCTACGAGGGTAAGAACACCAAAGCCCCAGAGTATTCCTTTAGATTTTATATCATCTAGTGTGTCGTTTGCTGCCATTTCCAGTATCCTGTAGGGGGTGTGTATCTGATAAAACAAATTTCTTTTATATTAAAAATAGGTCTAATGTTATCAGGTTTTTCAATTTATTGCTTAGGAAGCCTATGACTATTTCAACTTTTTTTTAGCTCTTGGATGAGATTTATCATAAATATCAGCTAAATGTTGAAAGTCTAAGTGGGTATATATTTGAGTCGTGCTAATATTGCTGTGTCCTAACAATTCTTGCACGGCTCGTAAATCTTGACTTGATTCCAGTAAATGACTCGCAAAAGAATGTCTTAACATGTGCGGATGCACGTGTTCATGAATTCCATTTTTCTTACACCAGAGTGAGAGCCTTAGTTCAACGCTACGTTGTCCCAGTCTGGAACCGTGCGTGGAAGTAAATAAAGCGGATTCGGTCGTTGATGTTTTTTTGAGTCGAATGGCTAGCCAGTTTTGGAGTGCTTGTATCGCTTTGCTGCCAATGGGTAATAATCGAGATTTGCCGCCTTTACCGGCTTTAACCATGAGTGATTGATTACTCAGGTCAATATCATTGATATTAAGTGCAGTGAGTTCGCTTAAACGAAGGCCGGAGGAATAAAATAACTCAAACATGGCTAAATCACGGACATCAAGGGTAGAGCTGGTTCCCGATTCTAATAACCCTTGGATCTGATCCACATCCATTGTTTTTGGAAGTGTCTTCGCGTGTTTGGGGGCTTTTATAGTTTGTGCAGGGTTGTTGTCAATAATCAGTTGTTTAAGTAAAAAATTAAAGAAGCTTCTAATGGCAGAGAGTTCTCTTTGTAAACTAGAGCCACTTAAGCCTTGTCGATGTCGAGCGGCGATATGCGAGCGAATATCTTGGGTTGTTAAATGGCACCACTGGCTTATTTGCTGATTGAAGCAATAACTTTTTAACTGGGTTATGTCTCTTTGATAACTTTTGATCGTATGTTCAGAAGCGCGTCTTTCCACGGTCAGTTGGGTTAAAAAATCGTCCAATAATTGTTCTGAATCAGCCTGCATTAGACTTTTCTTTAAATAAAGAAATTAACCGTGTTCCGATAGCCTCGCTCATTTGAGTTAAAAATAAATGCCCCATACTATAATGAAAACGGCTTTCATCTCGACTACCCATGGCTAAAATGCCTTCTAGCTCAGTAAAGTTCATCGGAATAATGGCACAAGATTTAACCTCTAGCGCATTATCACCAAAGAGGATTTTGGCTTGTGCTAAGGTGGGGCGTCCACATTTTGCTTGCTGACTACTTAACTCTTTAATAAATGGTTGTAAATCCGGGCTATCGGGTTTAATAAATAAAGGCTCAAGGCTCGGGTCGGACGCGATTCCAATAATACGAAGGCCGACAAAATCATTTAAAAAATATTCAGTCAGCACACATTCAATATTATTGACGACAGACTCTAAGCAAGTGGCTTCTAGCAAAGCCAGCGTGAGTTTGTGCATTCTAATAAAAGACGTGTCATTATCACGGGCAATCTCTATCAATGAATTAAGTTGGGCTTCTAATTCTTGATGTTTGTTCCTGAAAATTTCCAGTTGTTTCGATATTAATGATGTTGCAACACCACTTGGATGTGGAATATGCAAATGTTCTAGTAAATGCACGTGGGAATGAAAAAAATCGGGATGCTGCGTTAAATATTCTTCAACGTCTGCCGTGCTTAGAGCGGTTGCTGTTACATTCATAAGTCAATCATTCCTTCAAAAACAGAAGTAGCAGGCCCCGTCATATAAACAGGTTTACCAAGGCCTTGCCAGTGGATTGTTAAATGCCCACCGGGTAACGCTACATCAACGGTATCATCCAGCAAGTTTTGTTGGATACCAATCACAACCGCTGCACAGGCGCCACTGCCACAGGCAAGGGTTTCTGCGGCACCTCGTTCATAAACTCGCAGTTTAATGGCCGATCTATTGATGATCTGCATAAAACCAATATTAGCGCGTTCAGGAAAAATAGCATGGCTTTCTAAAGCACAACCCAGTTCTGTGACGGGTGCCGTGTCAATACAGTCTACTTGAATCACCGCATGAGGATTGCCCATCGATACCGCACCAAAGTGAATGTCAGACTCGTTAACTATCACGCAGTATGTTAACGCTTCAGCGTCAGCGATCAAAGGGATTTCAGCAGGTTGATGTTTAGGAATCCCCATGTTAACGGTGATTAAGTCTTGCGCATCAAACGTTAATAAGAGTTGACCTGAGCGAGTATCCACACAGATTTCATTTTTCTCAGAGAGCTTTTTATCACGAATAAAGCGAGCAAAACAACGCGCCCCGTTACCACATTGCCCCACTTCACTACCATCAGCATTAAAGATGCGATATTTAAAGTCGGCATTGGAATTAACAGGCGCTTCAACTAATAAGAGTTGATCAAAACCAATACCAAAATTGCGATCAGACAGGCGTTGAATTTGCTCAGAACTTAAATTTATCGCTTGATTAATAGCATCAATGACCACAAAATCATTGCCCAAACCGTGCATTTTAGTAAATTTAATCATGGTTAGTCGTTGTTAAGGTAATAAATGTTCATTCGCCCAAAGTTGCTGAATAGTTTCTCTTTCGCGTATTAAGTGCACACGATCGCCATCTACTAATAATTCAGCCACACGAGGTCTTGAGTTGTAATTAGAGCTCATTGAAAAACCATAAGCACCTGATGAACGAATCGCTAAAAGATCGCCGGGGGCTACTTTAAGCAGGCGTTCTTTACCTAAGAAATCACCGGTTTCACACACCGGCCCTACAATATCCCATTGTTGATCAGGGGCGGTACTGATTTGATTAACAGGGATGATTTCTTGCCACGCGCTGTAGAGAGAAGGGCGCACTAAATCATTCATCGCCGCATCAACAATCGCAAAGTTTTTATGCGCGGTGGGTTTAAGGTATTCAACTTGGGTGACTAAAACACCTGCATTACCCACAATCGCACGGCCGGGCTCTAATAGAACCTCAAACTCAGTTTTACCAAGGCGTTCTAAGATAGCCTTAATATAATCAGCCGGTTCGGGTGGTTGTTCGTTATTGTAACGAATGCCCAGTCCACCGCCTAAATCTAAATGGTGTAGATGAATACCGTTGTCTTTTAAGGTGGCAACAAGGGCCAGTATTTTATCAAGAGCGTCTAAAAACGGTTTGGTTTCGGTGAGTTGTGAGCCAATATGACAATCAATACCAATGACATTGATATTCGGCATGGAGGCTGCGCGTTGATACTCCGTTAAGGCCTGATTAATATCAATGCCAAATTTGTTTTCTTTTAAGCCGGTAGAAATATAAGGATGGGTTTTAGCATCGACATCAGGATTGACTCTAAAGGAAATCGGTGCAATAACTCCTAATTGCCCTGCCAAGCTATTAATTCTATCTAATTCACCGCTCACTTCAATATTAAAGCATCGGATGCCTATTTTGAGAGCGGCTAGAATTTCATCTTCTCTTTTGCCAATACCTGAAAAAACTATTTTGTTCGCTTCTCCGCCGGCGGCTAGCACGCGTTGCATTTCGCCGAGTGAAACAATATCAAAACCAGAGCCTAAGCGTGCTAATAAGTTAAGGATAGCAATATTAGAGTTTGCTTTGACCGCATAACAAATTAAATGGGCTTGATCGCCAAAGGCCTGATCAAAGGCTAGCCAGTGTCTTTCTAACGTGGCTCTGGAGTAAATGTAACAAGGGCTGCCATATTGATTGACGATGTCACGAACAGCGACTGCTTCAGCAAAGAGTTCGTTGTTTTGATAATTAAAATGATCCATGTTGTTAATTTAAGTTGTTTTTTTGATCGAGTTTTTGGGTGGGCTCTACAGTGCCCGGTGGGACTTTACCGGGTAAATAAAGTGCGCCGGGTTGGCCGCAACCGGTAAGGGTGGCATAAATAGCTAAAATTAAAAATAATTGCCCGCTCTTCATAACGTGTCATCATAATTCATTGTGGGATACCTAGGCGCAAATAATGAGCGCTGTAATATTGTGTACTCAAAACACGTGGGAATCGAGTATAAACGTATTTTTTAAAAGCTGGGTTATTTTATAGTGACTGGTTTAAAATTGCCCCTATTTTACACCAATAAACAGGTAAGAATGATGAGTGAATGGCGAAAGCGAGAAAATCAAGAGCTTTATACGGACAGTGAAGTGGCGTCTCGATTAAAGGCACAATTACCGCATTGGTATTATGAAAAAGGCTGGATTCGACGTAAATACAAAACCACCGGGTGGAAAGGTACTTTAATGGTTGTGAATACGGTTGGCCATTTAGCTGAGGTGGCGTTTCATCATCCAGACCTCAATGTGTCGTATGCTTTTGTTATCGTGAAGTTAATGAATCATGCTGCAAAAGGGATTACCGATAAAGATTTTGAATTGGCTTTAAAGATTGAAGAAGTACTCATGTGGCAACCGGGTAAAGAGGGGGGCGCATTAGAAGGTACGCCCGATGATCCCCGTTTTAAATATATAAAATATGATGAGTGCGTTTAAGTCATGACGAAAACGTATCGGTCGGTTTATTTGGACAACACCATTTAGTCACTAAATCGAGTAATTGTTGTTGGCTAATGGGTTTGGTGGCATAGCCGTTCATGCCTGAGTCTAAACACATTTTCTCATAGCCTTCGAGGGCGTGAGCGGTTATCGCGATAATAGGCACAGAGGCTTTTAAGCCACCTAATGCTCTAATGTATTGAGTGGCCTCCATTCCCGTCATATCAGGCATTGAAACATCCATGAATATTAAGTCATAATCGCTGTTGGTGACGGCTAAAATGGCCGCTTGGCCAGAGTCAGCGACCTCGACGTGATGTCCCTGACTTTCTAGCATGTACGTCATGATAGTTTGATTTATAGGGTTATCTTCAACTAGAAGTATGTGAGCCTGTTGAACAGACGCTGGGATTTTAGGCAAGATCGGCTGATCTGTTGAGGCGATTGTTAACGAAACGGCTTCTTGTTCGAGCGCTTGAATGGTTTTGCCACAGGTAAACCAAAAACGACTGCCTTGATTGGGGACACTGTCAACGCCTATTTCACCACCCCATAAGTCAACTAAGGATTTTGAAATAGTGAGACCTAAACCACTACCGCCCTGTTTTCTGGTATCAGAGGGGTCAACTTGACTGAATATTTCAAATAAATGTGTTTGGGCTGCGGAGAGGATACCAATACCAGTATCCGTTATTTCGATCAGTAAATCCCCTTTATTTATAAAAGTTGAATTGACAGAGAGTCTGATTGATATACTACCCGATTCAGTAAATTTAATGGCATTCGTCAATAAATTAAGCAGCACTTGTCGAAACCGCCAAGGATCGCCTTCAATCCATAAGCCATTCTTAGGCAGTGTAGTATTCACAGACAAAACTAGGTTTTTTTCATTGGCAGAATTGGCTACCAATTCTAGCGCTTCTTCAATGATTTGTAGCGCATTAAAGGGAATCTGTTCAAGAATTAGCTTACCGCTCTCGACTTTAGTTAAATCTAAAATATCATTGACTAAGAGTAATAGATGGTTTCCCGCAGTAAAGGCAATTTTTAGATAGTGTTGTTGTGTAGCGTTTAAGTCAGTGTTACAGAGTAATTCTTGAGCGCCAATGAGGGCATTAAGAGGTGTTCTGATTTCATGGCTCATCATCGCCAGAAATTGTGATTTGGCTCGATTAGCTTCTTCAGCTTGTTTTTGACCATCAACTAAGGCTTGTTCGGCTTTTTTAAATTCGGTGATATCTCGCAGGGTGGTAGTAAAAAAAACTTCATCGTTTATGACAAATGAAGTAATAGCCATTTCAACAGGAAACTCTCCATGCGAATGATGTTGGGCATTGAGATGAATGCGTTTATTAAATAGCTTGTAGGGTCTATTTCTTAAAAATTGCGTAAAGCTAGTTGAATGCAAAGAACGAAATCTGTCAGGGATTAAAATGTCGATGGAGCGCCCCAATACTTCGTTCGCTTCGTAACCAAAGATAGTGGTGGCAGCCGTATTAAAGTTAAAAATGATGCCTTCATCGTTAATGCTGACGATGGCGTCTAAACTGGACTCCAGAATAGCGTTGTTGATATATTCTGTTTTTTGTAATTGATCGCTTAAGTGCTTGCTGTCGGTAATGTCAGAGATAAAACCATGCCAGAGCGTAGAGCCATCGAGTTCTTTTTCGGGGATAGCATTACCCGATAGCCAGCGTTCTTCACCATGGTTAAATTTAACGCGGTATACATAAAGCCAAGGCTTTAAATCTTGCGCTGACTTTTTGATGGAGAGGATTAGGTTTTCAAGATCATCAGGATGAATGAGTTTAAATACCTCAGCGGCATCTTCTCTAACGTCGTCTGCTGGTAAACGAAAGATATCATGAAATCGATTGCTGGCAAAAGGCACGCAACTACTACCATCCGGATATAACCGAAACTGATAGATCGCACCCGGTAACCGACTAGAAATCTTATTAAGTTTATTGAGGATTTCTTGTTGAAGCTTTTGGGCTGTTTTTCGTTGACGGATTTCTGCGTGTAATGCCTCTGAACTCGGGAGAGACAACGCGAGGGGCACCACTTTTATCATTAACAATGCAGTGGCGATGGATACAATAGCCGTCAGGGCTTTGATAAAGCCTTCAAGCCAATAGACCGGATACCAGATAGTGACCACCTCTAATAAATGAGTGGTGCCAAAGGCAAGGATAAATAAAACAGATAAAATAACTAACTTGGAATACGGAAAATCCTTACGTTTTTGGATAAAGTACAGCAGCGTTAACGGAATAGAATAATAAGCAACTGTAATTAAACTATCAGAGATAACATGAAGCCAAAGTAAGGCCGAATTCCAAGTAAGACAATAACCGTGAGGTATTTGGCTCTCGTTAAACAGTTCCGTCATTGTTTGGATGAGTTGATCAAAAATGGGCATGTTGATGTTATGTTGATTAATCTATTATTTTTAGATTGTATTTACGAACTCGGTAGCGCAGTGTTTCACGGGTGGTACCCAGGGCTCTGGCGGCCGCTGTTAAATTATTTTCAGCCAGTTCTAGGGCGGTTTTGATAATAACGCGATCCATGTCATCCAGTACCATGCTGCCATCTAAAGGTAAGAAAATACCTTGTGTTTCACTCTGATTATACGCGGATTCGTTAGATAATGTTGTTGTTTGACCGGGCAGTTGTAACCATTGGCTTGGAAACACGGCATCATCAGAAAATAATACACAGCGTTCAATGACATTTCTTAATTCTCTGACGTTGCCTGGCCAGTAATGCGCTTTAAGTTTTTTCCAAACATCGTCTGGAATGTTTTTAACTCTACGTCCTGCCTTGGCGTTATATTCTGCTACAAACAGTGGCACTAGATCATCCAGATCTTCAATACCTTCTCTAAGGGGCGGTAAGATAACCTTAAACACACTTAAACGATGGTACAGATCGGTTCGAAAGGTACCGGCTTGAGCCATCTGTTCTAAGTCGCGGTTACTGGCCGCCACTATTTGTACATTGACACTAATTTCTTTTTCACCGCCTAAGCGTCTGACTTTATGATCTTCAATGGCTTTAAGCAGTTTGGCTTGTAAATCGAGCGGCATTTCACCGATTTCATCCATGAATAAAGTGCCGCCATCGGCTTGTTCCAAAAGGCCACGATGCCGTCCAGCGGCCCCCGTAAAAGCACCGGGTTCATGACCAAATAATTCAGATTCAAGTAATTCACGAGGTAGGGCCGCGCAATTGACTTCAATCATCGGTTGTTGGGCGCGAGGCCCCCCGTAATGTAAGATCCGAGCTGTCAGGCCTTTGCCAGTGCCACTTTCACCGCCAATAATCAACGCACTAAAAGGGACTTGAGTGAGCTTGGCTAATAAATCTCGAATGTTTTGGGCTTGTTTACTATGGCCTAAATAAGCGTCGGGTGAATAACGTCGATAGCCTTGTTTAGTTTGATCAATCACACGGCGCTGCATGGACGCGCTTCGAGTCGCACTGGTAACCACCAGATCAAGACGCTCTAAATCACAGGGCTTTTCTAAGAAATCATAAGCACCTAGACGAAGCGCTCTAACCGAATCCGGCACACTCCCGTAACCGGTTAAGAATAACCATTCGGCATAGCTTACGTGTTTTTTGATAGACTCCATAAAATCAAGGGCATTACCATCGGGTAAGTTCATATCCGATAAGATCAGCAGCGGTTCAATTCTATCTTTTAATAATAAGGCTTTAGCTTCGGCCAGTGAGGTGGCTAAGACAACCTCCCAACTTAATTGTCGATAATGGCGCGAAAGTTCTGAGCCGAGTAGTTTCTCGTCCTCGATAATGAGCAAGGTTTCTATCATGATTTATGTCCGAGTAAGCATTCTTTGGGTAACAATACTGTAACACAAGCGCCGTTCGGGTGAAGGTTGCTTAATTTAATGTTGCCACCGACATCTTTTATAAACCGTTGTACCATCGCCAAGCCTAAACCAGTGCCGTCTTGTCGGCTGGTTCTAAACGGACGAATACCATAATTAAGCATGTCTTGAGAGAAGCCGGGGCCATTGTCAAACACTTCAATACGCAGTTGCTGTGCTTCAGCACGGACTTTAATCCGAATTAACCCCGGCCGTTCCTGTAAGGCATCCGCAGCATTTAAGATTAAGTTTAATAAGGCTTGCCGAATGCCGCTTTCGGGTAAATGCACCGGAATAAGGGGGGGGGTATCACTCATGATTTCAATGGTTTCAGCAATCTGGTAACGTGTTAAGGTGATAAGATCGCGGAGGAGTGTGGTCATATTAAAGTTGCAGGCGGTTTCTGGAGAATGTCGGCTTTGATCCAACATATCACTCAGAAGGCGCCCCAAGCGTTTAAGCTCACTACTAATTAAATCCATTCTTTCACATTGATTGGGGTCATTTATTTCGCGGCGTAAGTTATTAAAAGCCATTTGAATACCCGCTAAAGGATTGCGGATTTCATGCGCTAATTCTGCCGCCACTTCGCCGATGGCGGCGAGTCGTTCTGCTCGGGCTAAGCTGTATTGTTGTTCTAACAGGGCCTGAGTCGCTAAACGGACTTCGCGTTGCAGTGACTGTGCATACAGATGTTTGGCGGCTTCAAGTTCGGCAAGATGAATCACCATTTCGTTATAACTATTAAAGACCGGAAATAATAACGGATCAAGATGGTCGATGGTGATGGGGGTGTAGTTTTCGTCAGTGAGTCTTTCTAACAATTGTCTTAAATCATTTAAGGGATGTAAGATGCGATAGTATAAAAATAACATCGCCCCCAATAAAATGACTGTAAAGGTGACTAGGGCAATGTAAAGCTCAGTTTGCGTATCAAAGTTAATATCTTCTAAGAGTTTTTCGCGCCTTAGGCCTTCTTCATCTAGGGTTTGACTCATCACTGCAAGTGCTTCAATGAGGCGGGTATTTTTTTGTTCTTTGCTGAGTTCGTTGATATTGATTAATAGAGAGCCTACCGTTTCTAAGTTTTTGCGCGTAGAGGGGGAGAGGTATTGATTATCATCGATCAATATCTGCATTTCTTTGATCGTCTTAGCAAGGACTGGCGGTTGCGCAGTCGTCGCGGTGTCGGTGACATAACTGATTAACGATTGTTGCAAGCCCACCGAGACATTTTGAATGCGGTGTGAATAATCAACATAAGATAATACGGTTTCAAAGTGATGTAAATTACGCCAAATCATCCCACCTAGAATAGCCAAAGCTAATAACAATAAGCCTAAAAAGGCTAACGCTCGGGTTTTTGCAGGGCGATAGAAAATAGTAGCCATTATAAGAACAGTTGTTTGTAGGCGATCACTTGATCGGTAAAGCTATTATTGGAACGCGCTAAGGCGTCCAATGCTAGACCTAACAGGCTTGCCATATTGGCAGAGCGCGTTAGGTTAAGAGCGCTGAGTTTTTGTAATTCATGTTCGGCACCGACTTTATCACCCTGCAAATACAGACTAATCGATAAGCAGTAGTAGGCGTAGATTTTTTTTTCTTCAACCGTGCTTAGTTCAACGCTCTTTTGGGGCGAGATGTCAAAATGCCAGGCTTCTTGATTCTCAGGTTTTGACATAATGGCTTTATCATTAAGCCATTCAATGGCTTGATATTGATAGTTACTTGCTTGACTTAAATACTCCAGTCGCCAATAGATTCTGCCGCTTTCTAAAGCGGAGAGTGGATACTCTTTATTTTTACCATATTCTTTAATGGCTTCTTCAAAACGTTTTTGTTTAAAGTAAATACGGCCCAGATCATTGCGATATCGAGGGATAGGTGCACTATCAATCGCTTCTAGCATCGTTACTTTTGCCGTTTCGTAGTCACTTTGTTGTTCATAATACAAGGCTAAATCACTGTAAGCGTCGGCGAGTTTTGGATTTTGACTGAGTGCTTCTTGATAATAAGGTAGCGCTGTGTCGGCGTCTCCTGCTTTTAAGTAAAACTTTCCAAGCAGTAAGTTAAGATGCGGATTGCTGGGGTTTTGTTGATAGATTTCATCAATGTTGGTTTTAAACTCGGGCTGAGTGATTGATTTTTGCAGTTGAACAATTTGTAAGCCCCATTGCGCCGCTTCGTTTTGTGGATTGGCCTTTAGCTCATCTAAGAATATTTTCTCTGCGTCATTATAATGCCCAATGTTAAGTGCATTTTCTCCCTCTACAAGCAATTGTTTACTGGCCAGTGGGGGCGCTTTTGATGCATCGTATTGGATTAAAAGCCAACCTCCTCCGATAACAACGGAGATTAAGAGAACGACAGTGGATATTCTTTTGATGGTAAGAAAGAGAGTCTTTAAAAAGTTCATGCGTAAATCCTAAGAGGGAACGACTTTATTGATGTAAAGGCAATCTGTATCGGTCGTTTAATTCACAGGTCACAGGTTTAAATAGGGCTAGTTTATACGAATTAATGAGCGGTTAGCATTAAATATTGTGGGTTTGTTTTTTTAGGGTGGGTTTAATCTGGATAAAAATAGACTCTCAATAAGAGAGTCTGGTTGCTTTAATATAGGTTTGCTATGAACGGGGTAACAATGACTTAATTTTTTCTTCAGTCAGTCCGGTGAGGGCAATAATGGTTTGCATCGGTAAGCCCATTTTGTGGGCATTTTCGATTATTTTCTGTTTTTCTTTCAATTCACCTTGCTCCAGACCCTCTTCTAGTCCTTGTTCTCGACCTTGTTCTCGACCTTGTTCTAAGCCCTTTTCCAAACCTATTTCTAATCCTTGTTCTAATCCTTGATTGAGTCCAGTTTTTATAGCCAACTCAATCGAGCTTTTTTGCATCCCAATCCATTCTTGTTTTTTGTGCTGAAGTTCTAATTCTTCCGCACTGAGATTGGCTTCATTCGCGATATTAAAGGCTTTCTCTAATTGTTGATCAAGATTCTTGGGGATGTAATCTAAGGTGCCGGCGTTTTTAATAAAATACAGCCATTTGTCTTGGATACTGCTGAGTTCGGGTTCAGTTTTAAGAAACTTAGGCAGTTCAATAAAGATTAGTTCGATATCATCACTGTATTCAATAAAATGAGTTTTTTCGATTAATTTAAAGCGGTTAATCAGTTCGTCACTATTTTTAAATAAGATAAAGTCAGTGATGGTTAAAGCAATCACCGGATTCAGTAACGAATAATGGTCGCCTTTCTTTAACTGCATCGAGTAATTTTTAGCCGCATTGTACAAGATACGCTTCTCAAAGCCTTCGTGATTTAAAATCTGCATTTCAATGATCACGCGGGTGTTATCACTTAATTCAGCTTTGACATCCACATAGGTATCTTTCATGCCTTTTAATAAAGGGATGCTGTACGGGTCAACGATGGTTAAATCGGTAATAGTTTGGTGCTGGTCAAACTCTATGACCGAGTTTAAAAAGCTAATTAGCAAATCCTTTGAACCGTCACTGCCAAAGACTTTTTTAAACGCGAAGTCTGTTTTTACATCAAGAAAGTTCATTTAATTA
The DNA here is from genome assembly GCA_903863905.1 of uncultured Methylococcaceae bacterium. Taxonomy (GTDB): domain Bacteria; phylum Pseudomonadota; class Gammaproteobacteria; order Methylococcales; family Methylomonadaceae; genus Methylobacter_C. The sequence goes on from CAIPDT010000021.1 coordinate 78,148, forward strand.
AGTATGGGTGGTTGAAACACAAGGGAGGGACAGTTGATTGCTATAGAGTGTCTTTTAATAACAAGAATGAAGTAATATTTAAACATTGAGCGCTTAGCCTGAACATTGGGTAAAAGTATACTGGATAAAACGGTTTTAGGTTTTATATTTGAGTGATAGCTGGATGGCTTAGGCCTTATGCTGGTTTGCATAGGTCTTATATTCGTATTTAAGAAAATATATCAGTAAATTATGGGGTTATAGATGTGTTTTAAATAAGCGCTATGGAGTGTTTAAAACGCTGTAGTCAGTCAGGGAGCTTTTATGCAAACGACTATAATCCGCACCATTCTGAACAATCTCCCTATTCAGTATAACAATATCCTCTACATAGTGAAGAATGAGCTATGTGGATGATTAAAGCAGGTATCGTGGTCGTTAAAGGTTTAGCAGGTAACATTAAAGCAGGTATCGTGGTCGTTAAAGGTTTAGCAGGTAACATTAAAGCAGGTATCGTGGTTGTTAAAGGTTTAGCAGGTA